>JAFLBT010000025.1 GCA_017302935.1 Flavobacteriales bacterium | reverse complement strand
ATTTGAGTAACTGCCTGGTGAATAAGCGTACTCATTTTATCATAATTCTTTCTGATGTTTCCTTCAGCAACTTTGAATAAATCTCCTTCAGCTTTATCTAATAAATCAAACACATCTGTAGTGTCTTCGTAAGCCATTTTAATGGTCTCAGAAGAAATTCGAATTAATTCTCTTTGAATAAATTTTTGGGAGATAATACGTGCATGGTACTCAACATTAGCTGCCGAAGCAACTCTATTGGTAAGTTGAGCAATATAGTAGGCTCCTCCAACAAAATCAAGCTCACCTTTCTTTTTTAAGGCTTCTGTAACAGTAAGAATATCAATTGGTTCAGATTTTGAAAATAAATCTTGAATCACACCAAAAATCTTTTGATGGGCTTCTTTATAGAAACTTAAAGGAGCAAGAATATCAATTACATCATTGACAGCCTCTTTTTCAATCATAACAGCACCCAGTACAGCTTCTTCCAGATCAACAGCCTGAGGCGGTATCTTTCCTATTTCTAAACTGACAGGATTGATTGGTTTTCTCATCCTTCTTATGGCAGATTCTATTAGTCTATTTTCGTTTTCTTCCATTAAGCAAATTTAGAGAAATGATCATGAAATAAGCATGAAGTTTATAACTTTTCTGAGATTTAAAATTGAATGAAAAGAATTAATGATTCTTTTTTAAAAACCCTATGGTTTCACTTAGAACTTTTTTGACATCAGAAGGAAAATCTTTTGCTAAAAAAGGATGGGAAGCTCCAAATGAATGATCAGCGTTTTCAATAATTTTAAGTTCAATAGAGTTATTCCACTGTTTCATTTCAAGAGCTTGTTCTATAGGCACAACTTCATCTTTACTACCATGCAAAATTAAGAAAGGAGTGTCTATTTTTTTTACAATACTTTCTACTGATATTGTTCGCATTGCCACTTCATAACCTTCTACTTTCTTGTTACCATAAATAGAAGTTGGCAAAAGCGGAAATTTCTCTCTATCTGCGGTGATACAATTTTCCAACGGTTGATTAAATGGTGAAAATCCGGCAAACGGGTGTGTGGCTCCCCAAAGTGTAATGACTTTCACACCTAACATAGCTGCAATATGCGAATTTCCGGAATCCATGGAAAGCATAACATCTAAATTGGAAATTACGTCTAATTCTTGTTTGAATTTCAATTTTCCGGCTAAAACGATTACGTTTGAATGATTATTTTGCAATTGATTTAATTGCTGAATTTCTTCGTTTCCACCCCCAAAAAGGAAAATTTTGATGGAATTATTTTCCGCCAATTCATCAATCACTTTTTGCATTAAATCGAGTGGATAAACTTTTCCTTCATATTGAGCAAACGGTGCAATTCCGACCCAATTTTGATTTTTATTTTTGGTGATATTCAGAATTTCATCTGATAAAACTGCTTTGGGAGGAAAGTTCGGGTGATTTAAATCAAAAGAAAATCCGAGTTTTTTAAATGTTTCCACATGGCGTTCTACCATAGGTTTTATGGGTTTGAAAACTTTGTTTGTCAAACGGGTCAACGCTCTTTTTTCTGCTCTTCCTTTGTCTGTGAACGCTACTTTTTTTCCGCTTAAAGCGAATAAACTTTTAACAACTTTTGATCTAAGAACATTATGTAAATCAGCAACCGCATCAATATCCAATTTTTTTAAATCTGAAAACAATTGAAGCAAACCGAAAAATCCTTTGTGGCGTTTTTGTAAATCAACCGCAAAGAAATTTACATTTGGAATTCCGTCGAAAAAAGGTTTAAAAAAAGGTCGGGAAACAACGGTAAGTTTAAGTTCAGGATGTTGTTGAATTAACGCTCGCAAAACCGGAACGGTCATGGCCACATCGCCCATGGCTGAGAGTCGGATGACGAGGATATGTTGGGGTTTTTGAGACAATTAATTGTTTATTAAAAATTAAAAACCATTAAGGAATTAAGATTCATTAAATTTTAATGCTTAACTTTTCTTAATTTCTTAATGGTTTAAAACAATTTACTTCTTATTCTGATACAAAACAGGATTCAACTCCTCGTCGTTGTACATTTTCATTTGTTTATAGACTTTCATGAATTTGTCTCCGCTTTCAATATCTTTCAACAATTGGTCGATAGACGAAAACATATCGCTTTTTTGTTCTAACAACACGTTTAATTTTTCCTGACATTTGGCTCTGTGTTCCGGAGTAGCTTCAGCACGATTGGCTTCTTCGCTCATGTGATAAAGTTTTAAAGCCAAAATAGAAAGACGGTCGATGGCCCAAGCCGGACTTTCGGTGTTGATTTTTGCTTCCGGTTTAACCGAAACAGAACTATATTTTTGAAGAAAATAGCTGTCAATATATTCCACCATATCAGTGCGAACTTGATTGGATGCATCAATTTTTCGTTTTAAATCTAAGGCTGCTACCGGATCAATTTGCGGATCACGGATGATGTCTTCATAATGCCATTGCACGGTGTCAACCCAATTTTTGGCATACAATAAATGTTCGATTTTATCTTTAGGATACGGGTTGTTAACCGGTTGATATACATTATCATGAATATGATAATCGGCTATACTTTGTTCAAAAACAGAAAACGCAAATTGTGAAAACATAGGATTAAATTTTAAAATACAAATATACTTTTTATACCTTTATCAAACTAATTCAAAACTAAAACGTTTATGCATCTTCATTATATTTCGGAACAAAACAGTATTCTCAATCATTTTTTGGCACAAATTCGAGATGTTTCGGTACAAAAAGACAGCATGCGTTTCCGAAAAAACATTGAACGAATAGGCGAAATTATGGCATATGAATTGAGTAAAACGCTGCCCTATGTTCCTATTGAAGTGCAAACACCGCTTGGTATAAAAAAAACTACAGCTTTGGAAGACCATGTGGTTTTGTGTTCTATTTTGAGAGCCGGTTTGGCATTGCACACCGGTTTTATGAACATTTTTGATAATGCCGAAAACGGATTTGTGTCGGCTTATCGTCATCATCCAAATAATGATGCTTATTTTGATATTTTGGTAGAATATCAAGCAGCACCTTCTTTTGAAAACAAGACTCTAATTTTGATTGATCCGATGTTAGCCACAGGACAATCGATTGTAGCTGTTTTAAATAAATTGCATTTAGAGCAGAAACCGAAAGAAATTCACATTGCTGTAGTGATTGCAGCTCCCGAAGGGATTGCGTATTTAGAAGAAAATCTTCCTGCCAATTGTCATTTATGGGTTGCCGCTTTAGATGAGAAATTAAATGAGAAAAACTACATCGTTCCCGGTTTGGGCGATGCGGGCGATTTGGCTTATGGTGTAAAATTATAGTTGAAAAACAAACAATAGTATTCCACACGCCAAAACCGAACCGGCAATAATTTCTTTTAGCACAGTATCTCTACTAATTTCCACATAAGCTGTTGCTAAAATTGATAGTGGCATGATGCTAAACAATAATAATGCATTGTTTTTTTCTGGAGAAACTACATATATTAAAAGACTAATTAAGAAGATATAAATTACCTTTTTGTAAGACGCTAACATAATAATGGGTCGTTTTGAAAGCGTAAGGAGCATTGCAATTAAAAATACGAATGAAAACAATCCATACAAAATCAAAGCTGCGTTTGCAGCTGATCGTTCTAAGTAAAAAAAAGTAAAGTCAACTTCTATTTGATTCCAAATTAAATAAATCCAAGTTTTATCAAAAAGTAGTGAGAAAAACAGGAAAACAATTCCCACCGCAAAAAAAGCAATAAAAGGAAGCACCCAATTTCTGTAATCTCCTGAAACGTGAAATACTATCGAAACAAAAACGATTACGATAAAAAGTATGCTCCAAAAATGAAACAAAGCGGCTATAAAAATCCACAAGGAAGCATCAAATATTTTTTCTTTTGGCGTGACCAACGATTTCATGGAAATCAATCTTCTCATAGCCAGCAATACGAAAAAGCCAGAAATAACGATTGAACTATCTGTAAAAACTTTAGGTATAAATAGTAAAAAAGCAACAAAAAAAAGTGCTGAATAGCTATTGTCTTTACTTAATCCGTTGCGTTTAGTGATGAAATTGGTAATAAATAATGAGGCAATTAACGTCAATAAAATGCCCAATTTAGGCAACCAACCCATAATTTCGTTTGATGCTGTGCTGCTATTTTGTTGTTGAATTTGGTAGATAAAGAAAGACAAAACCAAAGTAACAACAACTAAAATGTAATTAAATGGTCTTGATTTACTAAAAATACTTGCAATCATAAGGATATTTTATACTTTTGTGGTTGTAAATATAATACTTTATACCATGAAAGCATTTTTCGAGGGAATTCAATCATTATTTGTAGATTTTCTTTTTCTTCCATACGATTTTTTCAGAAATTTGGAATTGTCAAATTGGTGGGGAGCCAATACCATCAATTGGTTGTTTATGATTATCTGTTCAGCTGCAATTGTTTATTGGATTAAACAATTAAAATTACACAAAGCCAACAACGAAGAAAACCAAGATACTACGGCTCATTCTTTTTTTAAGTAAAAAAAACAGAAGTCAGATTTTTATCAATCCAACTTCTACTTATTTTAAATTTAAAGATCAAATCCGATATCTTTTCTATAATACATCTTATCAAAATGTAGCTTTTCTATATTTTGGTAAGATTTTTTTATGGCCTCTTTAAAATCTATTCCATACGACGTAATAGCCAAAACTCTTCCTCCATTTGAAACAATGTTTTTGTTTTCTAGTTTGGTACCGGCATGAAAAACTAAAGAGCCGTTCACATTTTCAATTCCTGAAATGATTTTTCCTTTTTCGTACTCTTCCGGATATCCACCTGAAACTACCATAATTGTTGTAGCACTTCTGGAATCGATTTCAAGTGAAATTTCATTTAACGTTTGATTGGCAACCGCTTGGAATAATTCAACCAAGTCTGATTTAATTCTTGGCATCACAACTTCTGTTTCCGGATCACCCATTCTTACATTGTATTCAATCACCATCGGTTCGCCATCCACATTAATTAAGCCAATGAAAACAAAACCTTTGTATTCGATTCCGTCTTTTTGAAGACCTTCAATGGTTGGTTTTACGATTCGGGTTTCAATTTTTTCCATCAAAACAGCATCGGCAAAGGGAACAGGAGAAACGGCTCCCATTCCGCCGGTGTTTAAACCGGTATCTCCTTCGCCAATTCGTTTATAATCTTTAGCTGTGGGAAGAATTTTGTAGTCTTTTCCATCGGTTAAAACGAAACAACTTAATTCGATTCCATCTAAAAATTCTTCAATCACTACTTTTGAACTGGCATTTCCAAATTTTTTATGCACTAACATGTTTCGCAATTCCGTTTTAGCTTCTTCCAAAACATTAAGAATTACAACCCCTTTTCCGGCTGCCAAACCATCCGCTTTTAAAACATACGGAGGTGATAACGTTTCTAAAAATTGACATCCTTTTTCAACTGTTTCTGCTGAAAAACTATCATAGGCTGCGGTTGGAATTTTATGTTTGATTAGAAATTCTTTGGCGTATTCTTTACTGCCTTCCAGTTTTGCACCTTCTTTTGAAGGGCCAATCACCGGAACTGAATTTAAATCTTTATCATTTTTAAAAAAATCAAAAATTCCGGATACTAATGGGTCTTCCGGCCCAACGACAACCATTTCAATTTTTTCTTCCACAACCAACTTTTTTATGGATTCGAAATCGGTTGGTTGGATTGAAATATTTGTTGCTATGGAAGCAGTTCCGGCATTTCCGGGAGCTACAAAAAGTTTGGAACATTTTGAGCTTTGAAGTAGTTTCCATGCCAACGCATGTTCGCGTCCGCCAGAACCAAGTAGTAAAATTGTCATGTTGTGTTGCTTTTGTTGAACTTCTTAGTTGTTCAAGTTGTTGTTGGGCAAAAATACTTTGTTTTGAGATAAAAAAAAAGACGGTTGAATAGTTTATCGGTTTTGGATTTTATATTTTTGAAGAAATTTCTTTTGAATGTTTAATATATTTCTTCTTTCATTAAAAATGAGTGGTTTTCCTATAAAGAAAGCAATGAAAGAATTTGAGGAAATAGTAAAAATACCTGAAAAGGATTATCAAAAATATATTGTAAACAAAAAGAAGGAAATTGTAGAATTTCATTTACAAAACAATTCGTTTTATTGTACTTTAAACAAAGGAAAATCATTTAATTCTTGGAATGAATTACCAGTACTAACTAAAAAAGACTTACAAAAACCTCTTAAGGAGAGACTTTCCAATGGTTATTTAGAAAAAAATGTTTTTGTAAATAAAACATCCGGTTCAAGTGGTGATCCTTTTATTTTTGCTAAAGATAAAAAAGCTCATGCAATTACATGGGCTTCAATACTTCATCGTTTTGGATGGTATGGAATTGACTTTAACAGTTCCTTTCAAGCTCGATTTTATGGAATTCCTCTCGATTTTTATGGTTATTATAAAGAACGTTTAAAGGATTTTTTAAGTCATCGATATCGTTTTCCTATATTCGATTTATCAGAGAAAGTTTTGGATACAATATTGATACAATTTAAAAATAAAAAATTTAACTATATCAATGGCTACACTAGTTCAATAGTATTATTTGGTAAATATTTACAAGAAAAAAACATCATTCTAACTGATGTTTGTCCAACTCTTAAGATTTGCATGGTAACTTCAGAAATGCTTTTCGAAGATGATAGAAAAATGTTGGAAAAATATTTAGGCATTCCTATCATAAATGAATATGGTGCATCAGAACTAGACTTAATTGCGTTTGAAAACCCAAAAGGTGAATGGCAAGTAAATACTGAAACTATTTTTGTTGAAATCTTAGATGAGAACAATTTGCCAGTTCCAAACGGGAAAGAAGGTAAAATTGTAATTACTTCATTATATAATTTCGCACATCCTTTTATTCGATATGAAATTGGCGATATTGGAATAATTGATGAAAAAAGTACACTTAAGAATGTTTATTTAAAAAAATTAATTGGGAGAACGAATGATTTTGCTGTCTTACCAAGTGGGAAAAAATCACCCGGTTTAACCTTTTATTATGTGACAAAAAGTATAATAAAAGACGATGGCAACGTAAAAGAATTCATAATCAGACAAAAAAAGATTGATCATTTTGAAATAGATTATGTAAGTTCTACAGAATTAAATGAAATCCAAATTAAAGAAATTGAAAAATCAATTGCCGAATATTTAGAACCTGGTTTAACGTTTACTTATAACAGAAAAACAATTTTAGAACGAACAAAAAGTGGTAAGTTAAAACAATTTCAAACAGATATTAAATAAAAAAGTATTAGAAATTAAACCAAAATTATAAGCAACCCTTTTTAACTTTCACTACTCTTTTTAATGTATGAAGGCTTTACAAACAATTGAATAAATAAAAAAATAATTATACTTATAATTGCAACAAATACATTACAATTATGATGCTCTCGATATACTTTGTAGTTGTATTTAATTAAA
Source organism: Flavobacteriales bacterium (assembly GCA_017302935.1). Taxonomy (GTDB): domain Bacteria; phylum Bacteroidota; class Bacteroidia; order Flavobacteriales; family Flavobacteriaceae; genus Flavobacterium. The sequence goes on along the minus strand of JAFLBT010000025.1, from coordinate 18,017 downwards.
TCTAATTTTGAAGAAGAAATTGAATTTTTTCTTATCCTATATAAGGCCAAGCTTTCTTGAACAGGATAAGCTATTTTAATTTTTTTTAGAATAGTTAACCACATTATCCAATCTTGTCTTTTTCTTACATGTGATATTGAAATTTTGCCAAAAAAATCAACATCATAAATTCCAGTTAAGTTTCCTACATAGTTACAAAAATAAAGCTGCCGATAACTTAAGTTTTGAGGACATTGAATAAGTTTATTTAATAAAACTCCATCTTCATCAATACATTCATAAAATGAAAAAGTGAAATATAATTCATTTTTTTTCATAAAATTCAATTGCTTTTCCAATTTATTAACCTTCCATATGTCATCCGCATCAAGAAAAGCTATGTATTTACCTTTTGAGATTTTTACTGCTGTATCGCGAGCAATTCCAGCCCCTTTATTATCTTCAAAAATTATATTTTTTATTCTTACATCTTTTTTGGAATAGCTTTCAATAATTTGTACTGTTTCATCAGACGAAGCATCATCTACAATTATCATTTCCCAATTGGAATACGTCTGATTTTGTACGGATTGAATCGTTTCTGCAATATATTTTGCAGAATTAAAAGTAGGAGTAATTATGGAAACTAAAGCATTCATTAGTATGCCTTTTCTTCTCCTTTGAAGATATTGATTACAGTTTGAAATATGATTTTTATATCCATCACAAACGACCAATTTTCTATGTAAAAAACATCGTATTTGATACGATTTATCATGTCTTCATCTGTTTCAATTTCGCCTCTAAAACCTTTTACTTGAGCTAAACCTGTGATGCCGGGTTTTACATAATGACGAACCATATATTTTTTGATTCGATTCCCATAGGCTTTATTTTGAGACCAAAGATGTGGTCGTGGACCAACTACCGACATATCACCAACTAGCACATTGAAAAATTGCGGCATTTCATCCAAACTGGTTTTTCGCAAGAAACGACCAATTCTAGTGACTCTTGGGTCATTTTTTGATGCTTCTTTTTCAGTAGTATGATTAATTTGCATGGAACGAAATTTATAGCAAAAAAATTCTTCTTCATCCAAACCAGGTCTTCCTTGTTTGAAAAAAACAGGCCCTTTTGATTCTAATTTAATAAGTATAGCCAAAATTGGCATTAACCACGATAATAAAAAAACAATGACCAACAACGAAAAAACAATGTCAAAAAATCTTTTAAACCCTTTAACTATTGGCACATGCAATAATGTTCTTTGCAACGAAAGAACCGGAAACATTTCGTAATAATCAATCTTCAAGTTTTTGGAAAAAATTTGTTTTGTATCTGGAATAAACTTAATGGTTTTATTATTTTCATCAGCAAATTCTACTAACTCTTTGAGTTGTTCGTTTGTAATTTCATTTAAGGAACAATAAATCTCGTCTATTTTGTTTTCTACAACAAATGTCTTGACATCACTTACTTTACCTTTTATGTTTTCATTTGTTTTTTTATCAGAAAAATAGCCGTAAAAACGATAACCATAGTCATTTCTATTTTCAAAAAGTTCTTTTAGATTTTTAGCCTCTTCTGTAAACCCTATAATAATTGCATTCCTAAAATTACTTCCGGTGACAATTCTGTATTTTTTTAAATAATAGAAAAGCAAGTATTTTATAAAAACGATCAAAATAAAGGACGAAACCATGTAAAAAGCTATTGCCCTTCCACTAAAAACAGATTCCTTAGCAAACGGAAAATAAGCAATTACAACCAAACAAAAAACTACAAATTGTTTAAGTATTTTAGATAAGATTTCAACAGGAGTCGTAAAGCGATAAACTTCATAAAAACCAACAATAAAAGCAATTAAAGACCAAGAAATAATTAAATAAACTTCAAAATAAAAAAAATCGATTGATAGGTTTTTAAAAAAGAATAAAGATAAAAATACAACAACCAACAAGTCTAAAAAAACACTTATTGGTCGAATATATTTAGAATATCTTCCTCTTTGAGCTGCTACCATTTTAATGAATGAATCCTGAAAAGTCTTTATGTTCTTCTTTCAAAAGTTCCTCGGTAGATAATGTTTTGAAATACTCATAAGTAATCTTCATACCCTCAGCTCTAGAAACTTTGGGTTCCCATCCTAAAATTTCTTTTGCCTTTGTAATATCCGGTTGGCGTTGCAACGGGTCGTTTATGGGTAAAGGATGATACACTACTTTTTGTTGTGTTCCGGTTAGTTTTATGATTTCTTCTGCAAAATCTTTTATGGTGATTTCATCAGGATTTCCAATATTAACCGGCATATGATAATCCGATAATAAAAGTCTGTAAATTCCTTCTACTTGATCGTCCACATAACAAAAAGAACGGGTTTGCATCCCATCGCCAAAAATGGTTAAATCTTCTCCACGTAAAGCTTGACCAATGAACGCAGGAATTACACGACCGTCGTTTAATCGCATACGAGGTCCATAGGTATTAAAAATACGAACAATTCGGGTTTCTAAACCGTGGAAAGTATGATATGCCATGGTGATGGATTCTTGAAATCGTTTTGCTTCGTCATACACTCCACGAGGCCCTATGGTGTTTACGTTTCCATAGTATTCTTCGGTTTGCGGATGGACTAATGGGTCTCCGTATACTTCAGAAGTAGAGGCAATTAATATTCTTGCTTTTTTTACTCTTGCTAATCCCAGTAAATTATGTGTTCCCAGAGAACCTACTTTTAGGGTTTGAATAGGAATTTTCAGATAATCTATCGGGCTAGCAGGTGAAGCAAAATGCAATATATAATCTAATTTCCCGGGAACAAATACAAACTTTGTGACGTCATGATGATAAAATTCAAAATGTTCTTCTTTAAACAAATGTTGTATGTTTTTTAAATCTCCGGTGATTAAGTTATCCATCCCAATAACGTAATATCCTTCCTTTATAAAACGATCACAAAGATGCGAACCCAGAAAACCAGCTGCACCAGTAATTAATATTCTTTTCATTGTCTTTCTTTTATAGGGGCTAAACTCTCTTTTGCGTTAAATAGACAGTAAAATAAACAAAAAAACACCACTCCTCTTTGTCTCCACAAAAAAGATTCCGTCAAAAATAAACTTATCATTAGAACTGCGAAAGCAATTTGAATAAAATCTTTATTTTTTAATGCGTTTTTCATTATAATATAAATAATTATCACCAAAATCAAAAAACCTAATACTCCAAGTTCAGCAAAATTTTGAATGTATTGGTTGTGAAAATTTTTATTTTGGTAACCTTCTTGTGTTTCATTTCCTTGAAAAACATTATATGATTTAGCTTTTTCTTGTAGTTTTTTATAGGATGCATTCAAGCCGAAACCTGTCCAAAACACTTTCTCTTCTTGAAATAACTCATAGAATAAGCGAGCTTGATAAACCCGAAAAGCGGTTCCTGGAAAAAAATCGTTGGGTGAAAACTCTTTGTTTGTCCAGGCTTCATTGATACTTACTATTCTTAAACCCACTTCTTCTTTTGCTATTACGGTATGATTAATACTTTTTTCTGACTTTGCTTTTAATTCACTTTCTACAGAATCTTGAATTTTACCCGTAAAAAAAACACTTCCAATAAACAAAATAAAGACTATTAGGTTTCGAAGCCTCAATTGTTTTCCTGTTTTGGTGAAATAAAACAAATAAACAATAAAAAGCAGTAAAAAAGTAATTAAAATAGCATAGGCAGATAATAATATCATAAAAACAAATAACAATAAAAGCGAAAGAGTTGTTAAATAACTTTTGGGGTTTTGCTGAATTAAAATGAAAAAAGCCATACCAACATAAACCGAGACATGAACCGCATTCAGTTCTTTAGGAACCAATCCGTGAAAGAAAAAAAAGGAGACATCTTGTGAAATAATAAAAAGACTGAAAGCTTTTAGTGTAAAAAACAAACAATAAATCACAATAGAATAACTGTAAATTCTCAAAATTTGACTCAACTGTTTACTACTAAAAGGCTTAGAAAGCATAAATAAAACAGGCACTAAAAGAAAAGCTGTAAATCGGGGTAATGCTCTTAAAGACCTCTCTAAATCTATACTCCAACACAAAGAAAGAATTGTTATAAAAAATAAAACTATGAGTGGAAATAAATTTTTAACCCAATGCACATTTTCTCTTTTAAAAGAGAAAATGACAGATAGAGCGAACAAAACTAGCATCACATTGTTTAAACCATTATGCAGTGGCAAGGTAACTAAAAGCAATACCATGGGTAAAAAGGAATGGTGATTTTTAGATTCAAAAAGTATATCCTTAAAAAAAGTATATATTGTTTGTTGAGCTTTATACATGTTCTACATTTGAAATAAAATAATTCAAACCCTTTGCAAGGTACTATTTTTTTCATAATACAAGTAATTTTTACTATTGACTACTCAAAAATGTAATTAAATAACACTTTAGATTATATTTGCATTCAATCTCGTATATTGCCAATTGATTTAAAATTTGACATAGAATCAATTTATTGTGATAGCATAAGTGAATTTTAACCCCTTTCCATTTGATGCAAAAATTTCGAATTTTATTTCAAAACAATTTATTTTTAAGCGGTGTCTATAAAGGTATATCAGGTCTATCCCTTTTTATATCCATTCCGCTTTTAATACAGTTTTTGGGAGAAAACAGTTTTAGTATTTGGGTTCTAATATTTGCTTTGTTTCAGTGGATTTTATTAATGGACTTGGGTATTTCGAGTGTACTCAAATCCAAAATTCCGGTTCTAAAATTAGAGAATAATCCCTCACAATTAAACGCTTACATTAAATCAACTTATAAAATTACTACCGTTATTGCCTTTTTTTCTTTCTTAATTTTTTCAGTATTAATTTATTTTTTTGATATAACGAACATTTTAAACATTACCGGTTTTTCACTTGGATTTATTCAGTTTCTTTTTGTTTTAAACATAGGTTTTTTTTGTGTTCAATTTATTCTCAATACTCACAAGTCTCTTTACGTAGGTTTTTTAAAAGGAAAATATGCCGAAAAATCAATTGCCGTTAATCAAATTTTTTTCTTGATATCCTTGGTTTCCCTTTACTTATGGGGAAACGATTTTGACGCAGATACTAAATTACTTATGGTTTCTATTTGCAATGGTATTGTAGGGATTGGTGTGCATTTAGGGTATACGATGCACTTGTTTAAAAGTGAAAAAATTTCTTTTCAACAAAGAACAAAATCACCTAAAAATTTCTTGAAAGAACTTTACCGGATGGGTATGAAGTTTATGATTATACAAGTGTGCTTTATTTTTATTTTTAATTCTGACACCTATTTAATCAGTTATTTTTTTGGTTCAACCGAGGTAGTTTCTTATGAGATTTTGACCAAATATTTTCAATTTCCACTAATGGTTTTAATGGCGGCTATGTCTCCCTTATGGTCTATTTTTGCTAAAAAATATTATGAAAAAGAATACCATTGGTTGCTTGAGGGTTTTCGCAAATTCAACTTAGGGTTTTTAGTTATTTCTTTGTTATTTGTGTTTTTTGCTTTGTTAGCTCCATGGATATTTCCTCTTTGGATTTCACCTGATTTTAACTATTCTCAAACGTTATTCATTTCAATTGGATTCTTAACCTTATTTCGATTGTATTCGCTTTTTTATGGTTTTTTTCTAAGTGGTATCGGAGAATTAAAGAGGTACATCCTAACCTTGGTAGTAAGTGTCTTGTTAAAAATTCCCATCACCTATTTTCTTATTCAATTTCATTTTGGAGTTTCTTCAGTAGCTATAGCTTCTGCAGTTTTGGTATTCATTTGGTGCTTTTTACAACCCTGGGAATCATACAGAATTGTAAAAAAGAATCTCACACACAAAATCATTTGAAAAAAATTTCTATATCTTTCCGCACCATAGTCAAAAATTAAATAAACAAACCAAACTTAAATGAACAAACTTTCTATAATAATACCTGCTTACAACGAAGGTCCAACTATTCATTTTATATTAGATAAACTTCAAAATGTTACATTACCTAATGGCATTGAAAAAGAAATCATTATTGTAAACGATTGTTCTAAAGACAATACTGAGGAAGCTATTTTAAAATACATTGAAACTCATCCTGATATGTCGATTCAATACTTTAAACATGAGGTAAACAAAGGCAAAGGAGCTGCACTACACACCGGAATTAGTAAGGCTACAGGTGAATATTTGATTATTCAGGATGCAGATTTAGAATACGACCCCAACGAATTTAATTTATTGATTCAACCGGTTTTAGATGGTTTTGCCGATGTAGTGTATGGTAGCCGTTTTATGGGCGGAAATCCACATAGAATTTCTTTCTTTTGGCACACTATAGGTAATAAATTTTTAACTTTTTTATCTAACATGTTTACCAATCTTAATCTTACAGATATGGAAACGTGTTACAAGCTTTTCAATACCAATATCATTCAACAAATTCCGCTTCGTGAAAAACGTTTTGGCTTTGAACCAGAAATAACCGCTAAAATTTCACGAATACCCAAAATTAGAATTTATGAAGTGGGTATCTCCTATTACGGAAGAACCTATGAAGAAGGAAAAAAAATAGGCTGGAAAGATGGCTTTAGAGCTATTTATTGCATTTTAAAATATGGTTTATTCAAGATAAAATAAGATTATGAGTTTAAAAGAAATTGATCTTGAAGGAATGGAAACCCTTCATGTTATAGAAAAAGCGAATAAATTCAACAGATGGATGTATGAAACAATAAAACCGTTTTGTAAGGGTAAAATCTTAGAGATTGGTTGTGGAATAGGTAATATTTCTGAATTTTTTATACAAGACTCTCAAGATATTGTTCTAAGCGATTTAAGAGAAAATTACCTTGAAATTGTTTCAAAAAAATTTACAAATCCAACTATTAAAATAAATCTGATTGATCCTGAATTTGACACGAAATACGATGAAATAATTGGAACATTTGATACTGTTTTCGCTTTGAATGTAATTGAACATATTGAAGACGATAAGCAAGCAATAGCTAATTGTAAAAAGTTATTAAAAAAAGGAGGTAATCTCATTATTTTAGTACCTGCTTATCAATTTTTATTCAATAACTTCGACAAAGAACTTGAACATTTCAGACGTTATACAAGAAAAAAAATTGAAACTGTAATTGCTGAAAATCATCTAGAAATTGTCAACTCTTTTTATTTTAATTTTATTGGGATTATAGGTTGGTATGTATCTGGATCAATATTGAAGAAAAAAACCATACCAGAAAATCAAATGGGATTATTCAATTTATTGGTTCCTGTTTTTAGATGGGCAGATAAAATTATACTAAACAAAATAGGGTTATCTGTTATATGTGTATCCAAAAAAGTTTAAACAATGCTTATTTTACTCTTTTGTTTTAGTGTTATAATCTTTCTCTCAATATCTTTTGGAGGAATGGCTCTCAAACTATTTGATACCAAACAAAGAACTAAATATAGTTTAATAGATCATTTCTTTATAGGAATTTGCTTTATTGGAACTATTTTAAATTTCATTTCTGTTTTTAGTCCAATCACATTTTATACTTTAATTTTTATTTCTGTTCCATCAGTAATTTTCTTCTACAAACACAAATCTTTTTTTATTGGGAGATTTCAGATTTACAATTTTAAATGGTTTAAAAGAAACAAAAAAACAGTAGGTTTAATTGTTGGCTTAGTAATTCTTACATTACTAGTATCTGTTTTAGTTCCACAAAATTATGACTCTTATCTGTATCATATTAACGCAATTCAATGGATAGAAAACTATAAGGTTGTTCCAGGCTTAGCAAATTTACATGATCGCTTTGGATTAAACTCAAGTGTTTTTACTTTAAGTGCCTGTTTTTCTTTTTACGAACTATATAATCAATACATTTTTCCTGTAAACTCTTGTGTTTATTTCGTTTTTGGTATATGGATTTTTAAAAGCATTTTTAATATTTCTAAGTCCAAAGGTTTACTTTTATTTGTTTTCTTCTTTTATTTTACAAAACAGTATTTGTCAGATATTTCGTCTCCGGGAACCGATTTATTACCAAATATATTTGTAGCTTTTTTAATGCTTCAGATTATTGTAGATGTTAAATCAATTAGCGAAAAACAAATTCTCTTTGTAGTTGTTTCTCTTTTTTGTTTTACTTTAAAAATTTCAACTGCTCCATTATTGTTGTTAAGTTTTATTGCTTTAATTAACAGAGATATATCTGTTTTTCAAAAAGTTAAATCTTTTTTAATAATTAGCTTTATTTTAGTTTCTCCTTGGTTAATTAGAAATGTTATTTTAACTGGATATTTAATATTCCCAATGGAACATTTAGATCTTTTTGACTTTGATTGGAAAATAAAAGTCGAAAAAGTAATTAGTATACGGGAGTGGATTACATCTTGGGCTAGAATACCTTTTGAATCTAAAACTGAAGTGCTTAATTTAAGTTATACTGAATGGATTCCAAAATGGTGGAAATTACAAACAACAACCAATAAATTTCTTTTAATTTCGGCATGTTTATCTCCTTTATTTATTTTCATTTTAACCAATTTAAAGTTGTTTTTTTTCAAAAGTAAATCTCTTTTATTAGTCTTTTTTATCTCTATTTTTAGTTTCGTTTTTTGGTTTTTTACTGCTCCTGATTTTCGTTTTTCTTTTTCATTTATTTTGATTTTAAGCGTTATACCGTTATTACTACTAGAACCTTTATTTAAAAAATATGTTTTAATTTTTAAGAATGTATTTCAAATTTTAGTGTTTCTCGGGTTTTTGATCTTAATACAAGAAAGTTATCAAAAATTTAAAACAGAATACCGTTCTCTATCAAATACAAACAAATACATCTATTTACAAAATGACGTTTACAATGTGAAATTTAAAAAAAACATACATTTTAACTCTGTATTAATTCCAAATAAGAAAATGGAATATCATACTATATATTACCCTGCTATAGAGCGTTCCCAGTGTTTTGACCAATTTCCTTGTACTTGGTTTTATCAAGATGATTTTGAATTAAGAGGAGATGGTTTTCAAGATGGTTTTAAAGCAAAATAGGAATATTATAGATATTTTAAAAAATAAAATATTACAATCAAAACTTTAATAATTTGTACATTTGGAGCTATAAATAAGTTGAAAGCCCAAGACTAGTGATAAACCATAAAAATGAATTCATTCCTACTTCAAAATAAAAGCTTCCTACTCAAACTAAAACGCTTATTTAATTCGGTAACCCGCATTGAAATTTCAAAATATCCGAGTCCGGAACTAGATAGACGTATAAAATTGATTCAATCCAATCAAATAGATGTCATTTTAGATGTGGGTGCCAATATTGGTCAGTATGGAGGTGAGATGAGAAATTTAGGATTCAAAGGTCAAATCATTTCTTTTGAACCGATGCAAGAAGCTTTTACTAAATTGGCTAAAAATGCAAAAAACGACCCGCTTTGGGATGTTTACCACTCTTCATTAGGCGAACGCGATGGCGTAGCGGTTATTAATATTTCTAAAAACTCTGTTAGTAGCTCTTTACTAAATAACCTTCCACAACTAACCGAAAGTGCTCCCGAAGCCTCCTTTATCACACAAGAAGAAATAAAAATAGCGAAGCTTGATACGCTTTTTGATTCCTTGCAATTAAACGGTAAAAAAATCTATCTCAAAATAGATACCCAAGGTTATGAAGAAAAAGTTTTAGAAGGTGCTCTAAATAGCCTAAGTAAAATCAATGGAATTCAAATAGAAATGGCTTTTATTCCAAGTTATGAGGGTGCATTAACCTACGAAACCATTAAACAAAAATTAGAAAACTTTGGTTTTAAGTTGATGGCTATTGAAAACGGTTTCTATGATAAAAAAACCGGAAAACAGCTCGAAGTTGATGGTATATTTTACAAACCCTAATTCTGAATACCAAATCCGGATTGGTTTAAATTTGAAAAAATTGGCTTTTGAAAATAAATATTAAAAAATATATTCTTTACTCTTCGGTTTTTGCCATTTTTACAGAAGCCTTTTTCTTTAATTATATTATTGATTGGAAATTATTGTATTTGATTGTTCTTTCAAATTTTTTACTCTTACTTAAAATCAATCACATCAAATTCAATCGCAACTTTGTTTTTATTCTTTTAGGGTTCTTTATTCATGGCTTGGTTTGTTACACAGCCATTGGTATTCCCTATAATTTTATGCTTTCGCAAATCATTGGTATCGCGATAGTGGGATCTTACTTTTACAGTGTGGTATCTCTTTTTAAAACCTCAGAAATCATAAAAGTTTATGTAAAGATGAGTTTGTATGTAGCCGTAATAGGATACATACTCTATGCTATAAATTACAACGAACCCCGCTACCGCTTGATGAGTATATTTAAAGAACCTGCCCATTATGTTGTAGTTGTTATTCCGGCTTGCTACTATTATTTAAAATCAAAGAAATATCTGGAATTTAGTATAATTTTTGGTACACTAATTTTATCAAATTCATCTCTAGGTTATATAGGTTGTGGACTTATGTTTATTCTGCCAAATTTAACTTTACGCAGAATGGGTTATCTAGTAGCACTTCTACCGATTGTAGGAGCTGTTTTTTACTATATTTACAGTGAACATACCTTCTTCAAAATGAGAGTTGATGATACCTACAACTCATTGAAAGTGATTCAAACCGGAAAATTTGACGAAAAAACAAATTTGAGTTCCTATGTAATGATTGCCAATATGCATATTGCCAAAAAAAATATAATTGACCATCCTTTAGGTAGTGGAATCGGTAGCCATCATTACATGCATACTGAAAATTATTTGAAAGAAATGAGGCCTCCAGAGTATCTTAGAATTCAACAAAGACATACCGATAATTCTTTTGATGCCAACTCATTAGCAACTCGGTTATTTTCTGAGTTTGGCCTTTTTGGAATTATCGGAGTATTTTTGTTTTTGTATTACAGTTCTACCGTTTTTAAAAGACCTGATTTGTTTTTTGCTCAAGGAGTATTTATTTATTTTTTACTAAAATTATTTCGAGATGGACACTATTTCCCTCCAGAATTATTTTTATTCATTTGGCTTTTCTACTTTAGTGTAAAAGAACAAAAACAAATTTTCAACAACTCCAAAACTCGTGAAGCCTAAAGAAATTTTCCATATTGCTGAAGACTTAACTTATGAAAGTGGTGGTTTACGAACCATGATTTCAAAATTAGACCACTATTTAAATTCATCTGATGATTTTAAATCCAAAGTTATTACCCTTCACAAAGAAGCTTCAGACTCTTTTCACGAAATTCAAAGTAAAAGAAATTTATGGCACTACAATTCTGATTTGGAAAATTACTTACAAAAGACAATTCAGTCCAATTCAATAATTCATCTGCATGGAGTGTGGATGTATCCACAATACATTGCCTCTAAAATAGCAAGAATCAAAAAAATACCATCAGTCTTAACTGCCCACGGAATGTTAGAGCCGTATTTGTTTCAAGATAAAGGTTTTAAAAAACAAGTGTATTACCATTTGATTTTAAAAAAACTACTTCAAAACACTACTGTTTTACATGCTATCACGAGTAATGAAAAAGAAAATCTATACCGTTTAAGTGGTCATAGAAACATTGTTGAAATCCCTAACTTAATTTCTATTGATGAAAATTCTAAAAGTGATTTATTTAATCCCGAAGAGGACTATTTTTTATTTTTAGGTAGATTTCATAAAGTTAAAGGAATTGAATTGCTCATTCAAGCATTTGAAAAAATAGAAAATAAAAAAATTAAACTCAAACTAGCCGGGTTTCCAAATGAATATTCACAAACCATCAAAAAACTCATAGAATCTAAAAATTTAAATTCCCGAATTGAATGTGTTGGAGAGTGTATTGGAGATGAGAAAGTGAAACTATTTGGCCAAGCAAGAGCCTTTGTGAATCCTTCCTATTCTGAAGTCATTGGAATGGTGAATTTGGAAGCTGCTTCTCTTAAAACACCCGTAATAACTACATGGAATACCGGATTAAAAAAAGAATGGAATAAAAACGGCGGTATTTTAATTGAACCAGAATTGGAAAATTTAACCCAAGCTTTAAATGAGGCATCACATTGGAGCACTAATGAACGAATTAAACGAGGAAATCAACTTTCCGAATTTACATATAACGAATACTCTTGGGAGAAAAAAGGCTGGCTTTGGAATGAACTATATAACGATTTAAAATAATAAAAGAGTTGTTTCCAACTCTTTTATTTTAATTCATCAAAACCGATTCTAATTGTTCATTTCCTACAAATCCTGGAGGATATTCACCATCAAAACTCAAATCGTTACGCATCATTTTTTCATCCCATTTCATCCCAGAATTGGCATTGAAATAAGGTACATATTTAAGTGCACTACCTTCCAGCATTACTTTTTCGTTATTCAAGACGGTTACCCCTTTTAAGTCCAAATGCTTTTGTTCTTTATTTGTGCTTAATGTAACTTGAAAATTTTCTAAATAAACTTGTTCAGGTAAGTCAACAGTAATTTTTTGAGCTAAATCTTGACCTTTAACAGATAAAGATATTGGATTTTCATAATCCCAATAACCATCTTTTTTTATTACAACAGACAAACTATCGTCAAGTTGATAAACCGCTTCTAATACGATGCTAAACTTATCATTTACGGGTGCTGACACTTCTTTTTTTTCTCTTCCACAAGAAACGACTACAAATGCAAAAACAAAAATTAATTTTTTCATGTTTAAATTAAATTAGCGGGACAAATTTATACATATTTTCTATTCAAAATTAAAAAAAAAATTATTTTTGGAAATTCTTTGACGTTACTCGTTTTAAAGACTTTATTTGACCAAAAATGAGTGATTTTTTAATTAGTTAAAATTTACAGAAAAAAATTAATAATCCTTTAGATGGATATAAAAAAAAGCAATAATCCTACCGTTCAAATATTAGGAATTTCATTCATTAAAGGTAAAGTATCAGATGCATTTAACCTTTTAAAGCATAATGGAGGATTAATGACGGTACCTGCCGCACCGGCTTTAGTTACAATTAAAGAAGATAAAGCTTATTATGAATCATTACTAAAATCAGATTTAATAATTCCTGACAGTGGATATATGATTTTGATTTGGAATATAATTTCAAAGAAAAAACTTCACAAAATTTCCGGTTTGGAATTTATTGAGTATTTTACCAAACAATCTAATTTAATAAATCAGCACAGATTGATGCTTATAAATCCGAGTGATGAAGATGGTAGTATTAACAAAAATTACCTAGAAATAAACGGATTTAATAACAATACGATTTACAATTACACTGCTCCATTTTACAATAATAATGTTACGGATGATAATTTACTGAAAATGTGTGAGGAAGTTCAACCTAAATGGATTATGGTTAATATTGGCGGCGGAACGCAAGAAAAATTGGGGCTATACCTTAAAGAAAATCTTTCTTTTTCTCCAGCGATAATGTGTACTGGTGCAGCTATATCTTTTAAAACAGGCAGACAAGTTAAAATGCCACTATGGATTGATTATTTATATTTAGGGTGGCTAGCAAGATGTATTTCTAAACCTAAAGTATTTATACCAAGATATTTGAAGGGTTTTAAGTTGTTATGTCTAATATTAAAATACAAATCTAAACCATATGAATCTTAATCAATTTATTTGAATTTGAAATTTTCTAATTCAATACAAATAAATTACTTTTGCCTTAAAATTTAATTTCTTATGAAAAAAATATTAGTTTGTGGTGCTGGTGGATTTATTGGTGGTCATTTAGTAAACAAATTAAAATCATCTGGTTTTTGGGTTAGAGGTGTTGATTTAAAGGAAAACGAATACGGTAATAATAACTCGGACGAATTTATTTTAGGTGATTTAAGAGATCCTGTAGTTGCAAAAAAGGTTGTTGAGGGAATAGATGAAATTTATCAATTAGCAGCTGATATGGGTGGTGCTGGATATATATTTACAGGAGAACACGATGCTGATGTTATGAACAATTCTGCATTATGTAATCTAAATATTTTAGGAGCTGCTCAAAAATCAGGTGTAAAGAAAATTTTTTACTCCTCCTCTGCTTGTATGTATCCTGAATATAATCAAATGGACCCAAATAATCCAAAGTGTTCAGAAGACTCAGCCTATCCGGCAAATCCTGATAGTGAATATGGGTGGGAAAAATTATTCAGTGAGCGTCTTTATCTTTCATACAATAGAAATTATGGAATAGATGTTCGAATCGCTCGTTTTCATAATATTTTTGGTCCACAAGGTACTTGGACAGGAGGAAAAGAAAAAGCCCCAGCTGCTATGTGTAGAAAAGTAGCCGAAGCAAAAGATGGTGACTCTATTGAGGTATGGGGTGATGGGAAACAAACCCGCTCTTTTTTATACATTGATGAGTGTGTCGAAGCAATCATACGATTAATGGACTCCAATTTTACAGGTCCAGTAAATATTGGTTCGGAAGAAATGATTTCAATTAATGATTTTGCTAATATGGCGATTTCTATCTCAGGAAAAAATTTGACTATCAAAAATATTCCTGGACCAACAGGGGTTAGAGGAAGAAATTCAGACAACAAACTGCTCAAGGAAAAATTGAACTGGGAACCAACTATGACTTTGGTAGAAGGCATGAAACTTACTTTTGATTGGATTAATAGCCAAGTTAAAAAACACGAATCTGTTTTTTAATTCTTACATAGGGATTTCATTTTACAATGTCTAAAATTATATAGATGAGCAATTTAATTGTAAAAAGTTATCCTTACTCTATTTTGCTTTTATTCTGTTTTCCTTTATTAAAAGAAAATTTATCCTCTTTTACTTTTTTAATTTTCGCTGTTTTAACTGTAATAAATTGTTTTAGTTTTCCAGTAAAAGAAAAAAAAAACATAAGTATTTTTTATTTTACTATCCCGTTTTGGATAATTCTATTAGACGCTATATTATATGGTAGATTAAAAGAAAGTAGTAGTGCTATTAATCATGCCTTACTTTTTTTATTATTCCCTTTAGTTTTTTACTTGTCGCCACTTAGCTTATTTACTAAAGAAAATTTAGACCGCTATTTTAATTTTCTCACATGGATATGTGTCGTTTTGGGGATTTCCTATATCTTTTTATTCATACTAAACAATCCCCTTTCAAGTTTAATAGAAACCAAATACAATAGCTCTTTGTTCCGAGATTTCGTTTATAGTGAAACAAAAGTATTTAGTATACATCCTGCTTATTATACTTCGGTTGTTATTTTTTGTATGGTTTTCAAATTGAAAAAGTATACTTCTTATCCAAAAAAAATCGATTTGATTAAATTAGTGTTTTTATACATAATTACCTTTTTATTACTTACCAAGTTGAATATTGTTTTAATGAACGTGGTGTTGGGCTTGTTCTTTTTATTTCATACTTCGATTTCACGTATAAATAAGTTTGTTTTTATAGTAATACTTGTCCTCTCCTTCATACTCTCTTTGATTTATGTACCTGGACTTTATATTCGCTTTGTTGAAATTTTTACAAGTTTTGGGATAAATCCAACCGGTGTTGCACACGACTCTACTAATATTCGTGTTGCGATTTATACATGTGATTTGGAAATTATTAAGAATAATTTTTGGAAAGGTGTTGGTTTTTATGATATTCAAAATCAACTTTTGAATTGTTTTGAATCAAAATACCATTCTTCATTTTATGAAAATCATAAATACTTATCTCACAACTATTTTCTTTACATTCTTTTAGGATCTGGATTTATTGGATTTATTGGATTTCTATTTTTCTGCTTTAAAGTAACACAATTTGCTCTAAAATTAAATTCTTTTATTTTTTATGTATTTATTGTGAATACTTTTCTTATGTGCTGTATTGAAGATTATTTTTACAGACAAAACGGAATATACTTCTTTATGTTAATCTTTTTGAGTTATTTTAAATATTTTGAAAACTTAAAAGCTGAAAAACTTAACAATATTTAAAGTCTTTTTTAAATTTTTTTCAAAACCTCCTCCCAATATTTCACCTCAAAACCAAACACTTTTTTAATCTTACTTTTATCCAAAACACTATACCCCGGTCGTTTCGCAGGAGTTGGAAAACTTGTTGTGGGAATCGGTTCTAAGTTGATTTTGATGTTGTTAAACTCAAAAATCTTTTTAGCAAAATAGTACCAACTACATTGGCCTTCGTTGGAGAAGTTGTAGATGCCGTAGTTGTCAGTTGTCGGTTGTCGGTTAACTGATAAAATGATTGTAATCAACACTTCTACTAAATCGACAGCATTTGTCGGAGTTCCGATTTGGTCATTTACAACTGATAGTTTATCCCTTTCAGAAGCTAAACGTAGCATCGTTTTCATAAAATTATTACCAAATTGTGAATAAACCCAAGACGTTCGAATGATGAAATGCTTTTGCCAAGTTTCCTGAATCGCTTTTTCTCCGTCTAATTTGGTTTGTCCATAAACACTGGTTGGGTTGGGAAAATCATCTTCAGTATAAGGAGAATCTTTGGTTCCGTCAAACACAAAATCAGTTGAAATGTGAAGTAAAATAGTGTCAAATTCTTTACAAACCTCAGCCAGGTTTTTTGGACCAACCACATTGATTAAATGAGCTTTTTCAGGTTCGCTTTCTGCTTTGTCAACGGCTGTGTAAGCAGCGGCATTAATACAAAAAGAGGGTTTAAATTGTTTAAATAGTTGGTTAATATTGTTTGAGTTGGTTATGTCCAAAATTGTTGAATCACAAAAAACAAAATGTATATCTGGATAATTCGGTGCAATAAATTGCAAAGCTTGACCCAACTGTCCGCCCGATCCCGTAACTAAAACTACCATACTTTTTTGGCATTTTTCAGTGTGGGAAGAAAAGTATCTTTTTCGGAAATAATTAGTTTTTTTATATCAAAATTCCAATCAATCCCAATGGTTAAATCATTATAAATGATTCCGCCTTCTGATGCTTTATTGTAAAAATTATCACACTTGTAAAAAATTGTTGCGGTTTCACTCAACACTAAAAATCCGTGGGCAAATCCTCTAGGAATGAAAAATTGAGTTTGTTTTTCAGCCGATAAAGCAACTGATTCATATTGACCAAAAGTATCCGATTCAGGTCGAATATCAACCGCTACATCCAATACTTCTCCTTCTAAAACACGTACTAATTTTGCTTGAGCATGTTCCCCGGTTTGATAATGTAATCCACGTAATACACCTTTAGTAGAAAAAGATTGATTATCTTGAACAAAACGAACATTTTGACCAATAGCATCTTGAAACGTTCGTTCATTGAAACTTTCCATAAAATAACCGCGTTCGTCTTGAATTATTTTTGGTTCTAATACGAAACAACCTTTGAGTTTGGTTTCTGTGAATTTCATAGTGATAATGTGTCAATTGGACAATTCGTCAACGTGTCAATTTAAATTAATCCTATCAAATGCGTTCCATATCCGCTTTTAAGCAATGGTTCTGCTAGTTTTTTCAATTGTTCTGCATTAATAAATCCCATTTTATAAGCCGCTTCTTCAATAGCCCCGATTTTCAAACCTTGTCGTTCTTCAATAACTTGAACAAATTGGCCAGCTTGAATAAGCGATTGAAATGTTCCAGTGTCCAACCAAGCTGTTCCTCTATCTAAAATACTGACTTTTAATTTTCCTCGATTCAAATATTCTTTATTGACATCGGTAATTTCTAACTCACCTCTATGACTTGGTTGAATATTAGCTGCAATTTCCAACACTTCATTATCATAAAAATAAATTCCTGGTACAGCATAATTAGACTTAGGTTGAACAGGTTTTTCTTCAATTGAAAGAACTTTTCCATTTGCATCAAAATCAACGACTCCATAACGTTCAGGATCCTGTACATGATAAGCATATATGATTCCTCCATCCGGATTATTATTTGCTTGTAATAATTCCGCTAAACCGGTTCCATAAAAAATATTATCACCTGAAATTAAAGCTACTTTATCGTTT
>JAFLBT010000249.1 GCA_017302935.1 Flavobacteriales bacterium | reverse complement strand
TTTAGATTAATTATAGAAATAAACATTATCAACATACAAAATTGAACCGTCACCACCTTCAAAAATGATTTGAGCTAGATTTTGTCTGCTGGCTAAACCAGGCATAGCTGAGAAAGGAATATCAATCGAAACCCAGTTTTGAGATACTAAAGTTGGAGCGGTAAAAGTAGTAGAATGTCTTGTGTCATCTCCACCGCTAAATACACCATTTGGCCCAAAGTCAACAACAATTACTCTCAATTCTCTTCCAGGAGCAATTGGGCCAGGGAAAAAGAAGTCAGCATGGAAATGTGTCATGCTCGTAGCATTAACAGTTGGACTACTAAATTCAATGCCAACGAAATTAAAAATGGTATAATTTAAAATATTATCGCCATTTACACTAAAATCATTTGAAACGGTTGTTTGCCATGGTTGCCAATAACCATTGTAATAATTCACCGGAACGTTAGAGTATGCATCGGAGAAAATAGAAATTACGTTGGCCTGGTTTCTCGTTGGAACAGGTGCATTTACAAAAGTACCTGCACAATTTATCGTTAAACTACCAGTAGCTTGCACACCGTTAAAAGTGGCTGTGATAACCGCTGTTCCTGCACTTAAAGAGGTAACTACACCGGCATCATTTACTGTCGCTACAGTAGTATCTGATGATGAAAAATTCATATAAGCCGGACTAACAAATACTGCTTGATTTATTCCGGTTGGAAGATTAAAATTTACTACTACGTTATCAACTGTTGACGTCACATTCACAAAGGTGTTTTGTGTTACATTTTGTCCGTTCATGATAGAAGCTTGACCATTCAAAATATTACCTAACTTTTCAAATTTAAGTTCATCAATCCAGAAAGTATAGCCAAAACCATTTGTACCTTGAGTTCCGGCTGCATATCTAAACATTCCTCTCTCTTTTAACAGCTTTGAAGCATCAGGTATTGGAATTATGATTTTTGTCCAATTTGTACCAATACTAACATTTCTGATAGTAGCTATATACTTATTATCAATAAAATCTTCTCCAAAACCAAATTCACCAATCACAACACCTTGTGAAGCTTTAACATAGAATGTAAGAGCATCATAATCTGTTAAATTTCTTCCGGCACCTTCAGTTCTAAAAATTGCTCCGGCATAAGAACCTTCTGGATCATTTGCATTAGGAACGTCAAAACGCATTGAAGCAGATCCTTTGTAACTTACTTGGTCATCCACAGACCAAGCGTTTGGCTTAGATCCACCGTAAGGAAAATAAAAATCACTTCCCATTTCTACTGGAGCATCTAAAAATATAGCTCCTGTTTTTGAAAATGTAGCATCAGTTGCTTCATCTGACAAATCTCTTTCACAACTTAGAAAAGTCATGAACACCAATCCGAAAAGAAAGGTATTTACTAAAAAATTCATTTTACTATTTTTCATTTTTTCAATTTTTTAAAATTATTTTCCAATATTTATATGAATGTACGTTCTAATTTCCCATTCAGAACCATTACCAAAACCGGTTGGGCTTAATGGTGGTACTGCCGGGAAAGTATTTTCAGGTACAAACGTTGGTAAGTAACGAGGAGAATATTGGTCAAGTGATCGCCAAATACCCATGATTCCGATTCGGGTATCCGGTAAAATAAACCAACTTGGTTTTCCAACTGAAGTTGAAATATCGATTGAACTTTGTAATGGATACGTTAAGTTAAAATCTCTATGGTAGTCAAATGGTCCCCAATCATTAAATTTTAAGGAAGATACTACTTTTACTTTTCTATATATAGCTCTCAAATCTCCCCCAACTCTGTTAATGGTTCTGTCTGAATCACCATTCGCTTGGCCATTTCCGAAATAAATATTGGCAATCAAACCAAAGTCTGGTGTTAATTTAGAAACAATTCTTGTGTTTGATTCCCATAAATCTTGAGCAGGAGCAGACTTTTCAAACGCAAATGGTGAACGATCGGCTAAAAATCCGATTGCTGCATCCTGAGTTGTTGGTAAATGACGGAAAACAAAACCAGTACTAAAAGCAAATTTTGCATCTTCCACCATATCATTATTCCACTCATACATCCAAGTCCCCGGTGTTGGGTCAAAGGTTACTAAAAGTTCTCCACCAACGGTTTCACGATTACCTCTAACAATAAATGGATCGTCTAAGATGTTACGTAATCTTCCCGGTGCTTCTATGCCGTTTGGCATTGCTTCAACTAAAGGTTTTTGCCATAAAAAGTTAGGAGCAATTTGTAAATTAGTATTTACATTAAATGTAAAACCCGCTAAGAAATTCATTTGGTTACCACTACCTGTGTCTTTCAATCTCCAACCAGTAAAAGTTTGCGTTAAATCTGCACCGCCATTGGCCACTAAACCTTGAACAGCACCTTGCATATAAGCATTTACTCTTCCTTTTGAAAAGGTTAATTTTGCCTTTCCTCCCCAATTATCGCTTGAGTTTACTTTATCCACTTTTACTACATCTCCATCCATCATTTGGAATTCTCTTCCGTTTAAGGGTTGACCGGCCCAAATTCCACCTGCCTCAATTCCGAAAGCACCAAAAGCTGTTTTGAAATGAATTGTT
>JAFLBT010000248.1 GCA_017302935.1 Flavobacteriales bacterium | reverse complement strand
AGTTTTTGAAACGGAAATACACAATTATCATCACAAAAGCTACATACAATCCCAACCACGGCAAATACGCTTTTAAAGGTGAATAAATATATAGTGCAACCAGTAAAGTGATAATGACTGGTAAAATAATGCCGAGTAATATGGCTTTAATCAGATACCGATAATTGGGTAAAAAAGTTTTTAATACGGGTTCATTGGACAATCCTAATTGACGTAAAATAATTTCCTTTTCATCCGGCTGACAACCCGGAATTTCAATTTCGCTACTTTTTTTTCCTTCTTCCTCTACTTCATCGGTGGCAGCGGCTTGTTTCAAATGTACATCAAATAACCTTAATTTACGTTGAAAAAAATTCTGCCGCACTATCGTAAGTTGCACTTTTAGGGGTTTTAAAAGCGTATTCTTTTTTGCGAATAATCCGTGTTGAATGGCAATTGCTCCTTTTTGAAACGTCATTTGATAACCATAATATTTTACTAAGGTTCGCACCAGATTAATGAGCAATACCAAAACTAAAATCAGTAACAAAAAAAACGAAAACGAAAAATAGTTGATGCCTTGATTAACGATACCCGTTACTTGTTCTTCATTAACCTCTATGGATTGAGTGACTTCTTGAAAGCTTCCATACAAAGAACCAATAAAACCCAAAATAAGTGCAATGCTTCTTCCGTAGTTAGATGTAATTCCCACTTTACATAAAGTAGATAATCGAATGTTTAAAAATGGTTTTTCTGTTTCTTCATTATTTACAGTATCCGTTTGATGTTTTTCCACAGTGGATAACAATCTGCTTTTCAGTAATAAAGCTAAGTCATTATCCACCGCACGAATACTGGCTTCTTTTTTATTGCTTCCGGCAGTATCAATATCTACACTAAACACTCCCACCAATTTTTGAATGATGGATTGGTTAATGTTGACTTGTTGGATTTTATCCAATTGAATGGTTATTTTATTTTTGGTGATGACTCCTTTTTGAATTACAAATTCTTGCTTTTCTTCATCCAGAAAAAAGGTAAAATGGATATATTTCAAATAGGCAATCACACCAATGAAAAGCAACAAAAGTAAACCAACAATTATCAACCAATAGATTTTAGAACCCTCCATTCTGTAAAAAATTACCGCTATCGGAATAATCAGATTTCGTATGATTTCCTGTAAGGTATCCACATACATAATAGCAATTCCTTTGATGGATTGCCGCTGGGGTTGAGAAAAATCCTTTGGATTAAACTGTTTCATCGTCCGTAGAGGGGGCTGTTTGGGTTACAGAGGGTTCTTCCGGTACAACTTCTTCCGGAATTATTGTTTCAACAAGCTCTTTTTCAGGTGTTTTAAAAGTTTGAGAAGAAATTTGATTCAACAAATAGGTTTTGATTTGTTCTGCTTCTTCTTTTGGCAAACCCGGAATGTGCAAATCGCTACTGCTTCCTCCGGCGGTGTAAATTTGTAATTCACTTAAATCATACATTCGTGAAAAAAAACCTTCATGTATTGCTACATGCTGAATGCGATTAAAGGGAATAATCGTAGTGGTGGTGGAAATAATTCCGTGGCGAAATAAAATATCTTTTTCTCTAACTGCGTAGCCTTTTTTTCGATAACCAATAAATGACATCCAAAAAAGAAGTCCGATAAAAAGGAACAAAACAGAACCAAATACAAGCATTTGAGCTCGCACCCATTCATTAAACAAAGCAATTAACATCAACAACATTCCTAAAATAACTGTTAGTAATGCATTATTGATATATACAATGTTTAGATATTGCTTTGGAATAGATTGAAAGGAAACGGCTTCTACTTGAGGTAAATGCTCAAAAGAAATCGGTTCATTCGTAAAGTGTTCTTGCCTCATATTATGGAATCCATTTCTTTTCAAAGTTGGGTTTTCTTTTTTCCAAAAAGGCATTTCTACCTTCTACTGCTTCATCCGTCATGTAAGCTAGTCTAGTGGCTTCTCCCGCAAATACTTGTTGTCCAACCATTCCGTCATCGGTTAAATTCATGGCAAATTTCAACATTTTGATGGATGTTGGTGACTTGGCTAAAATTTCCTGAGCCCATTCATATGCGGTATCTTCTAATTCATCGTGCGGAATAACGGCATTTACCATCCCCATTTCAAATGCTTCTTGTGCAGAATAATTTCTTCCTAAGAAGAAAATCTCCCTGGCTTTCTTTTGCCCGACCATTTTGGCTAAATACGCAGAACCGTAGCCACCATCAAAACTGGTTACATCGGCATCAGTTTGTTTAAAGATGGCATGTTCTTTACTCGCCAATGTTAAATCACACACCACATGCAAGCTGTGTCCGCCACCTACTGCCCAACCGGGTACAACGGCAATAACTGCTTTAGGCATGAAACGAATGAGGCGTTGCACTTCTAATATATTTAAGCGGTGCATGCCATCATCACCCACATACCCTTGATGACCTCTCGCCCGTTGGTCGCCACCGCTACAAAAGGAATACACACCATCTTTTGGCGAAGGTCCTTCAGCGGAAAGCAATACAACTCCAATGGAAATATCTTCCTGAGCATCATAAAAAGCTTGGTACAATTCAGCTGTA
>JAFLBT010000247.1 GCA_017302935.1 Flavobacteriales bacterium | reverse complement strand
TCCGGATGCTATTAAAGATTTGAAATTATACAAAGGCGGAATTCCTGCTCGTTACGGCGGAAGACTTTCATCTGTTTTAGATATTTATCAGAAAGAAGGAAATAGTAAAGAATTTCACATGAACGGAGGAATCGGGCTTATTTCCAGTCGTTTAATGGCGGAAGGACCAATTGTAAAAGACCGAGGTTCTTATTTAGTGGCCGGAAGAGGTTCTTATGCTCATTTATTTTTGAAATTAACAAACAATGATAACTCTGCTTATTTTTATGATTTAAATACTAAAATCAGCTACAAGCTGAACGAAAATAACAATCTTTATTTTTCGGGATATTTTGGTAGAGATGTTTTTTCACTCAACGAAACGTTTGTAAATACGTATGGAAATAGTGTTTTGAATCTTCGATGGAATCATTTGTTTTCTGACAAACTCTTCAGCAATATGTCATTTATCTATTCTGATTATTATTATGGATTAGAACTTGATTTTGTAGGTTTTTTATGGAATAGCGGCATCAAAAATTACAATTTTAGATATGATTTCAAACATTATTTGTCAGACAAACTAAAATTAACGTATGGTGCAAATGCCATTTACTACAGTTTTAATCCCGGAAAAATTGAACCAAGCCGATCAGATTCAGGAATCAATGCAGATCAATTGGATAAAAAATATGCATTTGAATCCGCTTTTTATATTGATGCAGAACATCAACTAACCGAAAAACTTACTGTTTCGTATGGAGTACGCTATAGCAACTTTTTGCGATTAGGTGAACAAACCTTGAATGTTTATGAAAACAATCAGCCGGTAACATTTAATTCCGCTTTCCAAATATATGAGAGTGCAGAACCAATCGGAACTGTAAGCTATGGAAAAAATGAAACCATAGCTCAATTTGACAATTTTGAACCCCGTCTTAGTGTAGCATATGCATTAAATGACAATCAATCTGTCAAAGCCAGTTATAATCGAATGTCACAATATTTGCATTTGATTTCCAATACACAATCGCCTACTCCATTGGATGTTTGGGCTCCAAGTGATCAATTTTTAAAACCTCAACTTTTGGATCAATATGCCATAGGCTATTTTCAAAATTTTAAAGATGATAACTATTCATTAGAAATAGAATCGTATTTCAAAACCATTAAAGACCGAGTTGATTATATTGATGGTGCTAATTTAATTGCCAATGAAGCTATAGAACGAGTTGTATTAAACGGCAGAGGTCGAGCGTATGGAATTGAATTTTTGCTCAGAAAAAATAGCGGCAGAATTACCGGATGGCTTGCTTATACTTTAGCAAGAACGGAACAACAAGTAGCAGGAAGAACGCCAGACGAACCGGGTATCAACAACGGAAATTGGTATAAAACAGGTTTTGATAAACTGCATGATTTATCTGTGGTGGGTAATTATAAATTAAATGAAAAATGGCGTTTTGGTGCCACATTCGCTTTTCAAACCGGTCAACCAGTGACGTATCCTAATGGTCAATATGAATATTTAGGTATCACCATTCCTAATTTTAGTTCAAGAAATGATAGTCGCCTTCCGGCCTATCATCATTTAGATTTAGCTGCTACTTTGACCCCATCAAAAAACAAAGACAGAAAATGGTTTGCCGAATGGGTTTTTGGAATTTACAATGTGTATAATCGTCAAAATGCGGCTTCAATTACGTTCAGACAAAATGATGAAACCGCAAAAAACGAAGCCATTCGCCTTTCTATTTTCGGAATTGTTCCAAGTGTTACGTATAATTTCAAATTCTAAACGCATGAAAAAGTTACATATTTTAACCTTGCTCTTATCGTTATTCCTTTTTACAAATTGTGAAAAAGTAATAGATGTTGATTTAGATACAGCTCCACCTCGATTAGTAGTTGAAGCGTCCATCAATTGGGCAAAAGATACTCCAGGGAATCTTCAATTCATTAGATTGACTACAACAACCGGGTATTTTTCAACAGAAATCCCGAAAGTAACCACCGCAATTGTAACAGTTACCAATAGTGATGGAACCATTTTTAATTTTGAACAAATTAGTGAACCCGGAATTTATGTTTGTTCCAATTTTGTTCCGGTCTTAAATGAATCGTATGTGCTTACCATACTTTATGAAGGAGAAATTTATACTTCAACAGAAAAATTACTTGCAACACCTGATGTTAAACGCGTTGAACAACGCAATGATGCAGGTGTTTTAGGTGATGCAACTGAGGTTAAATTTTTCTTTGATGATATTCCAAACGAAACAAATTTTTACTTTTTAGGAATATTTGATCCTTATAAAGTAATCCCGGAATATGGCGTTTTGGAAGATCGCTTTTTTCAAAATAATGAAATGTTTGGTTTGTATTTTAGTGATAAATTTAAAACAGGTGATACGCTTACTTTTACAATGAATGGTGTTTCACAACAGTATTTTAATTATACCAATATTTTGTTAGCACAAGCAGGAATTACAAGTGCCGGTCCTTTTAGTACACCCACAACAACAGTTCGAGGAAATATTATTAACCAAACCGATTTTAATAATTTTGCGTTGGGTTATTTTAGATTAAGTGAAACGGTGGTTGAGGAGTATGTAATTGAGTGATTTCTCTCTTAAAATTTCTCACAGAAA
>JAFLBT010000246.1 GCA_017302935.1 Flavobacteriales bacterium | reverse complement strand
CATCAGATGAAAATTTTCTTGCTGCAAATAAAAATAAAAAAAAAGAAAACAGTTTTTCAAAAACATTCTGAAATAAGTTGAACTTGCTTCGTGAAAAAAATTCTGAAAAACGTTTCAATAGGAAGTTAAAAAAGGAAAATTATGGAAGTTAAACTAAGTGAAACTTATGGAAGGAATTTTATTTCTTTAAAACTTTTGCAGGATTGCCCGCGACTGTTTCATTATCATTGACATTTTTAGTTACAACGGAGCCTGCCCCAACCACAGCATTTTTTCCTATTGTAATACCGCACATTATTGTTGAAGAAGAACCGATTGATGCGCCGTGCTTGACCAAAGTTTTTTCAAGCTTCCAGTCTGCATCACCTTTTAATTCACCGGATTCATTTACAGCTTTGGGAAATTTATCATTAATGAATGTTACATTATGACCTATAAAAACATTATCCATTATTTCTACACCTTCACATATAAACGAGTGCGAAGATATTTTACAATTTTGACCAACGGAAGAATTTTTCTGAATTTCCACAAATGTTCCAATTTTAGTATTATCACCAATTGAGCACCCGTAAAGATTTACAAAATCATAGATTATAACATCTTTTCCCAGCTTAACATCTTTAATATTTTTATTTCCCATTGAATTCAATTATTTTGCCGCGCTCTTTAATTGATTTATCCGCTGCTTCTAAAATTCTTACAATCTTTAATCCATCATAAGCGTTTGTAAGAGGAACCCGATCCTCATTAATTGCATCAACAAACTCTCTTGTTGCAAGTGAAAGCGCTTCTGTGTGAGAAACTTTCGGGGAATACATATCTCCTATTCTATATTGAACAAGAGCTTCGTGAATGCTTTCATCTTCTTCGTCTTTTTTCATTAGGACACCTGAATCATACACTCTGATTTTTTCAACATTTTCAGTATCATCGTACACAAGCATTTTCTTTTTCCCGCCGACAATTGTTCTTCTTATTTTTACAGGGGCAGTCCAGTTAGAATGAATATGCGCAAAACAATTATTTTCAAAGTAAAGAGAAAGGTACGCAACGTTTTCGTGGTCGTAGAAATTGGCAATACCATTTGCCGCAATACCGGTAATCTTATTTTCAGGAAGTATATAATTCATGATTGAAAGATCATGGCAGGCTAAATCCCAAAGTACATTAACATCGTGCTGAAAAAGTCCAAGATTAATTCGTACTGAGTCAAAATAAATTACATCGCCAAGTTCGCCTTTATCAACAATATCTTTAATTTTTCTAACAGCGCCTGTATAAATAAATGTATGATCAACAAAAATTTTCAGATTCTTTTTTTCACTTAATGCAATCAAATCCTCTGCATTTTTTGATGAAACAGTAAACGGTTTTTCAACCCATACATGCTTGCCTGCATTCAACGCAGCTTTTGCAAATTTATAGTGACTTCCTACCGGGGTACAAATTACTAATGCATCGAACTTATAATTTTTTAAAAGCTGGTCAAAATCATTTGTAGTTTCTACGTTGGGATATTTTAATTTAATTAATGAAAGTCTTTTCTGATTTATATCGCAGCAAATAATTTTATTTACTTCCTTAATCGCAGAAAAATTTCTAACTAAATTAGGGCCCCAGTATCCAAGACCGATTATTGCTATATCCATTATCTATTGAGCAAAATGAGAGTTATTTGGCGCCTCTTCCTGTAACCATTACAGGTATGGTTTTGAAAATAAGCTGAAGATCAAGCCAAGGTGTGATATTGTTTACATAGTACAAATCAAGGATGATTGAATCTTTGAATGAAACGCTTCCTCTTCCTGTTACCTGCCATACACCTGTGCATCCGGGTAAAACAGAGTGCCTTCTTTTATGCCAGTCATCAAAGACTTCATACTCATACGGAAGACATGGTCTGGGACCAACAAGACTCATATCACCTTTTAACACATTAAAAAATTGCGGCAGCTCATCAAGTGATGTTCTTCTTAAAAATTTACCAATAGATGTGATTCTCTTTTCATCAATAATTTTTGTAAGTTCTTCACCCTTCTTAGCGCCTATTAAAATAAACTCTCTTACTTTATTTTTATGTTCTTCGTCAAGATTATCGGAGTCAACCATTGACCTGAATTTGTAGAAATTAAATTTTCGTCCATCTTTCCCAATTCGTTCTTGTTTATAAAATACTTTTCCTTTTGATGATAATTTTATCAAAAGAGCAATTACCAGCATAAATGGAGAAATAAGTATAACTGTAAAAATTGTAACTACCAGATCAAACGCTCTTTTAAAAATTATATTAATATCCTTATTTACTTTTTCGGAAAGATCTAGTAAAGGCATACCGGAGTAAGTCTCGGTTACAATTTTCTCCGGAATAATACTTAATAGTTCAGATGACAATTTAACGTTAAGATTAAGCGAGTTGCAATAGTCAATTATCTTCAGCAAATTTTCATAGTCAACATTATCAACAGAAATAATTACTTCATCTATATTATTTGTTTTATAAATTTTATCCAGTTCATTTAAGTTACCAAGTGATTGAATATTTCCAAAAACAAACTCATCCTTCTTAATTTTATTATCAATAAATCCTATTATATTAATTCCGTAAAAATTTTCGAACAATAGTTTTTCGGCAAGAATCTTTCCTGAATTCCCGGCACCTACTATAAGCACAT
>JAFLBT010000245.1 GCA_017302935.1 Flavobacteriales bacterium | reverse complement strand
AAATAAACCATCATCCCTTGCTGTGTAGACGTTGGATTCGTCAATGGAAATGCGTCAATTTTAGGAATTAATAATCCATCAGTGTTGGCAGGAGAAGATTGATTGCTAGATCGAATATCCAATTGTGCTTGAGGAGAAGTGGTATTGACACCTACTTGTGAAAAAGTTGTAAAAAAACACAAATGGAAAAAGAGTATACAGACATACTTTTTCATACTATTGCTAATTAAAGTTGGAATTGAAAACAAAGTTGATTGAAAAAAGTAGTTGAAAAAAGCACAAAAGGACGAACGACATTTTTACAGTACCAACAACCGATTTTGAGTAAATATTTTTATATTTGAGTAAATATTCTCCTTACTATGAAGGTGTTTAGCTGTATCATTGTAGATGATGACGAGATGGATCGACTCGTGGTGCAATCGTATGCCAAAAGATTTTTAAATTTAAAAGTTATCGGTGTTTTTGAATCCGCTGAAAAAGCACTTCTCTTTTTAAATCAGAATGAGGTTGATATTGCTTTTTTAGATATAGAAATGCCGGGAGAATCCGGTATAGAACTTCGTAAAAAAGCACTTTCAATTCCTGTCTGTGTCTTTATTTCTTCTCATACAGAAAGTGCCGCCCAAACGTTTGAAATTCAAACGCTTGATTTTATTGTAAAACCATTTAAATTTCCTCGTTTTGAGCAAACAATGCATCGGATTGAGGAGTTTATGAACATCAAAATCAAAGCTGATTTGTATGAACAAACCATTGGTGGTGATGCTATTTATGTGAAATCCGGAACCGAAAAAGTAAAAATTCGATTGCATGAAATTTTATATTTGGAAGCGTTGAAAAATTATACGGTAATTGTGACCGAAATAGAGCGTCATTATGTCTTGAAAGGGTTGAGTGAATTCTTAACAGATGATTTATTTCGTCAATTTGTTCGTATTCACAGAAGTTTTGCTGTCATGCCAACAAAAATAAACAAAGTAAATGCTAGTGAAATTGAATTAGTTAATGGTACAAACTTACCAATTGGGAGAAGTTTTAAAAACGATTTACACAAACAACTATGAAAAAAATAATCACTCTTTTTTTTCTGTTTTTTTTTACATTTTGTTTTGGACAAATTCCAAAATCCTATGATTCGCTTGAGGTTTTTTTAAAAACAAAACCAATTGATACAAATTATGTAAAAGCCCTCAATAGTTTTACCTTTCTGAAAGTTAAACAAGGAAAATTTAATGAAGTAGATTCGCTTTTGGGTCAAATGAAAATGCACGCTATTAAATTAAAATTTCCAAAAGGGGAATATCTTATTATTAACATGAAAGGGGTAATTGCTTGGTCCAATCAAAAACCGGAAGAAGCATTGAAACACTTTTTGGAAGCAAAACAGTTTCTCGAAAAAAAGAATATGCCAAAAAAAATGCTTCAGTTTTTGATGGAAAATATTATGTCCACTCAATCACAACTTGGTAATCGAGAAGATGCCACTAAAACAGCTTTTGAAATTATTGGATTACAAGATAAATATGATTTGAAACCAATTACCAGTCCCTATGTCACAATTGCTCAAAATTTAAAACTGCACAACAAACATAAAGAAGCAATTGAATATCTTGAAAAAGCAATTGAAATCAATACAAAAGAAAACAACAATTCCGGGCTTGGAATTAGCTATAACAGATTAGGTAATATTTATGAAGATTTAGGTCAGATTGACAAATCTATTGACTGCTTTAAAAAAGGAATTTCCTTCGCACAAAAAGATGAATATGTTTTGCTTGAAGCTGAATTATCAGTGAATTTGGGAAGACTTTATTTAACCAAAAAAGAGTTTACAAATGCAGAAAAATATTTACTATTGGGTGAAAAACTCTGTAGAGAAGTTAATGCTCCTCAAACCTTATTGATTGCATGCTCTGATTTAGGAAATTATTATCTTGAAAAAAATCAACTAGAAAAATCATTTGCTTATTATTCAGAGGCTTATGAATTGGCAAAAGAAAATGAAAATTATAACTACATCGTCATTACGGCTGAAAATCTAGCCGATTATTATCAAAAAAAGAAAGATTTCAACAAAGCTTTTCCTTTTTTAAAAGAAGCATATATAGCTAAAGACTCTGTTTTTAACATGGAAGTGGCGGATAAAACAGAAGAACTTTTGCGAACCTATCAAAATGAACTGAAAGAACAAAAAATAAAAAACCTAACTGTTGAAAATGATATTAAAAACTTGAAAATTAGTACGGCAAATAAACAAAGACTGTATTTATTTTTAGGATTATTTTTAGTGACTTGTATTGGAGCTATCTTATTCTATCAAAACCAACAACGCAAAAAAACAAACCACAAACTTCAACTCCTTAACGCAGAACTCGACCAAGCCAACAAAGCGAAAGCACGCTTTTTCAGTATCTTAAATCATGACCTGCGAGGACCTGTAGCCAATTTGATTTTCTTTTTGCAACTCCAAAAAGAAAGTCCTGAAATACTGGATGAAGAAAGTATCAAACGCATGCAAGACAAAACCATGTATGGTGCGGAAAACTTACTCCATTCTATGGAAGACATTTTACAATGGAGCAAAAGCCAAATGGAAAATTTTAAACCTCAGCCTACTCAAGTTTCAGTTTATTCGTTGTTTGAAGATACTCAGAAACACTTCTCAAGTACTGAACAAATTCGAATTGA
>JAFLBT010000244.1 GCA_017302935.1 Flavobacteriales bacterium | reverse complement strand
CTCATAACCATTCATTCGAACAATATTTTTAGTTGCATAAACAATTTTTAAACTCGGACAAGTCACCACTACAACTGTATCTTCCTTCATCAACTTTTCAAATTCAAAATTGGTTTGCCATTGTTGCTTACTTTCCATTTGCTTCAAATACTGTTGGTCTGCCAACGATGTATAAAATACATTGATAAATTCACTGTAAAAATTCCAGCAAACTAGAGGTAATTTTTTTAATGACAACTTGGAAATGTAAGTAGAATAACCCTTGTCGTAGTTTGATAATTCTGTCATGCTCAATAAATTTGAACCAAATGTAAACTTATTTTATTCATATTGACTTAAACAAAATAAGTTTAACTTTTGTTGAAGTACTCAAAAGTTGTTTACATTTGAAGTATGTATTTAAGATTCTATTTGTCATTTATTATTTTATTTGTTTCAATGGTTGTGAACAGCCAGCCGTATCAACCTTTATTGGAAACTGATAACCAATGGCATTTTACCACTTGTTATAATGGTTGTCTAACCGATATTTACTATACCAACAGCGATACGCTCGTAAATGGACTTTCACACAAAATTTTAGACGGTTATCATTATATCTCCAGAACGTTTTTACTTCTTGAAAATACGGAAGAAAAAAAGGTGTTTTTAACGAAAATCAACCCCAATCGAATTGACACCTATTTACTTTATGATTTTTCATTGGAAGAAGGTGATACCTTTGAAATGAAAAACCCTATAAGTCCTTTTCCCGCAGAAGGCGGATTGTTTGTGTTGGATTCGATTCGAAATCGTCCGTTTCAAGAAAATGAAATAAGAAGATACTTTTACTTCTCACCTCATCCCGAAAATACGGTTTCTAGTCAAAATGCTATTTGGGTTGAAGGGGTAGGTTCGCTTTCCATCATTAATGCTCCAGGTGGTTATCCGGAACTGAATAGTGTTGGCTCACTTACCTGCTTTTATAAAAACTATACTCTTTTTTATTCGGATGAAGACGAGGAAACCCCCATTTGTGAAGAAACAATTTTAAATACTAATGAATTAATTCTATTCCAACCTGAAATTATTTTTCATTCTTCAACTAAAGAGCTTATTATCAAAAGTAATGAAAAGTGGCACTCGAGTGTGTTGTATGATATGCTTGGACAACATTTAGTCACAAACGATACACAAGATCAAAGCAGTTGGTCTCTACAAGAATTTACACTACCGAACGGAATCTATTTCATCAAAATAACTTTTGAAAATCAAGTAATCACCAAAAAAATACATTGGAAAAACAATTAATTAAAACTCAAATTTTAATTGAACCGCAACCGTCTTCTTGATTTCCGTATTCAAATTATGCAGTGAAATTCCCAACAAACGAACTGAATCTTTTAATTTTTCTTGGTACAATAACTCTTTTGCGGTAGCCAACAATAAGGATTTCTCTGAAATAAAATAAGGCAAGGTCTTGCTTCGGGTTTGCAAAGTAAAATCGGAATATTTGATTTTTAGGGTTACCGTTTTTCCGGCTATTTTATACTTCTGTAATCGTTTTTCCAATTCTTTAGCAATACTTTCCAATCGCTCTTCCATAAACACTTCCGAAGATAAATTGGCATTAAATGTTCGCTCAGCCCCAACCGATTTGGAAATACGATTTGGCTTTACCGGACTGTTATGAATACCTCTGACGATGTAATAATAATGAGTTCCGCTTTTGCCAAAATGTTCTTCTAAAAAAGCTAAACTTTGGTTCTTTAAATCCATTCCGGTATAAATACCAAATTGATACATTCGCTCAGCGGTAACTTTACCTATTCCATAAAATTTTTTAATGTCTAACGCTTCCAAAAAAGTTGCCACCTCATCCGGATTGACCGTTTTTTGCCCATTTGGTTTGTTGTAATCTGAAGCTACTTTGGCCACAAACTTATTCACGGAAATTCCGGCTGAAGCAGTCAAACCGGTTACTTCAAAAATGCGTTTTCTAATATCTTGAGCTAATAAAGTAGCACTGGGATTCCCTTTTTTATTTTGGGTGACATCCAAATAGGCTTCATCTAATGACAACGGTTCAACTAAATCAGTATATTCATGGAAAATCTTTCGGATTTGCTTTGAAACTTCACTGTATCGGTCAAATCGTGGGCGAACAAAAATTAGCTCCGGACACAATTTTTTTGCCAATACGCCACTCATTGCACTTCGAACACCAAACTTTCGGGCTTCATAACTGGCCGCTGAAATGACTCCTCTTATTTCGCTCCCGCCAACAGCGAGTGGTTTTCCTTTTAGTTCAGGAAAATCATTTTGCTCAACCGAAGCATAAAAGGCATCCATATCAATATGAATGATTTTTCGTTGATAAAGAGGTGTTTCCATACCACAAATTTATGTATCTTTCGCTAAGATTATCCTTTACCTATGATAGAAATAGAAAGAAAATTTAAAGTGGTTTCTGAAGCGTTTAAAGCAGAAGCATTTCAACAAAACAGAATTTTGCAAGGTTATTTATGTTCAGATCCTGAACGCACGGTTCGGATTAGAATCAAAGGAAACAAAGGCTTTTTAACCATTAAAGGAAAAGGAAACGAATCAGGCATGACCCGTTTAGAATGGGAAAAAGAAATTACGGTTTCAGAAGCTGAATTGTTGTTACCGCTTTGCGAAAAAGGCGTGATTAAAAAAACCAGATACGATGTTCAATGCGGTAATCATATTATTGAAGTGGACGAGTTTTATGGTGATAATGAAGGA
>JAFLBT010000243.1 GCA_017302935.1 Flavobacteriales bacterium | reverse complement strand
TGATAGGTAATTTTTCAGTCATAGTGAATGATTATAAACGCAATAGCCGATTGTTTCATGTTCGATATTCCTTTTCAGGTCAGTTTTTTGATTATGCACCCAATGCCGGTTATATGAAACTTAACCCAATGATTCAGTTTCGCATTCGTGAAAATGATTATCGCGACAATCGAAAAGAAGCTTTCATAGTTAGACAAGTTATTGTGCATAGAGAACAAACTCCTTATGTAGAATTAACAGAAGAAAACAGCAATTATTCCGTTTTTAATTTGAAATATTTTAATATCAAAACAGAAGTTCAAAATCATTACGGATTAAAAACCGATCTTCAAATTGCGAATTCTTTTGGTAAAGTAGCAATTGAATTAGAATACCGTAACCTATTTGAAAATAATCGTTTATTACAATTACGATTGTTTGCCGGAAGCTTTCTGTATCGCAAAACCAATTCCAACTTTTTTAGTTTTGCCTTAGATCGCCCAACCGATTATCTTTTTGATTATCCTTTATATGGTCGTTCAGAAAAAACCGGATTCTTTAGTCAACAATACATCATCGCAGAAGGTGCTTTTAAATCTAAATTAGCCACTCCTTTTGCTAATCAATGGATGACTACTTTAAATGCCAATATGAATGTTTGGAATTGGATAGAAGTGTATGGCGATTTAGGTTGGATTAAAAACGAAGGCACTCAACCGCAATTTGTGTATGATAGTGGAATACGTTTGAACCTTGTAACCGATTATTTCGAACTCTATCTTCCTGTTCAATCGTCCAACGGTTGGGAAATCAGTAAACCAGCCTATCCGGAGAGAATTAGAGTAATGTTTACATTTACTCCTGAAATATTAGTAGGTCTTTTTACCCGAAAATGGTTCTAACCCTCAACTTTGAACCTTTTTTCTTATCTTTCATCTCGAATTAATCACACCTCTTTTCTTGCAAAAGAAACTTACTTCTTTATTCTGTTTGAGTAAATATTTTACACAAAATTCAAATATATTTTGATTTTTATACGTTTTCATCATTTTAAAACCTAGTAAAGAAAGTTTTATTATTAAATTCGTAAAATATTTTTTCACACAAAACAACCAACATAAAAACTTTTTACTTAAATTTGTTTCCATAAGCATACAACCATGACAGAAACGCAACCAAAAGAGGTTTTAACCTTTGACGATTTTAAAGCTGAAGTTTTACACGATTATACCATTGCAATCACCAGTAGAGAATGTT
This sequence comes from Flavobacteriales bacterium, assembly GCA_017302935.1. Taxonomy (GTDB): domain Bacteria; phylum Bacteroidota; class Bacteroidia; order Flavobacteriales; family Flavobacteriaceae; genus Flavobacterium. The sequence goes on along the minus strand of JAFLBT010000243.1, from coordinate 1,515 downwards.
CTTTATTAGGACGCCGTGAAGTTTTGACCGGAAAAGCCAAGTTTGGTATTTTTGGTGATGGAAAGGAAGTGCCTCAATTGGCGATGGCTAAAGCGTTTCAAAATGGTGATTTTCGTTCAGGTTACTACCGTGACCAAACGTTTATGATGGCAATTGGTCAATTGACCATTCAACAGTTTTTTGCCGGATTATATGGTCATACTGATTTGAATCATGACCCTATGAGTGCCGGTCGTCAAATGGGTGGTCACTTTGCTACCCATTCCCTAGATGAAAACGGAAATTGGAATGATTTAACGAAACAAAAAAACTCGAGTGCCGACATCTCTCCTACTGCCGGTCAAATGCCGCGTTTGTTAGGTTTGGCACAAGCTTCTAAAATATATCGAAACGTTTCGGTTTTACCAAAAAAGAATAAATTCTCCGAAAACGGCAATGAAATCGCATGGGGAACCATCGGAAATGCCAGTACATCTGAAGGATTATTTTTTGAAACCATCAATGCAGCCGGTGTTTTGCAAGTACCAATGGTAATGAGTGTTTGGGACGATGAATACGGAATTTCTGTACATGCCCGTTATCAAACCACCAAAGAAAATATTTCAGAAATCTTAAAAGGTTTCCAACGCGATGAACAAAACAAAGGCTATGAAATCATGACCGTTTTGGGTTGGGATTATGCAGCTTTAGTGGGCACCTACCAACGTGCGGCTCAAATTGCCCGTGAAGAACACGTTCCTGTTTTGATTCACGTGAGAGAATTAACACAACCTCAGGGACATTCAACTTCCGGTAGTCACGAACGCTACAAGAATGCTGAACGTTTGGCGTGGGAAGCAGAATACGACTGTATTGCCCAAATGCGTTTGTGGATGATTGCCAACGGCATTGCCACCGCTGAAGAATTAGATGCCATGGATACCCACATCAAAAAAGAAGTGTTGGAAGGTAAAAAAGCGGCTTGGACTGCCTTTGTTGAACCGATTAAAAAAGAACAAAACGAATTGGTTGCTTTGTTGGAAAACATCGCTTCAACTAGTGTAAACCGTGTGTTCATTCAAAAATATGCCAACGATTTAAAAGAAATCAAAGAACCTATTCGAAAAGATTTGATTTCGATGGCTCGAAAAGTACTTCGTATGATTGTGGGCGAATCCGGTCAGCCAAAATTAGCAGCATGGATTCAAAACTACTTAACTGCTATACAACCGAAGTTTAGCTCTCATTTGTTTTCTGAATCGGCAGAAAAAGTAACAGCTATACAAGAAGTATTGCCAATGTATGATGCTTCCGCGGAGGACGTAGATGCTCGTTTAGTAATACGTGATAATTTTGATGCAATTTTTAGCCAACATCCGGAGGTGTTAATCTTTGGAGAGGATTCCGGAAACATTGGAGATGTAAACCAAGGCTTAGAAGGCATGCAAGAAAAATTCGGTGAATTACGTGTTGCCGATGCCGGTATTCGTGAAGCGACGATTTTAGGACAAGGAATCGGGATGGCGATGCGAGGCC
>JAFLBT010000242.1 GCA_017302935.1 Flavobacteriales bacterium | reverse complement strand
TTAACTACGGCATGTTGAAGTCGACTCATAACACCCGCCTGCCCGATGCTCCGGTTAAAGCTTTAAAATTTGTCTTAACCGGCAATATGAACAGGTATGTGTGGAGCATGGATAACAGAGTGCTTACCGAAAGCGATAAGATAAAAGTCAAAAAAGGCGAAATATTAAGAATTACAATTTACAACAATTCCATGATGCGCCACCCTATCCATTTGCATGGCTTTGATTTCAGATTATTGAATGCGCATGGAGACAGTTCGCCCTTAAAAAACATCATAGACATTATGCCCATGGAAACCGACTCCATAGAGTTCATTGCAGACACTGAAGGCGACTGGTTTTTTCATTGTCATATTTTGTATCACATGATGGCCGGAATGAACAGAGTATTTGAAGTTGGGAATTACCACAATCCAAGGGTGATGGATAAAAAGAAAGCCTACAAAATGCTTCAGATGGAGAGCAACATGATCCACTTTATGGCTCAGAATGATATTGCGAGCAATGGCAATGACGGAGAACTGATGTTCATGAATGCGCGCTGGAGTTTAAGTTCAGAATGGCGATTAGGTTATAATGACATGCATGGCTATGAAGTTGAGACACATTTAGGTCGCTATTTTGGCAAGATGCAAAGGTTCATGGTTTTTGCCGGCTACGATTGGCGATACAGAAAAATGGGCATCGATTTACATGAAAGCAATCTTTTTAATCAGAGCAACGAAAAAGACACCAGAAGAGCTTTCAGTTTAGGCTTTGTGGCAACCATGCCCATGCTCATCAATTTCCAGGCAGAAGTCTATCACGACGGCATACTCCGACTTTCCCTGATGCGCGAAGACATCCCACTAACCAAGCGATTGCGCATGGGCTTCATGTTCAACACCGACAAAGAATACATGCTCGACCTACGCTACATAGTCACCAGACACACCGGCATCCGCGCCCATTACGACAGCGATATGGGGTATGGATTGGGGTTTTTTTTGAATTATTGAGGAAGTAAAAGTGACCAGTAACCTGACAGGTCCAAAAAGCAAGGAAATGCACTTTTTGTAAGATTCTGATTTACTATTAAATAACCTACTGATGAAAGAGATTTATTTTAAAAAACGGGGACCTGACAGGTTGCCGTTTTTTTTATTTAAATAGAAATCTACCATTTCAAACCTCTAAATTTAACTTTCGTAAAAGTGCAATTTCGCCGGAATTTTATACCTGACTTCTTAATATTTTTCTCTATAAAACTTTTAACATCTCCATCTCTGATTTCTGCTTGAATTGTGTTAAATCATAAACATGATCTTTATGAAGTCATTCAGTAATTAATTTATTTGTAGAGTTTGATGGATTTAATTCGAATATAAAGGTTGAGTTTTACAATCTCAACATTAAAACCACAGCTGAATTGAAATCAATTAAATCTTTGAATGCTTTTTTCTAGCAAACACGCATTTAAACTTTCAAATTTTTCTCTATTTTTTCTTACTTTAGCGGCAAAGTATGAAACTAATTCCTCAGTCGCCAAAACAGTCTCTTAATAAAGCCTATCTCAAGCAAAGACCACTGCGAAGTCAGATGGATTTGTTTAAGGCTGGACTGATTGGACTGCTGGATAAAATCGACGAAAAGGAATCGGAAGAGTTTCATAAAAACCTGGTATCCGATTTTTTAAAGAAAACCTATTATGATCAGAAACACTACATCAATACCAAAGGAAGGAATGATTTAGTGATTCATAATGGTAAAGATGCGAAAAATACTGTCGGTGTTATTCTTGAAGCAAAAAGCCCTACCAATAAAGCTGAAATTTTACGGAAAGAAAACATCAACACCAAGGCATTTCAAGAATTAGTATTGTATTATTTGCGAGAACGGATTACACATAAAAATTTGGAGGTCAAATACCTGGTGGCTACCAACATTTACGAATGGTTTATATTTGATGCACAGGTATTTGACAAAGTATTTGCCCAAAACAAAATACTGGTAAAACAATTTATCGATTTTGAAGAAAAACGCTTGGCAGGTTCAAAAACAGATTTTTTCTATAAAGAAATAGCTGAACCATTTATTCAGGAGCGAAAAAGCGAAATTAACTTCACGCATTTCGATCTTAGAGAGTACGATAAAATCATACGAAATAACGATAAAGAAGATGATAATCAACTTATTGCATTATATAAATTACTGTCGCCAGAGCATTTATTAAAACTTCCTTTTACGAATGATAGCAATAGTTTAGACAAGACATTTTATGCCGAATTATTGCATATCCTTGGTTTAATAGAAACCAAGGATGGTGGTAAAAAACTCATTGGTAGAAAACCAGAAGAGCATAGAAACCGAGCTTCTTTGCTTGAAAATGCCATTACCCAACTCGATAGTTTAGATAAAATTTTACGTTTAGATAAACCCAGTCAATTTGGCGATACTCTGTCGGAAAGAGCTTTTAATATAGGGTTAGAGCTAACGATTACCTGGATGAACCGCATCCTCTTTTTAAAACTACTCGAAGCCCAGTTAATAACCTACCATAAGGGCGATAAATCCTATTCATTCCTGAATTTCGAACGAATAAAGGAATACGATGATTTAAATGCTCTTTTTTTTCAGGTATTGGCTAAAAAGCCACAAGAACGAAACGAGGATGTAAAAAAGCTTTTTGATAAAGTGCCTTACCTGAATAGTTCTCTCTTTGAACCAACCGAATTAGAGCACACCTGCCTTTTTATTAGTCAATTGCAAGATGAAAAGAAATTACCCATTCACCCAAGTACGGTTTTAAAAGACACC
>JAFLBT010000241.1 GCA_017302935.1 Flavobacteriales bacterium | reverse complement strand
GGAATTCGTGGTTAACGAAACATTTTCTTCACGAAAATGTTTATCTTCACCGATAGAACTCGGTTCGCTAGGCCGCAACAGCTTCTAGCATTAACCGTTGGCGGTAATTTCGCGAATATCCCGACAATTCAATAACTTAATGCAAGAAATCAGAATTTTGTGACATTGATAACTTGCCATTGAGTTATTTACTTTCGCGTTGTATTTCCCGAATGCAATTTCAACAGTTCGGCTTTTTGTGCAACTGAAGCTTTATCGTATAAATTAAATATATCAGGATATTTTTTCCTTAATCTTTTTTCGAATCGTACCCAATCTGCTCTGGATTTAATTATTTTTTTTGCGCCTTTGTTACCATGTTTTTGATAAAGGCATTTTTCATATTCGATTTTATCATCTATATGCGAGCAAGCAAATGAGCCAAGAAGATAGTTTCCTCTAGCCTGCTCATATTTTTTAAATAATTTGGTTTTACTTATCTTTAAATAATTAGCTTTTAACTCTTCAAAATGAGTTTGAGAAATTACAACCCGTGTAGTGTCATAAGTTTGAGCACGTGCACAATAAGTTATGGTAAGATAAAAAATTAATAAAATTAGCTTTTTCATTTATTGACAAGTTTCATTTAAATGACTTGATAAATAACTCTGAATGAGATTCTGTATTCCAGTTTGAGTGGTCCCAGGTAGTGTTGTCCATGACTGCACGTCATTTTGGTCTAATCCTCGCCAAGCATAAAACATATAAATTTCCTGCGGGTTTCCCACAACCGGAATACCTGTATCAAATTCCTCTGTAACTCTTCCGATCGCTCTTCGAAATTGTTCAGCCATATAATTATGTGGCCAATCTGGCCAATCAACACCTGCTAAAATATAGTCCGCAAGTGTTTGATAATTGCTTTGTTTTAACGCATCAACAATTTCTTGAATTGTAGCTCCAGAAGGATTACTGCCGAGAGACTCTATTATTCGCCTAAAAAATTCAGCGTGAATCATTTCATGGATAATAGTTTGACATAGGAATAAGTTAGGTTGTGAATTTATACCATTGACATGGGCGGAATTGTTATTTATTGTAATTTCGATAATATTGTTTTCGTCAGGTGGATTTGTCAGGGCTCGGTCATCGTCAGGGACCGCCCCAGTTCTCAGTTTCGCAAATGCCACGGGGTTTGGTATATTAAAAGGCGTTGTAAAGTTTTTAAATCCATGGTTATTTTTCATTTTGTCATAGATACACATAGCTTTCTCATTATTCACAAAAGTAGAATCCAAAATGATTCTGTTTTCCAAATCGACTTCTCCACCGTTTTGTTCCGCATATACTAATTCCTCCGCAAGTTCAGCGTTTATTTCTTCATTGGCCAAATAAAACTCCAAAATCTCACAATACTCATTCTGATTTTCTGTGGAACTGTTAATCCAATTTTGTTGATTTTCATCCAAACTCGACCAGAACTCAGAGGCCTTTTCTGCCCTTACGAAATAATCATGGTCTCTGGGACTAAAAAAAATGGGGTCAGCGACGTACCCACTTGGGTCTGTATACAAATTTGTAGGGTCGCCACCGCCTCCGGTATGAGGTCCTGATCCAGCAGGCGGAATGGTGGGAGCGATATATGAATCTTGGGCCTCAGTACAAAATGTGAATGAGGCCGTGTCCATACATTGCGAACAATTGTCACAGCTGCCTGCATCACCCGAACAATGCCCGGGCCAGCCACAGCTTTGATAGGTAATTATAATCGTACTACAATCGTATAATTGAAACCAATCGCTTCGATATATATTTTTGGCAACACCTTCAAAAGAATCCGTACTTCTACTCTTAAGCGCTTCCCAATTTTCAGAATCAGGCTTCATCTCCAAAATCGATGTCTGCCAAACTCCGTCTTTATAGAACATCGTAAGATTAAAGATTGATTTGCTCTCGATTATCTTAGGAGTTACAAAAAACGTATAAGTTATTTTTTCATTTACCACAAGTTTCTTGATTAAATCAACATTGATGTCAAAATCGCTTAGCTCATAAGTGCCATCAGTATTTCGTGCCAGTAGATCTTGTGATTTAGGCACTTTGATAGAAGTCCTAAAATCCGTCAGTCCAGTTTCATTTTTAAACTGCTCAAAGGAAATTTTTTCGCTATTATTCCTTTTGCTTTGCTTGATTATTTCGATTTCGTTGCTACAACTAAGTGAAATTGAAATTAAGCCCAAGCATAGTCCTTTAAACAATGTCTGTAGGGATTTAATTGGTTTCATATTTTAATTGCTTTTGAATTGACGATGGTTAATTTGGCTAATACTACAAAATCTAATTTATATATACCAGTAATTAAGTATTTTTACCTAACCATTTAAGTATAATTACTTTAAGAATTTTCTTATTTTCAAAAAAACTACCGCCAACACACGCTAAGCGATCATTGCTGAGATGTTTAAACCGCTGCTTTTTCTTTCACGAAAAAGCATTACTTTCACCGATACAACGCAGCTCGCTTAGCCGCAACGTCGCCTAGCGCGAGACCGTTATAAGGCATTTGGCCGTGATTCCAGTCGCCGGATGAAACCAAACTTTGCGCAGAAAAAAATAGAGATCAATAAATTTCTGCACGTATAAAACGTAGCGAACAGAACTTTAAAAAAATGAAATCTTGCTTCTGTCTTTAAAAGTTTGAATCCAGAATCCAAAAAAAGAAAGTTCGCGTTGTCTTTAAAAAGATGGAAATCGTGTCCGTTCTAATTATACAAGTTTTCCAATCTTTGCGCATAATGGCGGTTTCAGCCAACGCTTGGGAAAACTATGATGAAACATAAAAACAGGCTTTCATTTTTAAAGTTCTTTCCAGGAGAATTTGG
>JAFLBT010000240.1 GCA_017302935.1 Flavobacteriales bacterium | reverse complement strand
TCCTATTGCATTGGGAATTGTAGTGATGTTCATAAGAAGTACAGTTGACATCGTTTTTGATTACGGTCAAGGTTTTTTTGACAGCATGACCGGGCTCATCTTTTTTATGTTGTTGGGAAAATTATTTCAACAAAAAACCTACGCGTTTCTTTCTTTTGAACGAGATTATAAATCCTATTTTCCTATTGCGATAACTAAAGTTTTAGCCGATGGATCAGAAACTTCAGTGCAAGTGTATGACATTCAAAAAGGAGATCGACTTTTAATCCGAAACCAAGAATTAATTCCGGTTGATGGCATTTTAATTTCCGAAAAAGCATCCATTGATTACAGTTTTGTTACCGGAGAAGCCGTTGCCATCGAAAAAAAATCAGGCGATAAAATCTTTGCTGGCGGAAAACAAGTGGGTAAAATTATCGAAATGGAAGTACTTTTCTCTGTTTCTCAAAGTTATCTCACTCAATTGTGGAGCAACGATGTGTTTCAGAAAAAAGTTGAGGTCAAACACAAAACCGTAACCGATAAAATCAGTCGTTATTTCACTCCTGCATTATTGGGATTAGCAATTATTTCTTTTTTGTATTGGATTTTTATCGATACCAATACGGCTTTCAATGTCTTTACTGCAATATTAATTGTAGCTTGTCCGTGTGCTTTGGCATTAACCGCTCCATTTACGTTGGGTAATGTACTTCGAATTTTAGGCAAACGAAAATTCTATCTTAAAAACGCAACCGTAATTGAACAACTAGCCCAAGTAGATACATTGGTTTTTGATAAAACAGGAACCATTACTACCAATAAAAAAACAGCGATTACCTATGAAGGAATTCCTTTGAATGAACATGAACTGAAGTTGTTGAACAATGCCCTTAGGGGTTCTAATCATCCTTTGAGCAGAAGGTTGTATGATTTTATTCCTTCACAAATAAAGGTAAATCCCACTCATTTTGAAGAAATTATAGGCAAAGGAATTTTTGCTGAAATAGAGGGAAATACCATCAAATTAGGGTCTTCTCAGTTTTTAAAAACCATGACCGAAAATACGCATAAAAAAACCAAAGTACATGTGGAAATAAATGGTATTTACAAAGGAAGTTATGTGTTTAACAATCAATACCGAGAAGGGTTAGAGCAATTGTTTTTTCAATTAGCAAAAAAATATGATTTAGTCATCTTATCCGGCGATAATGATGGTGAACGAAAAATTCTAGAAAAAATGTTGCCGGAATCGACCATTATGGTATTCAATCAAAAGCCGGAAGAAAAATTACAATACATTAAAAAACTTCAAAATCAAGGTAAAAATGTAATGATGATTGGAGATGGATTAAACGATTCCGGTGCATTAGCACAAAGTAACATTGGCATTTCTATTTCAGAAAATGTGAATGTTTTTTCACCTGCGTGCGATGGAATTTTAGATGCTTCTCAATTTTCTAAAATTGGTTTTTTTATGCATTATTCTAAAAATGCCATGAAAACAATCTACATGAGTTTTGCACTTTCTTTAGCCTATAACGTGGTAGGGTTAAGTTTTGCAGTAACCGGAAATTTATCACCGCTTGTGGCTGCGATAATAATGCCGTTGAGCACCATAACAATTGTAAGTTTTGTAACGATAATGACCAATATTTACGCACGCAATCCGCAATCCGCAACAAAAAATGAATAGCATGACAAATATCATGTTTTATAAAAATCAGCCAAACTAACTTTGTTAACATAAATTTAAGGTATGAGCGTCATTTACATTTTAATCACCATTAGCATAATTGTGGCCGTATTTTTTCTGTATGCATTTATAAAAGCAGTTAGAGGTGGTCAATATGATGATGATTACACTCCTTCCGTCAGAATGCTTTTTGACGATGAAATCAAGAAACCAAACAAAAATCAAATAAAAACAATCGAAGAAAAACAAGTATAATTATGGAAATGCAACAATTTTATTACGACAACAAAATTGTAAAGAAATTTCTCTACGCGTCAATCATTTTTGGGGTAGTGGGGATGTTAGTGGGGCTTATTTTGGCTCTTATGTTTTTGTTCCCCAATATGACGGATGGAATATCCTTCTTAAGTTTTGGGCGACTTAGACCTTTACATACCAATGCAGTTATTTTCGCTTTCGTAGGTAACGCAATTTTTGCTGGAGTATATTACTCCATGCAACGTTTATTAAAAACCAGAATGTACAGCGATGTGCTTAGTAACATTAATTTCTGGGGATGGCAATTAATCATTGTTGCCGCTGCCATAACATTACCACTTGGTATTACGACCTCAAAAGAGTATGCCGAATTAGAATGGCCAATCGATATTGCTATTGCTTTAATTTGGGTAGTATTCGGTATCAACATGATTATGACGATCATCAAAAGAAGAGAACGTCATATTTATGTTGCGATTTGGTTTTATATCGCTACGTTTGTTACTGTTGCTATTCTTCATATTTTTAATAGTCTTGAACTTCCTGTATCTGCTTTAAAAAGTTATTCGGTTTACGCTGGTGTACAAGATGCATTGGTGCAATGGTGGTACGGACATAATGCGGTGGCGTTCTTTTTAACGACTCCGTTTTTAGGTTTGATGTATTATTTTGTACCTAAAGTTGCTAATCGTCCTGTATATTCGTACCGATTATCAATTATCCACTTTTGGTCGTTGATCTTCATCTACATCTGGGCCGGACCTCACCATTTATTATATTCTGCTTTACCGGATTGGGCTCAAAATTTAGGAGTTGTTTTCTCAGTAATGTTGATTGCTCCATCATGGGGAGGTATGATTAACGGATTACTTACGTTAAGAGGTGTTTGGGATAAAGTAAGAACTGATGCCGTTTTGAAATTCTTTGTTGTTGGG
>JAFLBT010000024.1 GCA_017302935.1 Flavobacteriales bacterium | reverse complement strand
ATCTTACAAATTTAATATCAAATATAAACTATAAACTCCCTGAAATTATCTTGATTAACCACCATAAAACTCGGATTATACGCTTCTATAAACGATTTTGGTAATTTCGCTTTTTTGGTACTTGCCCATTTGAATTCAAACGCACTAACGGCATCGACACTGGTTTCGATATAATCCACTTCTTGGTGGGTAGTGGTTCGCCAAAAATAAGGCTTGGCAAGGGTTTGTGAATAAGACAAAAACTTCATTCGTTCGGCCATCATAAAATTTTCCCACAACGCACCTTTGTCTTGACGGAGAGCCAATGCATTAAAATTTCCGATGACCATATTTCGCACACCCGTGTCGTAAAAATAGATTTTTTTATTGGCTTTTATCTCGCTCCGAATGTTTTTGGAGAAACTGTTCAATCGAAAAACAACAAAACTTTTTTCTAACAAATCAATATAAGTATTAACCGTGTTTTTATCTACTCCAACGAGTTGTGCAATTTCATTATAACTCACTTCGCTCCCAATTTGCAATGCCAAAGCTTGAAGAATTTTCTCCAAAACATCAGATTTTCGGATACCCGCCAAGGCTAAGATGTCTTTATACAAATAACTTGAAACTAAGTTTTTCAAAATTTCATATTCGTTGCCAAAATTATTGATAACATCGGGATACATGCCATATAACATGCGTAATTCCAGTTGTTGATGTGCTTTTACGTAACCTACATTTTGCTCGAATTCGTTCCAAGAAACGGGAAAAAGTTGGTATTCAAACTTTCTGCCTGTTAAGGGTTCTTGCGTTATGTTATTGATATCAAACGCTGACGAACCCGATACAATCACTTGAACATCTTTGATTTGGTCTACTATAATTTTCAATTTCAATCCAATATTGGGTATGCGTTGAGCTTCGTCAATAAAAATGTATTTATAATTTCCGATGATACTCCGCAACTGTTCTGTGTTTGCATTTGAAAGCAATTCACTCACGGAATGATCGTCACCATCTAAAAAAAGATAGGTTTTATCGGCTAATAAGGCATTGATTAAAGTGGTTTTACCCACTTGTCTAGGCCCAATTAGCACAATTGCTTTGCCTTTATGCAATTTATTGATTACGATATTGGTTAAATCCCTATTTATCATGGCTTTACTTTTTTTACAAAAGTACAAAAATAATTCTATTCACCAAATTTATGTATTATTTGGTGAATATATTCACCAAATTTATATACTTTTTAGTGAATGTATTCACCAATATTATGCTTTTTTAAAAACTTCTAACAAACTTTCATTTTTTTTTGAAAGTTTAAAAACTTTTATATATCTTTGCTTCATGGAATTCAAAGAAGCAAAAAATAAATTCGTTCAAACCTGGGGAGCTTTAGGTTCGCAATGGGGAATTAACAAAACCATGGCGCAGATTCATGCGTTGTTGATGGTTTCGCACGAACCGATTTCGATGGAAGACATTATGGAGGAATTGCAAATTTCTCGCGGAAATGCTTCGATGAATTTGAGAGCTTTGATGGATTGGGGAATTGTCTATAAAGAATACAAAGCCGGCGAACGCAAAGAGTTTTTTACTGCCGAAAAAGATTTAGACGAACTAGCCGTAAAAATTTCTAGAGAACGCAGCAAACGCGAAATTAAGCCTACTTTGAAAGTCTTGAAAGAAGTTTCAGCCATCGAATCAGATGGAACCGCTGCTGAAAAACATTTTGTAGATCAAACTTCTAAATTGTATGATTTTGTGTTGAAAGCAGATAATGTTTTGGATAAAATCACTGAATATAAAGACAATTGGTTGGCGAAATTGGTGGTGAAAATAATGAAATAAAAAAATTTAACAATAGCTTTCATTTTTTTCTGAAAGTTCAAAACAATAGATAAGATGAAATACTTAAAAATTTTAAATACAGTAGCAATTGGGATACCAATAGTACTAGCTATTCTTGGAATATTTGATGAAGGAATGTTGATGTATGCCTTAGTTTCAACAATGGCAACAGGGTTTATTCAAGTTGCATTAGGAATTATCCTTTTGATGAAAAATCCGGAAAATTGGTATTTCATTAATTATATTTTAATTGTCATATTATTTTTTGGGCTTTGGTATTTCAATTTGAATATTTATTATTCTGATATTTTGACCTATTTACTCTTCCCAATTCCTTTACTATTGGCTATTTATTTATCAATTTTAATTTATAAAAGAGAAAAACTATGAACCTCAACATCCTCTCCTACTCCATTTACCTAACCATAACCGCCATTATCATTTTTGTTGTGGGACAAATTTTGTACAAAAACGGCAATGTGTTTGTCTCACAATTGGTTCCCAATCACGAAGAATTATGTAAAAAAGTGAATAAAAATTTATTGTTAGGCTATTATTTATTGAATCTCGGTTATTGTGCGATTACGATTTTGAGTTGGGAGAAAATCGAAACACTAAATCAATTGGTTGGAATTATCGCTTATAAAACATCAATCATCCTTTTTATCATTGGGATTTTACATTACCTCAACATTTATATGATTACCAACTACCTTAAAAAATTAATCAATTAATCTTTATATCATGGAAACTACAAAAACACTTTTAGCTTACTGCATCTATCTTCCGATAGTCATTGCTCTCACCATTTATGTTTCAAAAACATTATTCAAAAACAGTTTGGTATACATGACCGATATTTTTAAAGGCCGAGAAGAAATTGCCAAAGCCACCAATAAATTATTCGAAACCGGATTTTATTTGCTCAACATTGGGTTTGCCTTATTAATTATGGAAATGTATTTATATACCGATTCCTATCAAGTTATGATTGAAGAATTGAGTAGCAAAATCGGTGGTTTTGCAATATATTTAGGAATAATGCTTTTCATCAATTTGTATTTATTTTTCAGAGGAAAAAGAAAAGCGAGTCAACCAAAAGTGGAGGAACGAATTGTTTTTAGAGGTTAGACTAGTAAACCTGACAGGTTTTTGAAACCTGTCGGTTTAAAATCAACAAAATCAACAGAAAAACATGACTACAATCATTATTACCACCAAAATAAAAGCACCAATCGAAACTGTTTTTGATATAGCCAGAAACATCGATATTCATCAACTTTCTGCTGCAAATTCAAATGAAAAAGCGATTGATGGAAAAACTTCAGGCTTGATTGAATTGAACGAAACCGTTACTTGGAGTGGTAAGCATTTTGGCGTAAATCTGTTGCACAAAAGCAGAATTACACACTTCCATTTTCCAACTTATTTTGTAGATGAAATGGAAGATGGTCATTTCAAATCATTTAAACACGAACATTTTTTTCAGACGGAAGGTGATTACACCGTGATGATTGATCGGTTGGAATATGAAACTCCTTTTGGAATATTGGGAGCTATTTTTGACAGAATTATTTTGAAAAGGTATTTAACGAATTTCATAATTCACCGAAATAAAATTTTAAAAAGCATAGCTGAAAATCCACAATAAGTTTAACTATCCCATTACACCTGACAGGTTTTTGAAACCTGTCAGGTGTAAAACAACAAAACCAACCAAATTATCGGCACGCTTTCCACCCAAAAAGAAGTGTAATACTTATCTCTTTTAAAGGTAGTAAATACGATAAAAAGTGCCGTTATAATGGCTATTGCTAAAGTTGATATTTCCATTTTTCCTTTGAAAAATTCTAACATGATAAACGGCAACAGAAGAACAATTCCGAACAGTTTAGTTTTAAATATTCCGAAGCGTTGTGGTAGGGTTTTCATTGAATCATCATCGGTTTGACTATCTAAAATTTCAAAGGGAATCATTAAACTGATTACAATTAAAAACCGTTGTAGCAAAATGATTTTTTCATTGTTTGATAGAAAAACTTGTTGTAAAATCGGAGCATAAACTGTAATTGTTGTAACACAAAAGCTGACTAAAAACAACTTCCAAAAACCAAATTTTCGCAAAAAGGGATAAAGTGCAACCAATAATCCTATTTTGATAAAAAAGATTTGAGTTTCAATTTTCAATTGCAGAAAAAAGAATATTACAGCAATAATAGAAAGAAAAGTCAATCCTATTACATAACGATTTTTATTGAAATCGTACTTTCCTTTTTGAAAGGCTTCAAAATATTTTAAAAAATTATACCCAACGATTGTTCCGAAAAAAATAATGCATTCAAGATTTTTATTTCTTGTAAGTTCAAGCGAGACTTCAGTCACATGAAGCAATGCAAAAATAGCAAAAGCAACATGCAAAGAGGATTGAATATAGAAATCGAATATGTTTTTAAAAAATTTCAAAAATGAGATGCTTATTTTTCTGCAAGAAACAGCTTTTTACTGAAAATGCCATAAAAAAAGAGCTTGCTTAAACAAACTCCTTTTCTATTTTTAATATTTATATCGTTTTAACGTTTCACAATTTTCTTGGTCTCCGATTTTCCATCAGAATTCAATTGCAACAAATAAATCCCGCTTTGCAAATCGCTTATGTTGATTTGTTGATTTTCGATACTTCCTGATTTGATGACTTTTCCATCAATGGTGATTAACTGATATACCATTTCTCCTTGCTGATGCATTATATTTAAAACTTCGTTTGCAGGGTTTGGATAAACAATAAATCTCGAATTGTTTTGTTCTACAATTCCTAAAGGCATCTCCACTCCTTTTGCACTGAAATTATTAAACGTTACTCGATTGCCATTATCAACGGTCATATTGCTACCATAAAAACGAATTCTAACTTTAAAATTAGCATTGTTGTCTGCTCCTTCAATTCCTGAAAAATCGGTTTCAAACAATTGATATGCTGTTGTTAATGGAAGATTTGAATTAGTCAATCCCGTAGTTATCCATGAAGTTCCATCGATAGAATAATCAAGTAACATCCCTTCTGCTGCACTTTCATCTTTCGCTGCAAAACCAAATACAATATCTTTATATCCAACGGTTGAAAAACTAAAAATTAATGCATTTTCATTTCCTTCATTTTGAAATGGTTGCTTGATTTGTAAACCTCGCATGTTTGATGATGCAAAAGGAAGATTATTGTTTGCCTCCGGAATATAATTAATATCGGTTGGACTGTTTCTTCTTTCCATAGAAGCTTTTCTCCAATTTGGATTTGAACTATCAAATGGATAGCCCACCAAACAAGATTGATAATTTAAAACACCATCATTTTGAATTTCAAAACTTGAATTTATGGATGTAAGTGGTGTATCATTAGCAATACTGCTATCCATCATCCAAAAATAAATAGGTTCTTCAGTAGCCGGTTGTTGTGAAGGAACAAAATTTGCCGTCACTGAAAAATTTCCTGTTGGAATATAAGTAATTTGTGCCTCAGTACTTGATACATCTCCACTCCAATGGCTAAACACATAACCTTCTAAAGCAATAGCCGTTAACGTTACCGGAATGTTATGGAAATAAATACCAGTCCATGGATAAGGATTTGCTGAAACTCCGGGAGTCTCTGAGGTAATATTTATAGTGTTTATTTTTACATATCCATTAGTATCATCATTTACATTTAATGTAGCGTTAACATTTGATGAAATTCCAAACTTTGTACGAATGTGGTCGCGTTGAAAAGGAGCTCTCTGGTTAGCAAAGTTTTCCATTTCGCTTACGTAGTAGTTCCAATCATCCATGTTGTCAACTGACTGCCATCTAGATATATGTCTTTGCATTTCAGGTTCAATAACAGACTTCATTTGATTAGACATTGCCACAATTCTTTGTGGTAAAAATGTCGTATTCATCATATCAGCAAAACGATTGATAAAATCAGTTTTGAATGTTGAATTTTCCAATAACTTTCTTAACAAAAGGGTTGACCAAGCCGGATTCGGAAATTCAGGACCGTCTTCTTCTGTTGCAAATGCCAACATATCAAAATCAATATTTTCATAATAATAACCGAAAGCTCCATCTACGTCAAACAATAACCATCTCCATCGTCCATCTTGACCATAAGGAGCATTGGGTTCATAGGTTGCTGTTTTTTTTCTAAAATAGCTGACATTATTTCCAGGCCAATCTTGATTAGCTAAATACATTTCAGCTACATTATAATCGATAAAGTTATCGGTATCCATTTGAGTTTTGATATAATTGTAATTAGCTTCGTTAGCTAGAGAATTATTTGACACAAATGAAATCATATTATTGTAATGATCACTATCACCCTCTTGAACCTCAGCTTCATCTTCTAGAATATCCAGTTCAAGTTCTCCTATTCCATAAACTCTTTCAAAATAATGTTTATCAAAACGTTCTCTTATGTTTAAAATTCCCCAATACTCACCATTTAAAAAAGTAACAGTCGGTTGATAATCTTGAATATTAAATCGCATGTGCTTTACAATTTGTTGAGCTAAAGCATCTCGATACATTGTTCGATAAAAATCATTCCCTGAATTTCTTAGTATCAAACGTTTAAAGCTAGTATAACTATTACCGGCAAAAAACGGATAATTGAAAGTACTTGCTCCATATTCAGATCGAGCATACAAGCGAATTGATTTTGATTCAAAAGTTCTAGTGAAATTTCCATGAAGTCTGAAACCAACATTCTGGTTTATAACTTGATTTCCATTCACAAAATAACTTAAATTACCTATTTGTTCTGTGTCATCACCTCTTCTACTATAATTGGCTGTATATAAAAAATCTTCTTCAATTGGCATAGTTGGATTTTCCGCTCTCCAATCATCAAAATCTTTTCCGGCAACATAAATTCCATTATTGTATTCAAAAAACTTATTTTCTGACAAACTAATTGAAACTACAGGAGTTGAAAAAGTATTTACTCCATT
Organism: Flavobacteriales bacterium; assembly: GCA_017302935.1. Lineage (GTDB taxonomy): Bacteria > Bacteroidota > Bacteroidia > Flavobacteriales > Flavobacteriaceae > Flavobacterium. The sequence goes on along the minus strand of JAFLBT010000024.1, from coordinate 18,879 downwards.
TGGAAAAACAAAATACGTTTGACTAACAATCGGACTCATTAAAGCACCGGTTTTATAGGCTCTTGCTCTAACAACAGTTCCTTTCAAAACAGGAAAACTAGGAATATAAGTTGGATTATTGCTGTTAGTTGTAGAAATCTTAGCCAAGTCATTAGGTTGATTGGTTCTATCTGCGATTATTATTGGAGAAGTATAACTATTCGATTGGAAATTATTTTGTAAAAATGGACCATCCGTTTGTCCGGGAATTTGAACATATTGATTTTTATAATTGTATGTTGTTCCGCTTACATTTAAATTATCCGGATCTGAACCATCGAGTGTATAAACAATAGTTACCTGTGGATCTGGATGACTAATTGATAAATTAAAACTTTGTGTAAAAAAAAACCACCATCAACTGAAAAAGTAGGTTGAGATAATATTTCATTATATCCTGTTCCACTATTATTTGTAGCTCCCGGTGTAGGAATAGGAAAGTAAACCAAAATAGATGAACCATCTGTTTGTCTTCCATAGGTATAATTCTGAGGAATAATTATGGCAGGATAACTATCTTGTACCTCTCCATTTGGTTTGGTCAATGTTATCACTTCTCCGCCGGAACTAATTTTGAAATTAGTATGTAGATCAAAATTAATATCTGTCCTATTCTTATCAGAACACCAAATTAGCAAATGTTGACCCGGTTCAATCCAATATTCAGGAAAAACCCACTTAAAAGGAACATTTACATCATCGCTTAATCCATAACCTTCAAGGTTGAAAGCCTCTGAACCTGTATAATAAAGTTCTACCCAATCTTCATAACTACCATCATCGTCAGTAATTACATTAGTATTGGAAGTAATTATTTCATTGATGTATAAATTCTGCCCTTGAAGCGGAATGAAACTCAACAAAATGAACATAGTAAAAATAATTTTTTTCATTTTCAATAAATTAACAGGTCGAAATTATATAAGTTTTTACAATAAATTAACCATTTGATAATAAAATCGTTATACTGTAAAAATCATCGTTAAAAAAATCTTAAATTGAGATTTTAGCAAAAAAAAAGAGCTTGCTTAAACAAACTCCTTTACTATTTTTAATATTTATATCGTTTTAACGTTTCACAATTTTCTTGGTCTCCGATTTTCCATCAGAATTCAATTGCAACAAATAAATGCCACTTTGCAAATCGCTTATGTTGATTTGTTGATTTTCAATTCTACCCGATTTGATGACTTTTCCATCAATGGTGATTAACTGATATACCATTTCTCCTTGCTGATGCATTATATTTAAAACTTCGTTTGCAGGGTTTGGATAAACAATAAATCTCGAATTGTTTTGTTCTACAATTCCTAAAGGCATCTCCACTCCTTTTGCACTGAAATTATTAAACGTTACTCGATTGCCATTATCAACGGTCATATTGCTACCATAAAAACGAATTCTAACTTTAAAATTAGCATTGTTGTCTGCTCCTTCAATTCCTGAAAAATCGGTTTCAAACAATTGATATGCTGTTGTTAATGGAAGATTTGAATTAGTCAATCCCGTAGTTATCCATGAAGTTCCATCGATAGAATAATCAAGTAACATCCCTTCTGCTGCACTTTCATCTTTCGCTGCAAAACCAAATACAATATCTTTATATCCAACGGTTGAAAAACTAAAAATTAATGCATTTTCATTTCCTTCATTTTGAAATGGTTGCTTGATTTGTAAACCTCGCATGTTTGATGATGCAAAAGGAAGATTATTGTTTGCCTCCGGAATATAATTAATATCGGTTGGACTGTTTCTTCTTTCCATAGAAGCTTTTCTCCAATTTGGATGTGTACTGTCAAATGGATAGCCCACCAAACAAGATTGATAACTCAATACACCGTCGTTTAAAATTTCAAAACTTGAATTGATAGAAGTAAGTGGTGTATCATTGGCAATACTACTGTTCATCATCCAAAAATAAATGGGCTCTTGAGTGGCTGGCTCTTGGTTAGGTATAAAATTAGCCGTCACTGAAAAATCTTCGGTTGGAGTATATGTAATTTGTGCTTCTGTACTATCCACATCACCACTCCAATGACTAAAGGTATAACCTTCCAAAGGAATAGCTGTTAAGGTAACAGGAATGTTGTGAAAGTAAATCCCTGACCAAGGATAAGGATTTGCTGAAACTCCCGGTGTTTCTGAATTAATGTTTATGGTGTTGATTTTTATATAACCGTTTGTATCATCATTTACGTTTAATGTAGCGTTAACATTTGATGAAATTCCAAACTTGGTACGAATGTGTTCGCGTTGGAAATCAGGTCGTTCTGATGCGAATGTTTCAATAACATTCTGACTTTCTAACCACCAACTGAAGGAAGAGGGAGCTGCCCATCTATCAATTTGTTCACCAATTTCAGGTTGAATAACCGAAGCAAACTGATTAGATAACGCAATTACTCTTTCTGGTAAGAAAAAAGTATTCATCATATCCGCAAATCGATTAATAAAATTCAATTTAAAGTTTTCATTTTCAAGCAATCTTCTTAAAATCAAAGTTGACCATTCCGGATTGGGCCATTCTGTTCCGCCAGTAGCCGTTGCAAATTCAAGTGTATTATGATCATTAACATCATACATTAAACTAAAACCGGCATCTGTGTCTTTTATAGCAGTTCGCCATCTACCATCATTTCCATACGGAGCAGTAGGATTATATATTGTATTTTTTCTCCAAAATAAAGTATTCCAACCCGGCCAATCGGTGTTTTGAACGAATATATTGGTAATAAAATAATCTCTAAAATTATTTACATCCATTTGTGTATTGATGTATTCAAAATTGGATTCATTTGCCAAAGAATTATTTTCAAAAAAAGAATACATCGCTTCAAAATGGTCTTCAGTCCCTTCGTCAACTTGATAACCATCTGCAATTATCTCTAAGTCTTCTTCTACAATTCCATATTTTCTTTCAAAATAATGACGATCTAATCGTTCTCTTATATTCAACATGCCCCAATATTCACCATTCAAAAATACCACTGAAGGTTGATACGCTTGATTATCTAGACCTGTCTTTTCAATTAATTCATGTGTGAATGCATCTTTATAATAGGTGTTGAAAAAATCATTACCTGAATTTCGCAATACTAAACGTTTGTAGCTATTAAAATTTTCATTTGGAAAAATGGGATAATTGAATGATCCGGCACCGAGTTCAGGACGAGCATATAATCGTAAAGATTTATTTTGAAAAGCCCGAGAACCTCCTCCATTGATTCGGATTCCTACTTGTTGGTTTAAAACTTCGTTTCCGTTAACAAAATAATTGAAGTGACCAATTCGTTCGGATGCATCACCAGAACGGTCATAATTAGAATCTGAGTAATAAAGCGGTTCTATATCCGGATTCTGAACTCTCCAATTATCATAATCTACACCTGCTACATATATTCCATCATTATAATCAAACAATTTATTTTCATCTAAACTCAATGAAATTACGGGTATAGAAAAACGATTGGCTCCCTCAGGGCTAACAAAATAGGATTGCGTAATTATTTTACTAGTTAATGCTCCTGTTTTATATGCTCTTGCACGCACAACCGTACCTTTAAAAATGTTAAAATCAGGGATGTAGTAGGAAGGATCTGAATCAAAAGTTGTAGAAATAGTTGAAATATCATTTGGTTCGCTCGTTCTGTCAACAATTGTAATTGGATTAACATATTGATTCGATTGGAAACTTTTTGTAAAAAAGGTATCAACAGGTAGTGAACCTAATTCATATGGATACTCATTTTTATATTGATAAGTTGTTCCGTTGAGATTATTGATGTCTGGATCTGAACCATCTGTAGTATAAATAATTGTGACCTCAGGATCAGGGTGACTAATAATTAAATTTAAATTCTCAGTAAAAAAACCACCATTTACAGAAAATGTTGGAGGATCCAAAACTTGAGTGTACCCTGTTACACTATTATTAGAAGCACCAGGTGTTGGTTGAGGAAAATATACCAATGTGGAAGAGCCATCTGTTTGTCTTCCATAGGTAAAATTTTGTGGTATGATGATTGCAGAATAACTATCTGCAATTTCCCCATTTGGTTTGGTTAGGGTAATTACTTCTCCACCAGAACTAATTTTAAAATTAGTATGTAAGGGAAAATTAATATCTGTTCTGTTTTTATCTGAACACCAAATTAAAAGATGTTCTCCCGGTTCTATCCAATATGCTGGAAAAACCCATTGGTAAGGATTTGAAGGTAAATCACTTAATCCGTAACCTTCTAAATTTACAGCTTCAGTTCCAGGATTGTACAATTCTACCCAATCTTCATAACTTCCATCATCGTCTGTAATAACTGTTGTGTTAGAGGTAATTATTTCATTAATTACAACATTTTGAGCATAGCTACTAAAAAACAAAAAGAAAACTGAGAAAAAAAGTAAAGTGTTTTTTTTCATTTTGCGATTTTTTTTTCAAAATTAACTTCGAAATACTGTAAAGAAAAAGAAATTCGTCCAAAATCATTTTTATTCGACCATCTGCAACATCATAAAATCTCCCAAAAAGAAAAAAGGTAAATGTAAATTTGTTGATAAAACAAATATTTAGTTGAAAAATTCTAAAAATATTAGTCGTTGTTTAACGAATAATTAAAATAGTAATAATTACTTTTGTATGTTTAAAACAACACCTATTTACTTCAAGAAATTACATGAAAACAGATGCATTTGCTTTACGCCATTTAGGTCCACGTGAGAGCGACTTAAATTACATGTTTAAAACCATTGGCGTTGAAAATTTTGAACAACTCATCTATGAAACTATTCCGGATGATATTCGTTTAAAAAAAGACTTGGATTTAGAACCGGCTCTTACTGAATATGAATATTTAAATCACATTCAGGAATTAGGTAAAAAAAATAAAGTATTCAAAACCTACATTGGATTAGGCTACCATCCCACCATTGTTCCTGCTGTTATTCAACGAAATATTTTTGAAAATCCGGGATGGTACACGGCTTACACTCCTTATCAGGCAGAAATTGCCCAAGGCCGTTTGGAAGCAATTTTAAATTTCCAAACCACTGTTATTGAGTTAACCGGAATGGAAATTGCCAATGCGTCTTTGCTTGACGAAGGAACGGCTGCCGCAGAAGCGATGGCTCTTCTTTTAGATGTTAGAACCCGTGATCAAAAGAAAAACAACGTAAATAAATTCTTCGTTTCAGAAGAAATTTTACCTCAAACACTTTCGGTTCTTCAAACAAGAGCCACTCCGTTGAAAATTGAATTAGTAGTTGGAGATCACGAAACATTCGATTTTTCAACCGAATTTTTTGGTGCTATTCTTCAATATCCAGGAAAATTTGGTCAAGTAAATGACTATTCGGCTTTTATCGCAAAAGCAGCTGAAAAAGAAATTAAAGTTGCCGTTGCTGCCGATATTTTATCGTTAGCCAAATTAACTCCACCAGGAGAAATGGGTGCATCTGTTGTAGTGGGAACCACGCAACGTTTCGGAATTCCGATGGGTTATGGAGGGCCACATGCTGCTTTCTTTGCCACTAAAGAAGAATACAAACGCTCAATGCCCGGAAGAATTATCGGGGTTTCTATTGATGTCAATGGAAACAGAGCTTTACGTATGGCTTTGGGTACACGTGAACAACACATCAAACGTGAAAAAGCGACATCCAATATTTGTACAGCTCAAGTATTATTGGCTGTTATGGCGGGAATGTATGCCGTTTATCACGGTCCAAAAGGCTTAAAATATATTGCTAATAAAGTGCATGCTTCTGCCGTAACTTTAGCAGATGCCTTAAACAAATTAGGCGTTTACCAAACCAACACCTCTTTCTTTGATACCATTTTGGTAAAAGCAAATGCTCAAAAAGTAAAAGCCATTGCTGAAAAAAATGAAGTGAATTTCTTTTATGTAGATGCTGAAACCATTTCAATATCGTTAAACGAAACCACTTCTATCAAAGATATCAACCAAATTATTTCCATTTTTGCGGAAGCTGTTGGTAAAGACAATGTGGCAATTAATCAATTAGTCAATGAATCAATGGTACCTGAAAACTTAGTAAGAAAATCTACTTTCTTACTACATGACGTTTTCAACAACCATCATTCTGAGTCACAATTGATGCGTTATATCAAAAAATTAGAACGCAAAGATTTATCGTTAAATCACTCCATGATTTCATTAGGTTCTTGTACCATGAAATTAAACGCTGCTGCCGAAATGTTGCCTTTATCTATGGCCAATTGGAACAGCATTCACCCTTTTGCTCCTATAGAACAAGCCGAAGGTTATCAAATTATGCTTAAAAAACTAGAGCAGCAATTGAATATGGTAACCGGTTTTCAAGGCACAACTTTACAACCCAATTCAGGTGCTCAAGGTGAATATGCCGGTTTGATGGCGATTAGAGCTTATCATCTTTCAAGAGGCGATAACCACAGAAATGTATGTTTGATTCCGGCTTCGGCACACGGAACCAATCCGGCTTCTGCCGCCATGGCAGGCATGGAAATTATCGTTACCAAAACCATGGATAATGGAAATATCGATGTAGAAGATTTAAGAGCAAAAGCTATTCAGCACGCAGCAAATTTATCTTGTTTGATGGTGACTTATCCTTCTACACATGGTGTTTTTGAAAGTGCGATTTGCGAAATCACCAAAATCATCCATGATAATGGCGGTTTGGTTTATATGGATGGAGCCAACATGAATGCACAGGTTGGTCTGACAAATCCCGCCACTATTGGTGCGGATGTTTGCCACTTGAATCTTCATAAAACATTTGCTATTCCTCACGGTGGTGGTGGACCTGGAGTTGGACCTATTTGTGTGAATGAAAAATTGGTGCCGTTTTTACCTACCAATCCGATCATTCCAACCGGAGGAAGTCAAGCGATAACGGCTATTTCATCAGCTCCTTTTGGTTCTGCTTTGGTTTGTTTGATTTCGTATGGCTACATCACGATGTTGGGTGCCGAAGGCTTAAAAAATGCTACACAATATGCCATTTTGAATGCCAACTATATGAAAGCTCGTTTGGAAGCCCACTACCCGATTTTATATTCCGGAGAAATGGGAAGAGCAGCTCACGAAATGATTTTAGATTGTAGAGCATTTGAAGAAAAAGGTATCAAAGTAACCGATATTGCCAAACGTTTAATGGATTATGGTTTCCATGCTCCAACGGTTTCCTTCCCGGTTGCCGGAACGTTGATGGTAGAACCTACCGAATCGGAAGATTTAGCAGAATTAGATCGTTTTTGTGATGCGTTGATTTCAATTCGTAAAGAAATTGAAACTTCCACAAAAGATGACGCCAACAATATTTTGAGAAATGCTCCACACACGTTGGCCATGATTACGGCAAACGATTGGCATTTCCCTTACACTAGAGAACAAGCTGCTTATCCATTAGAATATATTGCTGAAAATAAATTCTGGCCTAGTGTTCGTCGTGTTGATGAAGCATATGGCGATAGAAATTTAGTATGTAGCTGTGCTCCGATTGAAGCGTATATGTAAAAAAGTAATTAGTCCTTAGTGATTAGTCCTAAGTAAATAGTTTAAGGTTTCAAATTAATTTTGAAACCTTTTTCTTTTCATAAATTTGATATAAATCTAATTATTAGAATTTCATTCATGTAACTTTGTATTCCAATCATAGTCAGAAATGAAAGACATCCTAACCCAAGACGATTTATATTTCTTAGTTGATGAATTCTACAAAAAACTCTTATCCGACCCAAAAATCAGTTACATTTTTACAGATGTGGTCAAAATTAAGTTAGAGGAACATTTGCCCATCTTAGTTACTTTTTGGTCGCAAGCCATTTTAGGTACAGGTGGTTACACCAACAACCTGACACAGATTCATTTGGATGTAAATGAAAGAGAATTTTTATCACCGGAATTATTTCAAATTTGGTTGAATCATTTTAATCACACTGTTGATGAAAATTTTAGTGGAGCAAATGCTGAGAAAATTAAAACTCAAGCACTCAGTATAGCTACGATTATGCAAATAAAGATTTCTCAGAAAAAGAATGAATAATTACGACTTGTTAAATTTTAAACCTAAAACATCAACTTATTCGCAATTCTTTTGCCTAACTTAATATATCTACATTTATTACCATTTATTATTGATAATTTAGTCAATTATATTTTATATGATTATGAATATCAAAATAACCGGTTCCGGTAGTTACATTCCAACCGAAATAGTAACCAACATCGATTTTGCTAAACACGTTTTTCTAAACGATGATGGAACCCCCTTTCCACAACCCAACGAGGTAATTGCCGAAAAATTTCGCGACATTACCGGTATTGAAGAAAGACGTTATGTAACAGATGATTTAAACACTTCTGATATTGCAACCATTGCTGCCAAAAAAGCTATTGAAGATGCCAAAATTGACTCTGAAACATTAGATTACATCATTTTTGCACATAATTTTGGTGATGTAAAAAAAGGAGCTATACAAACTGATTTATTACCAAGTCTAGCTTCACGAGTTAAATTTAATTTACGCATCAAAAACCCAAAATGTGTGGCCTATGATATGCTTTTTGGATGCCCGGGTTGGGTAGAAGGTGTTATCCAAGCTCAAGCATTCATCAAAGCCGGAATGGCAAAAAAATGTTTGGTCATTGGTGCTGAAACTTTATCGCGTGTGGTAGATATGCACGACAGAGATTCTATGATTTATTCTGATGGTGCCGGTGCAACAATTATAGAAGCAACAGAAGACGAAGGCGGTATTTTAGCCCACGAAACAGCCACATTTACCTTTGATGAAGCGTATTATTTATTTTTTGGCGATTCCTTTAATAAAACACACGACCCCGATGTTCGATATATCAAAATGCACGGAAGAAAAATCTATGAATTTGCGTTAAGCCAAGTACCAAAAGCAATGGTTTCTTGTCTTGAAAAAAGTGGAATCCCCATTCAAGAAGTCAAAAAAGTGTTGATTCATCAAGCTAATGAAAAAATGGACGAGGCTATCATTCAACGCTTTTATAAACATTATAAGCAAACTCCACCCGAAGGTATTATGCCCATGAGTATTCACAAACTGGGCAATTCGAGTGTGGCAACCATTCCAACTTTATATGATTCCATTCTTAAAGGAAAGGTTGAAAACCAAGAATTGCAAAAAGGCGATGTTATCATTTTCGCCTCTGTTGGTGCGGGAATGAACATTAATGCGATTGTGTATAGAATGTAATTTTCAGGAGCTAATCCTGCTTTCCGTTACAAGTCCTCACTAAAAAAATGGTTTTTTAATGTGGTTTTCAAGAGCTCCCAAGGTCGCTTTGCCTCCCACAGAAAAACTCATTTTTTGAGTTCCGGGCTTTCCACTTCAATCAGGGCTATTTCGTGCCAACATCAAATTATTTAGTACATTTGTGTCACGAAAACCAAACCATGTACGAAAAAACATTTCCCAATAAACGATTTAAAATCACACTAGAGTTTTTAGAAAAACACCTTTCTAAATCGGAAACCATTTTAGATTTAGGGGTTGAAAATCCGTTTTCCAAAATCATGATTCAAAATGGATTTTCGGTAAAAAACACGAGTGGCGAAGATTTAGACATCGACCAATCTGCCTTGCTAAATGAAAATTATACTACAGTAACGGCTTTTGAAATATTCGAACATTTATTGAATCCATTTACTGTTTTACAAAATGTAAAATCAGATAAAATCTTTATTTCCATTCCGTTACGGCTTTGGTTTTCCCCAGCTTACAGAAGTAAAACCGATATGTGGGACCGCCATTACCACGAATTTGAAGATTGGCAACTCGATTGGCTTTTAGAAAAAACCGGATTTAAAATTGTGGATAGTGTTAAGTTTACACATCCAACAAAAAAAATTGGATTCAGACCTTTGTTGCGGTATTTTACCAATCGGTATTATTTGATTTATGCGGTTAGAAAGTGATTAGTAATTAGTGAATAGTAATTAGCCAAATGAACTACTACATCATCATCCCAACTTTCAACGAAGAAAAATTTATTGCACTCACTTTACAGTCACTAGTGGAACAAACCGTTTTGCCTTCAAAAGTGGTAGTGGTAAATGATGGCTCAACCGATAAAACAATAGAAATTGTACAATCGTTTGTTGAAAAATATACTTTTATTTCTTTGGTTAACAAAACGTCTGAAGCGATTCATCTTCCGGGAAGCAAAGTGATTCAAGCATTCAACAAAGGATTAGAAACAATTGATGACCACTTTGATTTTATCGTAAAAGCCGATGCCGATTTGATTTTTCCTTCCAATTATTTTGCAACAATTAGCAATCATTTTCAATCCGACAACCGAGTAGGAATGGCAGGTGGATTTTGTTACATCGAAAAAAATGGCGAATGGGTTCTTGAAAACTTAACAGGTAAAGATCATATTCGTGGAGCAATAAAAGCCTATCGAAAAGAGACTTTCAAACAAATTGGCGGATTAAAAACCGAAATGGGCTGGGATACTGTAGATGAATTACTTTGTAAATTTTACAATTGGAAAGTCTTAACTGATGAAACTTTAATGGTAAAACACCTAAAACCTACCGGAGCCAATTACAATCAAGCTGCTCGATTCAAACAAGGTGAAGCCTTTTACCGTTTGGGATATGGTTTTTTGATTTCGGCAATTGCCTCTTTAAAATTGGCACTACTCAAGAAAAAACCACTCTTGTTTTTTGATTACATTCAAGGTTTTTGGAAAGCCAAAAGAACCAAAAAACCACTTTTGGTGACAGCTGAACAAGCTAAATTTATTAGAAATTATCGTTGGGAGAAAATGAAAGGAAAATTGTTTTCCTTCTAAAACCAAGTATATTTAATCAAACAAAACCGAAACTTTTTCCTATTTTTGCTACATGTTAAAAATGCTTACTCACATAGGAAAATATTTCCTAATGCTCAAAGAAGTCTTCAACAAACCCCTAAAATGGAGTGCGATGAAGAATTTAATTTTTAAAGAAATTGATGATTTAATCATTGGTTCTTTGGGAATTGTAGCGTTTATTTCCTTCTTTGTTGGCGGTGTGGTATCTATTCAAACGGCATTAAACCTCACAAATCCATTAATCCCAAAATACCTCATCGGTTTTGCTACCAGACAATCGGTGATTTTAGAATTTGCTCCCACATTTATTTCGATTATTATGGCTGGTAAAATGGGTTCATTCATTACCTCCAGCATTGGCACCATGCGAGTCACGGAACAAATTGACGCATTGGAAGTGATGGGAGTAAATTCATTAAATTATTTAGTTTTTCCAAAAATAATTGCACTTCTCCTCTATCCTTTTGTTATCGGAATCAGTATGTTTCTTGGTGTTTTAGGAGGTTGGATGGCAGGAGTTTATGGTGGATTTACTTCAAGTGATGAATTTATCATGGGATTGCAAACGGAGTTTATTCCATTTCATATTACGTATGCTTTTATTAAAACATTTGTATTTGCCATCATTTTAGCAACTATTCCGTCCTATCATGGTTATTATATGAAAGGTGGTGCTTTAGAAGTTGGTAAAGCCAGTACCGTTTCGTTTGTATGGTGCTCAGTGGCTATAATTCTTTCCAATTATATTCTAACTCAATTATTGTTAAGCAAATGATAGAAATCAAAAACATCGAAAAATCATTTGGTGAAACAAAAGTTCTAAAAGGAATTTCCTCTGTTTTTGAAACAGGTAAAACCAATTTAATTATAGGTCAAAGTGGCTCAGGAAAAACAGTTTTATTAAAATCTCTTTTAGGAATTCACACGCCGGAAGTAGGAACCATTTCTTTTGACGGTAGAATTTATTCTGAATTATCAGCTGATGAAAAAAGAGCTTTGCGAACAGAAATTGGAATGGTTTTTCAAGGAAGTGCTTTATTCGACAGTATGACAGTTGAAGAAAATGTGGGTTTCCCTTTAAAAATGTTTACCAATCAATCTGCAAAAGAAATTCAAGAACGAGTTGATTTTGTTCTAAAAAGAGTAAATTTAATAGACGCACACAAAAAGAAACCCTCTGAAATTTCAGGAGGAATGCAAAAAAGAGTGGCAATAGCTAGAGCAATTGTAAATAATCCAAAATATTTATTTTGTGACGAACCCAACTCAGGATTAGATCCAAAAACAGCCATCGTAATAGACAACCTTATTCATGAAATTACCGTAGAATACAATATTACTACTGTAATTAACACACATGATATGAATTCTGTTATGGAAATTGGTGAAAAAATCATTTTCTTAAAAGAAGGAATTTTAGCTTGGGAAGGTTCTAAAAAAGACATTTTCAAAACCGACAACGAAGCAATTGTTGACTTTGTTTATTCTTCCAATCTTTTCAAAAAAATCAGAAAAGCACAGAATAAAGAAATATAAGTTTATCTTTCATGTGTGAGATACACCCATCCTGTTTTGGCATTACCATCCGGAAATTCAATGTAGTAGTAATAGGTTGCACTAGGAAGTATATTCCCATTAAAGTCTTGTCCTTTCCATTGATCAACATAATCTGCTAGCTCATAAACTGTTCTTCCGTATCGATTATAAATTTTTACTTTCCTAATTTCGCCAAAACCGGATAAATCAAATGCGTCATTTGCACCGTCATTATTAGAAGATACTCCTCTAGGAATTATACAAATGGTTTGTGGAACAAAAATAGATTGTGTTACAGAACATCCTTCTTCTGTAGTTACTGTTAAGTAATATAATCCTCTTTCGCCATTGGTTATATCAATTGAACTTTCTGAACTTGAAAAACCATTGGGTCCACTCCATTCAAAATTTACATCTGATGAAACAAATGAATTTTGAACTATTGACATTGATACAATCATCCGCTCATTTAAACATTCTCTATTTAAACTAAATTGAGGTAGACTACTAATATTGATATCGACACTTACCATTGGAGATGAACATTCTTGAGTTGTAATTGTTAATGAATAAGTACCTCCATTAGTTGGTTGCAAATTTTGAATAATAGGATTTTGCTCGTTTGAACTAAATCCATTAGGACCAACCCAATTATATGTTCCGTTTGTAATTGTTGAAGCAAAAAGTTGTAGTTCACCGGTTTCACAAACGATAGGGCTTGTTTGTATAATTGGAGCCTGAGGAACTTCAAACAATTGAATTTCTACTTGTGTTTCTGTAAAAGTATCACAACCTCCCTCTACCCTATAATTAAATTGATAATTACCGGATGGCAGGTTCGTAGTATCCCATAAATTTGCACTTAAAGAACCGCTTGTTGTGATTTCTGACCAAATACCGTTTACAGAAAAATCGCCAGTTAAAAAGGAAAATAAATCTAGAACATTTTGACTTCCACAAAACGATTGATTAACTCCAATTCCCGCTTGAGGATTCAAAATATCTTGACTTAATTCATAGGTTAATTCAAAATTAATACAACTGGATGGATTAGAAGGATTGGTAATTTCAACATGATAGATTCCATTATCAACAGCCGGATTAAATCCGGGCAATTCTAAAGTATTGTTTGTACTGAGGATTGCCGAAGGATTATCACTTCTCCACCATCTGTAATTTAAAAATGGGAAATTAGGTGTTGACAAAATTGCGGTTTGATTGAAACATAAATTAAACGCTGTAATGGTAAAAGTAAAAGAATTAAAAATCTCAAATTCAGCATTTCTTATGTTACCGCACGTATCTTGAACTTGAAAAAGATAAGTTCCGGTTTGCAATCCAACAAATAAATTGGAGAACTGATTATCAACAAAAAAGGGTTGACCGTTTCTTTGTATAATTCGATATTGAAGAGGTGCTACACCGGAAGCATCAACAATTACATCACTCAATCCATTTTGACAAGAAAAACTAAACACTTGATTAATTCTAGGCTGACCATCTATTTCGAACTCAAAAAGATTATCAACACAATATTGAGCCGTACTGCCATTACTCACAATTTGATACCTTTTCATAACCCTGAATAAACCAGAATATGCTAAATTAAGATTGTTTGTATTGTTAGATAAAACAACAGCATTTGTGTTATTGAATGGTGTACCTTCAACATAGGGTAAACCCGTTCCCGGATGACCCCAACTATTCAAAGCGGGATAATATTTTTGTAGCCAATAATTAGGTGCACCAAAATTATTACTTGTGTGAATCAATTCTAAATTAAAAGAGCCACAGTTTTCATCTAAATTAAATTCTGTATTAGAAAAATATCCTTGAATTGTTACGACCGTTACATTGAGGTTTCCACAAGTATCAATGGATTGAATAGAATAATTTCCCGTAGGAAGACCTGTTAAAATTAAATCTCCGTTGTTATTGATATTAGAAGAAACATCATAAGGTATTGGAAAAGGAAAACCCGGTGGTGCTGCAATAATGAATACATTTTCAAAGCCATTTGCTCCATTTAAATTGAGAGAACCGTTTCCAATTCCACAACCTTCCATCACAAAAATAATTGGAGATTGAGCATTTGATGGATTAACAATTATTGTTAATTCGTAAGGCTCATTACATTCATTCACTCCAACTACAACATAACTACCTGCTGATAGCGGACCGGTAATGGGGTATCCTCCCGAACCAATTGGCAAATCATAAGGTATTGGATTTGTTGTATAAGTATCAGGTGCACTTATTATTGTGGCATTTAAAGCAAATGTAATTTGATAGTTGGCTAAATTACATGTTTCATCAATTAATTCTGAATAAGCATCAAATTCTGGAACAGCGATAATTCCATTTCCTGAAATTGAAAATCCACAACTATCAGTAATTGAGTAGGTGTAATTATAAACCTCATCATTAACTAAAGTATACGTTTGCGTTACAATTGAACTATTTGTAAATCCCGAGGTAAAAACCTGATCAAAAACAACCGGACTAGCATTGGGAGGAAAAATGGTGAATTGAACCGTCAAAGGATATACAATTGTACCTGATTCATATTGAATATTTTGATAAAAAACAACAGTATCACAACTGGATAATACTTGGTTTGTCTTCACTTGCATGTCTAAATCATTGGGTAAGTTGACAGCAATTAAGGTGTAAGTTTGCACAACTGCATCACCACATATATCATAAACTCTAATCACATATTCTCCTGATACTAATCCTGAAAAAACATTTGATGATTGAGGAGGAAAAATAATTGGTCCTGAAATAATTTCATAGGAAACAGCGGTTCCAGTTAAAATATTTATAGTTATGCTGCTACCTGAATTACATGAACCATTCTGATTTGTCAGCTGAAAACTAAGCGGTTGTATTTGATTTAAAATAGTAACATTGGCTTGTTGTGTATTGGTTTGATCATTTAAAACCTGAGTAGCAATTACTAGATAGTCTCCTGCATATAAACCCGAAACTGTCGAAGTAGTTACAGTGACTAGCGGTACTGTTGTATTTGGTAATAAATAAACACTATATATAAAATTAGCACCATTTGTTGCTCCATTCACTTCAAATGTTAAAGTCCCATTTCCTGTACAAGTTTGATTAGTTGGCGTAACCAGTAATGTAAAATCAGATAATTGTGCTTGTATTGTAGTGCACCAAAACAACACAAACAAAATTATAAATTTTGATTGGCAAAATAATTTACAAATTCCCCCCATTTATCTTATTTTTTATAAATATAAGAAAAAGTACTGAATTATTTCTTTTTAAACAATTTTCCAATCAATTTTCTAACGTCATCCAATCGTTCTAAATTTTCAGTAAATGTGTCTAAAGCACCCGGATTTTTTAAATCTAATTTTGAATTCCCATCGATTCCAAATTGAAGAGGATATATTAAAATCACATTGTTTTTATCGAAATACTTGTTCATGTATGTTGGGATGTGCTGCATTACTGAATTGAAAGACAAATTTGATTTTCTACTCATTACTACGACGAACGCATCATCTTTATTAACATTTCTGGAGAGAATTAAAAAATCTTCCCAATCAGAAAAAACATTAAAATCTGCATCAACAGGATGTTTTGCATGAATATCTTTGATTAAATTCAAGGTGGTTTCACCAGCGTAAAATATAATTTTAGAACTCGTATTTTTACCTAAATTCCAAATTTTTAACAACCAAAACGGAAAACCAATTTCACGTTCAGCACGTTCCGGAATCACAACAATATATCTTTTAATGGTTGATATAGGCTGAACAGATTTATAAATATATGTGGTTGTATTACATTTATTTAGCACTCCATCCGTCAAAGGACCATATAAACTCTCAGCAGAGCCAAGCGTTTCTGTTTGTCCTAAAATAATATCTGTAATTTTTTGTTCTTTAACAACCCCATTGATTCCATTAATAGTATTTAAATCATACCGCATTAACATATTTAATTTATTATCGGTTGCAGAAGCTACAACAGCAGCTTTATCCACAATTTTCTTGGCTTTTGATTCTATTGATAACGATGAAGAATTATGATTGATAACATTTAATGCGAATAGTCCGGTTTTGTTTTTTTTCGATTTGATTGTTACAGCCAACTGAATTAATTCTTCAACTGTTTCAATATTTTTCATCGGAATCAAAATCCGTTCATCACTTTCTACCGGTTCGTCACCATCACCTTCTTCATTGTCTTCTTCCATTAATGCTATATTATAAGCTCCTTTTTGAGCAACAAATGAGGCGATTGTACAGGTTATCAAAATCATTAAAATGGTACCGTTTAATACATTTTCATTTAATAATCGATTTGGAATTTTGATATCGGCTAATTTACCTTCTACAAAAATCATTTCGGTTTTATCTGTCAATTTATAAGTGCCATTTGCCGGCACATTTTGCATAGATGCTTCTGAACCAATTTTTGGAGACTTTCCTTTTTCTAAATTTCGAAATAAAAGAATTGAATTGTCATCAGTAGTTAACTTATTGTTTTTTAAATGAACTTCTTTATATTCCTGAACACTATCATACCCAACTATAATGTTGAATCCCACCAAAACCGCTGCAAGAGTGGCAGCTGCTTGTGCATTACTCAAACCAAAAATCAACCTTCGTTCATCGTTGGTATATCCAAAAATCTTCTGCGTTATCCAAGCAGGCAAATACTTTCCAACAATCGCACAAACCGTCATAATTCCGGCTACTTCAAGTGTGTTCCAATCCTTGATAAATGCTTTATAATCAATTAACATTCCTACTCCAATCAAAAAGAAAGGAATAAAAAGTGCGTTACCAACAAATTCTATTCTATTCATCAACGGTGAAGTATGCGGAATGAGTCGATTCAAAGCTAATCCGGCTAAGAACGCACCAATAATCGCTTCAATTCCAGCTAATTCAGCTAAAGTACATCCTAAAAAAACCATCGCTAATACAAAAATGTATTGTGAAATATTATCATCAAAACGTTTAAAAAACCAACGCCCAATGATTGGAAACAAAAGCATAACTACCAATGCAAATACTACTACCGAAACACTTAATCGTATCCAAAATTCTTGATTAATTTCCCCGGTTTGCATTCCGGCAATTACTGCTAAAACCAAAAGGGCAAGCGTGTCGGTTATCATTGTACCACCTACCGTGACATTTACAGCTCTGTTTTTGGCAACACCTAATTTGCTAACAATTGGATAGGCTATTAGTGTATGGGAAGCAAACATACTAGCAAGTAGAACAGATGTTGGCATAGAGAATTGCAACAAATAATATCCCGCTAATGTTCCAATTGTCATCGGAATTGAAAAGGTCAACAAACCAAAAACCAAACTTTTTCCGCTATTTTTTTTGAATTCTGCTAAGTCAATTTCTAGACCGGCCAAAAACATAATATACTGTAAACCAACTGTTCCAAACAAAATAATACTCATATCGCGTGCAATCAAATTGAATCCGTTTGGTCCAATTAATGCTCCGGCAATAATCAATCCGATAAGGTGCGGAATTCTTAATTTGTTTAATAGAATTGGGGCAAAAAGAATTATGAAGAGTATTAATGAGAACAATAATACTGGGTTTTTGAGTGGTAATGAAAAATCAATTCCGATTAAAAATAGCATACTTTTAAAATTTAAATTCTTACAATTTACATTATTTAGCTAACCTTCAAAAACCAAATATCTTTTTTTAACGCGTATTTAACAGCTAAGAATTGATTTTTAAAACAATGTTTTTTATTTCTTGTTCTTTGTCTTTAGGATAAATCAATAAAGTATTTCCCTGATCTACAACAATATAATCGTTCAAACCGTCAATCACAACAACTTTTTTACCTTCGGTACGAATGATATTATTTGACGCATTCTCAAGTATAACCTTTGCATTGACAACTGCGTTATTTTGTTCGTCTTTACCTAATTTTTCATGCAATGAACCCCACGTTCCCAAGTCATTCCAATCAAAATTGGCAGGTAGAACATATACATTTTTAGCCTTCTCTAAGATGGCATAGTCAATTGAAATATTTTCTGCTGAAGCATAATTTTGATGAATAAAATCACTTTCTGCTTCTGTGTTATACTTTTCAAAACCTTCTAAAAACAATTGATTCATTTGCGGTTGAAAAGTAGAAAAAGCCTCTTTTATTGATTTGACAGACCAAATGAAAATACCACCATTCCAAAGGAAATTACCACTTTCCAGAAAAGATTTTGCCGTTTCATAATCAGGTTTTTCTCTAAATTGATTTACTTTTTTAATGGAATTTGAATCGGTTTTATCAAATTCAATATAACCAAAACCGGTATTGGGAAAAGTGGGTTGAATTCCTAACGTCAACAATGCATTGTTGTCTTGACAATAATCAAAACATTGTTGCAAATTATTTACAACCCTTTCATCTCACGAATAAGTATTTCGAGACC
>JAFLBT010000239.1 GCA_017302935.1 Flavobacteriales bacterium | reverse complement strand
ATAGTCTTTTTGAAAATTCAAAATGTTGTTGATGTTGGCACCCCGAAACGCATAAATACTTTGAGCATCATCACCCACCACGCAAATGTTTTGAAAACGATCAGACAACGCCCGAACAATCAAATACTGCGAATGGTTTGTATCTTGGTACTCATCTACCAAAATATAGCGAAAACGGTCTTGGTATTTGGCCAAAACATCCGGAAAACGACTCAGCAACTCATTGGTTTTAAGTAATAAATCGTCAAAATCCATCGCTCCCGATTTGAAACAACGTTCTACATAGTTGTGATATATTTCACCCAAACGCGGTTTTTTACTCATGGCATCTGCCTCTTGCAATTCAGGATTGTTGAAATAGGCTTTTACCGTGATTAGCGAGTTTTTATAAGAAGAAATTCTGCCCAACACTTGCTTTGGTTTGTAAATATCTTTGTCGAGTTGCATTTCTTTGATGATGGCACCAATCAACCGCACACTGTCTTGGGTATCATAAATGGTGAAATTACTCGGATAGCCTAATTTATCCGCTTCTATTCGAAGAATTTTGGCAAAAACGGAGTGAAACGTACCCATCCAAAGGTTTTTGACTTCGTTGTTTCCTACTATATCCGCAATACGTTTTTTCATTTCACGAGCGGCTTTATTGGTAAATGTGAGGGATAAAATGTTAAACGCATCTACACCCAAACTCATCAAATAAGCAATTCGCATCGTAAGCACTCGCGTTTTTCCAGAGCCGGCACCAGCAATGACAATCATTGGGCCGTCTTTTTGAAGGACCGGTGCACGTTGAGCATCGTTGAGTTGATTGATATATTCTTGTATCATATTTATTTCTGTTCGTAGTTAAACCTGACAGGTTTTTAAAACCTGTCAGGTTCAAAGTTCAAAAATAAGTTTACTTCTGATTTATTACAATTAAAATTGTTACGATTTATCAACTACTATTCTATTCGCTTTTTTGCATTTAAACCTGACAGGTTTTTAAAACCTGTCAGGTTTAAAAAAATTAATACATAAATATCAACTAAAATTCTATTTTTGCACTAAACGTTCTAGCCCCGATTGAAGTGGAAAACATTTTTTTGCAACTTCTATTTTTTCTTGGTAAAAAAAAGCGACTAGCGGGAGCTCTTTTTTTGCCTTTAGAAAAAAAGATGTTGCGGAAAAATTTTGGAACGTAAAGCGGGAAAAAGCTCCTAAAAAAAATAATAAAACTATGGAAACCAACAAAATAATTGAACTTTTAGCGTACATTTTACCGGCCTTAATTACAGGTGGTGTGGCTTTTTATTTTTTTCAAACGCACACCAAAAACGAAGAAAACAGACGTCGGTTTTTGTTGATGAAGGAAACCAAAAAAGAAGCTTTGCCTTTGCGATTGCAAGCCTATGAACGTATGGTTTTGTTTTTGGAACGCGTGAATCCTTCTAAATTATTGATTCGTGTGGCTCCGTTTTCGGACGATAAAAACGATTATGAAAATTTCTTAATCAATCAAATCGAACAGGAATTTGAGCACAAT
The DNA here is from genome assembly GCA_017302935.1 of Flavobacteriales bacterium. GTDB lineage: Bacteria > Bacteroidota > Bacteroidia > Flavobacteriales > Flavobacteriaceae > Flavobacterium. The sequence continues at coordinate 1,356 of JAFLBT010000239.1, read as the reverse complement.
TTGACCCAACAAATTTACTTAACGGAAGACTGTTGGACCGTGATTACAACTGCTAAGAATACGATTATTCAAAACATTCGAAAAACGGCGATGAGCGATAAAATTGATTCTTCCCATAAACTTCGTGAAACAATTTTAAGCGATTTATTAGACAAACAATCACCAAGTTTAGTAGCGATTAGTTATTTAAAATCGGAAGTGATTTCGATGATGGGTTAGTTATTTTTATGAAAAAAATTGCTATAAAGATTTTAAAAGTTTTATTATTCACTTTTTTGATATTTTTAATCATTTATCAATTGCTGCTCAGTGATTTAAATCCAATGTTCAAAAGAGATGATTTTATTGCGATTAAAGAAGAAATAAATAAATCAAAAAAAGAAGATTTTAAAAAATTATTAAGTATTTATCATAAACTTTATAATTCAAAAAGTATTAAATACATAATTTTGAATAATAGTAAATTGGGATTACCAAAAGAAGATTGCCCATGTTTAGATGTTGCAAGATACTATGGAGCTAATAATTCAATAAATTTCAAAATCCCTTTTATCAAAGCTTTGTTCACTTTAAAATTAGAAAAAGAGTTTAGCCAAGATGATTGTTTGAAATTGTTATTAATGAAATCTGATTTTCTTTATGGCAACATTGGTATAAAAGAGGCTTCAAAATATTTTTTTAATAAAGAATTAGAATTATTAAATGAAAGAGAATTAATTGAATTAGTTATAATGTTGGAAAATCCAATTCTCTATGATCCAATTAGAAATAGAGAAATTCGACGAAATAAAATTCTTTTTCTTGAAAAATTTCTTCAAAAAGAAAATTAGTACAATTAATTCGCCTGCAACCTTCTCAATTGAATTTGCTCCGCCGCATTTAAACTCGGTAAAAGTTCCTGAAAGTACTTTTTGTGGCGTTCCGTTTTGAGTAATTCTCTAATTTGATTGCGGGCAAAAAGCGTAAATTGCCATTTGTGATGCGTGGTAGCATTCACCAAGTTTTTGAGAATATTTTGATCATTGGGGTTCAAAAACAACAAATTGGTTAACGCATTTTGCCTCACCCCACTTTCATAATTTGGAGTACTGTAGGCTAACAATTCATCATAAAAATTGACTTTGTTGGCGTTCTCGTAATTTTCGGTCATCAAGGCTAAGGTCAGCCAAAGTATTCGCAAATTTTTATCATTAAACCCCACCCAATCTTTGGATTGATTCAAATAAACAGGTTGTTTTTCGGGAAATAATTTCCATAAAGTAGCTAAAGCGATTTCTTTGGTAATATACGATTCATCTAACAAAAGAGATTCGTATTCCGGTTGCAAGGATGCTGGAATTTCAACCATAATGCGGG
>JAFLBT010000238.1 GCA_017302935.1 Flavobacteriales bacterium | reverse complement strand
GTTTTTGCTCCGTTATTTACATTGGATGACGAACGTGCCACTTCTGAAATCATGGGTAATCCCCCTAAAAATGTGGCAATTGTGTTCCCTATTCCAACAGCAATCAAATCTTTGTTCATGTTTGATTTCCGTTTATATGGGTCCAATAAATCTATCGCTTTTACAGTGAGTAAAGACTCCAATGTACCAACCAAAGCAAACATGATGACATATTTTATAAACAATCCGGTTTGTGAAATCCCGGCAAAACTGGCATTAATATTTAAATTATCAACCAAACTGCCAATTTTTACTAAAGCATAAGGGGGTTCGGTATGAGCAAAATCCATAAACAATTCACAAGGAATGGCAAATAAAAGTACAACCAATGGTGCCGGAATCATTTTGATGGTTTTGTTTTTAATATAAGGCCATCCCATCATAATTGCTAAACTCACTATACCAATAATTGAAGCTTTTGCGTCTAGATTCATTATAAATTTTGGTATATTCATTAATAATTCAATTGGCCCTAAGCCTTTTGCTAATGCTGGATTATCATTCAATAAAACCGGAATTTGTTTGGCAATAATAATAATTCCAATAGCTGCTAACATCCCATGAATAGCTGAAAGTGGAAAAAAGTCGGCTAGTTTACCCAATTTTAATATTCCGAATAAAATTTGAATTACTCCTGCAACAACCATGGCTCCTAAAGCAAGTTTCCAACCCAATTGATTGTCACCTTGACCAAACTCAGCAACAGCTCCGGCAACAATTACAATTAAACCGGCAGCAGGACCTTTGATGGTTAAACGAGATCCCATAAAAAAAGACACAACGATGCCCCCAATTATGGCTGTAATTAAACCCATTATAGGGGGAAAATCAGAAGCTTTAGCAATACCTAAACTTAAAGGTAAAGCCAATAAAAACACAATAAAACCGGAAATAGCATCGGTTTTAAAATTCTCTTTTAATCCTGCCAATCCATCAGCAGGAACATATTTATTTATAGTTGATTTCATGTTTATTTTAAAAAATTAAGAGGAACGATAAGGTAATTCATGATAGGTTTTCACGTGAGGACCTAAAAATAAGCGAGCATAGATTCGGATGCCGGCAATACCGGAAACTACGAAACTAGAAGCAGCAAAAAAGGCTAAGAAAAGTTGATGGCTATCAATATGACTGAAAATCAAATCTTCACCTATAAATGTGGATGTAATTGGAAATCCGGTGATGCCGAGTGTGGCCAATAAAAAGAAAAAAGCAAATTTTGGATGTTCATAAACATGTCCCAAATATTGACTTATCAAGATTCTTCTTTCTAATTTTCTCAACTGAAGTAATGCTATATATCCAATTATTCCGGCAACTACAACACCCGCCAAATAATAAACAATTTCGCTTACACTCACTTTATCATTAAATACGATGGCCAAAGCAATCCAAAAATGATTCATGACAATTAATATCCATGCTAGAAAAGGACTTTTACGTTCTGAAAACGATTTGAAAACAAAAACCAATCCGATGAATGCAAAAATTTCCGGAAGTATGTTGGCTATTTGACTGGGTAACTCAACTCTGAATTTATACATTAAAAATCCAATCAAATAAAGCGGAATAAAGAATAAATAAATTCTTTTGATGTTTAAAAAATCTAACGATTTGCCAATAATCTTTAATGGTCGCCAAAGCACCATATTCAAAAATCCTTCTAAATTGAATTCTTTCAAAGCCAAAATATACAAGGTATATTCTATTTTTTTGGGATACGAATCTTCAATGGCCTTCTCTTTGGGTTTATAATGATAAAACTGATCGCGAATCAAGTAACTAACTACTGAAGGAGAAACCAATAATTGATAGGTGCGTAAAAAAGCATTTCCGGCAAAGTGAATCAAAGCTAATGTTTCAAAACCTAAAGCGATTTCAATAAAAATAATCCCAATTTGTCCAATTGAACTATACGCCACTTGACTTTTTACGGATGATTGAACACGTGCCATTAATGAAGCCATTAAACTTGTGGTTAAGCCCATCAAACCAATTGCTATTCGAATGGCTGTTTGATGTTCCCAAAAAGGAAATGTTCGCAACATGAGAAAAACACCTAAATGAACAGACAATGAACCATAAAAAATGGCACTCGAAGGCGTTGGCCCTTCCATAGCTCGAGGTAACCACGACGAAAAAGGGATTTGAGCCGATTTTGCAGCCGCAGCACAAGCCAAACAAAGTGCAATGAATAGTCCGATAGTTGAATGATTTTGCAAATGCTCGCTTACCATTTCATAATTATTCAATTTCATGAAGGTTATGTTTTCATGAAACAAATGATGACTTGCCCACATGGCTAACAACAATCCCACATCGCCAATCCGATAAATCGAAAATACTTTAAAGGCGTTTTTAACCGGAAGATAACGTTCTCTATAAAAAGCGATTAATAAAAAGGAAGAAATACCGATGATTTCCCAACCTATGAATAACGTTTCAAAGTTTCCGGATAATATCGCTAAATTATATCCGAAAAAGAAAAACAAAACGGTATTAAAAAAACGTTTGTATCCTTTTTCGCGATGCAAATAATACCGACTATATGTGGTAATCATTGAGGTTAGTAAAGCTCCAATAAACAAATAAACGGCCGAAACTTTATCAAAATAAAAATCTATAAAAAACTCATAATGAGCGGTTTTTAAAACGGAAAGTTCCACCAAATTTAAATCGGAGGCTCCCTCAAACAACCACCAAATAATAAAGGCGGTAATTCACCCGAAAAGCTGCAGCATATTGCGTATTACTACGCAGCCGTAAACGGCAGTGATACCTTTCCTAAAAATTTCTGCAATGCTCCCATGGTCTCGGCGGTAATAACATCAACCGGTGATATTCAC
>JAFLBT010000237.1 GCA_017302935.1 Flavobacteriales bacterium | reverse complement strand
ATCAATAGCAGTTACCCTTCCGCTCATTACAGTCGGACCGATATTGCGCCCTTCGAACATTCCGAACGTTGAGGAAGTAACCTTTACCTGTGAAAATGAATCCGAATAAAATGAAATTGTGAAAAATGATGTGATGAAAATGAGAATAAGAACTGAGAGAACTCTTCGCATATAGATGAGGTTTGTTTTGTTTGTGGTCTATACGTAAAATATCCTAAAAGAGTTATAAAAGGAATAGAGAAAAGCGGTGGGGAGATGGATACAAAAGAGTAGTGATACTTCTTTATTTATTTGATTAAACTTTCATTTTAAGTAATTTAATAAATTCATATAAAATTTAACTACAAAATTTGGAAAAAATTGCTGAAATCCATGAGCAAATTTTTGATTTACTAGAAAATTATAGAAAAACTGAAGAAAAACACGGAAATAAATTTTTCTATACATTACGAAAATCTAATCGAAACAAAAGGTTGGAAAAAGGTTATTGGTTTCTTGGTGATGATAGTTATCTAGCTGTATCTTTTTGGAATGGTTTTGATTGGAAAAATAAAACGCCTAATATTTTTTTTGCAATAGATGTTGATGAAAATTCATTTGTCACTTTCACTGCCAGAGATAGTTCTAAAAAAGTAGAACAAATTAATTCTATATTTTTAGAAAAGTTTGGATTTGAATCTGAGGGTTTAGATAAATGGACTTCTACAATAGATAATGGGAATTACTTAAATGCTTTTAAAGATTTTCTACTTAACGATAAGTTAATTATAGATAAATTAATAGAAGATAACTCTCTATCTTTAGAAGCCGAAGACAAGAGCAATAGTATAGGTTTTTTAGAGGAAGAAGAATTTAAAAAATGTCTGCTTAATATTGAAAAATATAGAAGTGAGGATTTCTCTAATGAGAATAAACTTCCGTTTTCACTAAAAGCTTTTAGAGTAAAAAATTTCGATCCAATAGAGGATGCTTCATTTGGTAAAATTTCGTTAAACACACCATTTATTTTTATTGTCGGAGAAAACGGTAGTGGTAAAACTTCACTTATGAAATCTATCGCTATTGCTCTAGAAAATGGTGCGTACGATCCAGGCTATATGAATAATGACACAACTTGGAAAATAGATTTCACAATTAACCATAATGGTAGTTCGGTTCCGTATTCAATATCTAAAAACACCCCTTATTTGGATGAAAAATTAAAAGTCCCTTTTGCTGCATATGGACCATTTAGACTTGTTACAGATAATCAAAGCTCTTTTTTAAAACTGGATCATAATAATCCTTATGTGCAAAGTGAATCATTGTGGAGTTTATTTGATCCATATTCCATTTTAAAAGACATTACTTCCTTAACTAGTGATACTGGAGAAAAATCTGATGAAATTATAAAAAAAAATAATGATCGGTTTGAAATAATCAAAAGCATTATAATAGAAATTGTACCTAATTTATATGATATAAGAAAAACTGAGTTAGATGGCCCTGAAAACCTACGATACTACGAATATGATTCGAAAGAGAAAAAAATCTTTGAATACGATTTTAATGGGCAGAAAAAAGAGAAAGGTGTGTATTTCTATCAAACCTCTTCTGGACTAAAGAGTCTAATAGCCATGTTAGGTGATATGATGTTGAGGCTATTTATAAAACAACCAAGTATTACGGATCCCGCCGAATTGGAAGGAATAGTTTTGATTGATGAAGTTGATATACATTTACATCCAAAGTGGCAAAGAAAAATACCTGAAATTTTAAATAAAAATTTTCCTAAGATTCAATTTATTTTAACTACCCATAGCCCTATACCTTTACTTGGGGCACCTAAAAATAGTCGAATTTATTTAATAAAAAGAACAACGGAAAAAGGTGTAGTCATTGAAAGAATGGACGATAAAGTAGAGTTTGGTCAGTTATTGCCAAATTCTATTCTCACTTCTCCAATATTTGGTTTAGAAGATATTACACCCGATTCAAAAGATGAAACAAAGCAAACAGAAGTAGAGGATAATTATGACGAAATTAAATTTTATGAAAAAATTGAAATTGATGTGAATAAGTATTTAACAAATTCAAAACAAAAAGAACTTATTAATCTTTTTAAAAAGAAATAATGAGGAAAGTAATAAGAAATTATAATGATAAACCCAGGAAACTAACACTAAACACAACTACTACAGATTGGAATACAATTGCTTTTACTGGTAACAAAAATTTAATTACAGGTAGTGTTTATAGAGATCCATATAAATCTCAAGACAATTTATGTTCTAGAACAATAGACAAACTTAATGATTATTATTTTTTAAAATGTGCGTACTGTGAACGAATATATAAATTAGATGTAGAACATTATCGTCCCAGTGGTGAAGTAACTGATGAAAACGGGGTAGCAATTAAGATTTCAAATGCTCAGGGTGCACTAATTGATCATCCAGGATATTATTGGTTATGTTACGAATGGAGTAACTTGTTACCTTCTTGTATAACATGTAATAGGGAAGGAGGTAAAAATTCTAAATTCCCAACAAGAAATCATTATGAAAGTTCTCCCATTTTGAATGGAACTATGTTAAATTTACAATCCTGTCTTGCCAATTCTACTATATTAATTTCTGAACAGCCTTATTTATTGCATCCAGAAATTGATAATCCAGAAAATTTCTTTAAATTTATAATTGATCCTAATAATAAAGGAATTAGAATTGAAGGTATTGATGCAAATAGTAGAGGAGAAAAAACTATAGTAATTTGCAAATTAAATCGTGATGAGATAAAATATGAACGAGTAAGTGAAGTAATTCTTCCAATCAAAAATGTAATGATTAGTAATTTAAAACTTTTAAGTTCTAGGCGGAAAGATATAATACAATTTAGAGAAAGTAC
>JAFLBT010000236.1 GCA_017302935.1 Flavobacteriales bacterium | reverse complement strand
CGTGGAAAAAATTCATACCAAGTGCTAAACAAGGCTTTTTTTCTATCCACATACACCTTCAATTCCGCAGAAGAATTCGCTAATGTTCGAGTTGGGTATTTCTTAAAAATCTGATGTAATTCATCCGACAACGCAATTTCAATCGCAGAATCGTATAATTTTGCATCTTGAAACGCTTTAATGGCTGCATTCAAATATACTTTTTCCTCTTTCGTAACTTCTTTCAAAATCGCTTGGCAATACTCCGCTCCTTCCAGCAACTCCGATTTTACTTGTTGATTATCATTTATCTTCCGTTCGGTTCCGTGTTGCCAATTCAAGGCATAATCTACCCAACCTTCAATAAAATAAGAATAAAAACCTTGTTTTGTAACCGTAAATTCAGCTTCCCATTCGTCATTTTCAGTCGGAGACATTCGCACTTCACTCCACTTCTTATCCTTTTCATGCTTAAATTTCACACAACATTCCACTACGTCATGGCCGTCTGAAAAAACATGTGCCGATACATTAACTTTTTGGTCTACAATACGTTTAATATAAAAAGAACCTCCATCAAGTTGAGGCTTCACACTTTCAATAATGATACGCGTTTGATTTTGCATTTTAAGTAATTTTTATGAACTCTAAATTTATAAAAAATAATTTTAAATCATACCTTGCCATAAAATTTATTGAAATGTCAAAAAAAACCAAATCTGACAATCAATCCTTGCAGATTCCTAAACCAATTCTATTAACCGCTAAATTTTTACAAGCAATTTCACCAAAATTGGCAACACTATTTGCAGCAAAACTATTTACTACTCCAATAAAATATAAGATTCCAAAACGAGAATTTCAAATGGATAAACAAAGTATTCAAAACGATGTTTTGATTCCGTTTATCAATAAAACCATAAGAACCTACCAATATGGTAACAGTCCAAAAAAGATTTTGCTCGTTCACGGTTGGTCAGGTCGCGGAACGCAATTAGTCAAAATTGCTGATAAACTCATTGAAATGGGATATGCAACAGTGAGTTTTGATGCTCCGGCTCACGGCAAAAGCAAAGGAAATTCGTCAATTATGACCGAATTTATTGCGAGTATACATGAACTGGATAAACAATTCGGACCTTTTGAATATGCCATCGGTCATTCGTTAGGTGGCATGTCCATCATCAACACCATCAAACAAAACCTGAATGTCAAAAAAGCCGTAATTATAGGTAGCGGCGATTTGATTCAGGATATCATCAAGGATTTTATTGAAAAATTACAGCTCAAACCCGAAATAGGCAATCGAATGCGTGAACATTTTGAACAGAAATTCGGAGAATCCATGAATAATTATTCCACTTCAGTGGTGGCAAAAAATATTGAAACGCCGGTTTTTATAATTCATGACGAAGACGATTCAGATGTAAATGTAAAATGTGCACACAACATTCACAACCATCTAAAAAACAGTAAACTAATGATAACCAAAAAATTAGGACATCGAAAAATACTTGGAAACGAAAAAGTAATCGAAGATATAATTGCTTTTATCGGGAGCTAATCCGGCTATTCGCTGCAACTCCTCGGCCTTCAAGCTATTTTTCTACCACTTTTTCGTGGCTTCCTTTGGTCGCCCCAAAAGTGAAGAAAAATTAGCTTTCAGTCCTGCGGGGTTTCCGCTACTATCCGGGCTAGGCTGAGTGCTAACAAAGAGTGAATAGTCAAATAGTTAGCATTTTAAAACTAATTTAATTTACGTCATTTTTACACCTGACAGGTTTTTAAAACCTGTCAGGTGTAAAGATAAAATGAATGAAAAAAAATTCCGTGCTAATTAGTGTAATCCGTGTTAAAAAATAAAATTGTAATAAAATCCGCTATGAAAAATTTAATGTTAATCCTGTCAATCTTTACCTTAACAGCGTGTCAAGGCCAAAAAAAGGAAACTAAAAAGCCCTTAAAAATCGTCAAAACCGAAGCTGAATGGAAGGCTGAACTCACACCCGAACAATACGAAGTATTGCGTAAAAAAGGCACCGAAAGAGCTTTCACGGGAGAATATTGGAATCACTTTGAAGAAGGACAATACGTTTGTGCCGCCTGCGAAAACCCATTATTTATCTCTGAAACCAAATTCGAATCCGACTGCGGTTGGCCTTCTTTTGACCAAGCCATCAAAGGTTCAGTAATTTATGAAAATGATTATAGTTTTGGCATGTCACGTGTAGAAGTAATGTGTGCCAACTGTGGCGGTCATCTCGGTCATGTTTTCAACGACGGTCCCAAAGAAACAACAGGAAAACGTTTTTGTACCAACTCTGTTTCTGTCAAATTCAAACCAAAAACCAAATGAGTTACAAAATCCAAAAAACCGAAGAAGAATGGAAAGCCCAATTAGGTTTAGAAAAATATAAAATCCTCCGCCAAAAAGGAACAGAATTTCCACACACTGGTCAATACAACCTCCATTTTGAAAAAGGTACTTATTGTTGTGCCGGTTGCGGAGAAGCTCTATTTGAAAGTTCAACTAAATTCAACGCACATTGTGGTTGGCCATCATTTGATCAATCCATTCCCGGAAAAGTTGAATACATCAAAGACACTTCCCACGGAATGATTCGCACCGAAATTCTTTGCTCATCATGTGGCGGACATCTCGGTCACGTCTTCGATGATGGTCCTACTGAAACCGGAATACGCTATTGTGTAAATTCGTTATCGATTGATTTTAAAGAGTAAAAATGAATTTATTTGAAGAATCACCTAATTGGAAAGAAAAATTAACTCCTTTAATTAATCAATATAAAGGAAGAAAACATCCTTTGGATTATCAAAATCATTACCAATTATTGGTGATGGTGGTCTTGTCTGCTCAAGATTCAGATGCAAACATCAATAAAATTTCACCTGAATTATTCAAAAAC
>JAFLBT010000235.1 GCA_017302935.1 Flavobacteriales bacterium | reverse complement strand
TTATAGCATAATGTGATGCGTGACACAATTTTTGATGGGTAAAATGAGGCTTACGTCGTTTATACCAATAATAAAAACGTGAGAAACTATAATCAAATATATTCATTTCTATTTTTATGTAATTTGCATTTGATCGGGAAAACTTGCCCATAATTGATCAATGGATGAAGAGAATTATTTTCATAGTAAATCCATATTACAACTACGTCTATCTGAACAACTGACGAGTTACTTTGTCTTTGATATTCTTTTTCTTTATCTCAGGTTTGTAAATAGTAACATTAAAACCTTTGTCAATGACTCTCTGATTTAACAATGTATCAACCAAAAATGTAACTTCAATACAATAAGCGGCATTATCAATATACCATCCATGAATTGTATTCCATTCATGATACACTGAATCTTTTTTTTGAGAATTGTAGTAGTCTTCGTCTCCTAAATTTAATCGTAATTTCTTTAAAAATTCTACATTTTGTGAAGTATCAATTGATGTATGATAACGTGATTTAACATATATAGTGTTCACGTAATTATCGTTCATTGATTCATCAAAATTAACAACAATCGAATACTTTGCAATACCATCTCCAAAATCCTTATATAGCGATGTTTCAAAAAATGAAAATGTAAATGTATCTTCAGACTTAAATCCCTGCCTTCGTAATTCATCAACAGAACCACCAATAGCCATTGGTATATCTGCTGTTAAGTATGAAGGGATTTCAATTGTTTCTTGTGAACAAGAAAATAAAGACAATCCAAGAATTACAATAAAAATATACTTTTTAAGTGCCAACATAGTTTTTAATAAAGTTTACCTCAAAAATAATTCTTCAACTGATTAATAACTGATGTTACTATTGAAGAATGATAGAAAAAACAGAACATACAAAACAATTGAATAAGGACAATGTAAGAAAAAATATTACTTCTTATTTTTTCGTGATCATCATCTGTAATTTCTCTATAATTTTCTACCAATGTTTGTGCTCTCTCCGGATTTTTATATTTATAGTTAAATCCAAAACAAGGGTATAATCCGAGTAAAATCGCTATAAAATAGGTGTATTCTTGCGTCTGTATTATTGTCGAGATAGCAAATGATATTTCTGCTGACATATAAAGTGAAATCATTGTTATAGCATAATGTGATGCGTGACACAATTTTTGATGGGTAAAATGAGGCTTACGTCGTTTATACCAATAATAAAAACGTGAGAAACTATAATCAAATATATTCATTTCTATTTTTATGTAATTTGCGTTTGATCAGAAAAACTTGCCTATAATAGATCAACGGATAAAACTATATAAATTGAACAATTACTAGAAAAGCAATGGACCAAAGAAATTCCCAGTAAACAAACGTGTGTCTTCTACATAGGCTGGTTCTAATCCACAATAATAATGAGAACCCTTGAGTCTAGTAGTTAATAATGAAGCAAAATGCTGTAAATCAGTTACTGACATTTTTTCTTTCAGTTCACTTTCTTGAAAGTCTATGTTTAAATCATACATTGCATTATACTTAATGATTTGTAAGCCTATCATATTTAATGTAGTATTGAGAATCCTGACATCCAAAACATAAAAATAGAATGCGTCATCAGAAGAGTTAACTATCGAAGACTTTAAAGTTTCCAAAGATTGAAAATCAATATCTCCCTCTCTTGTTAACTCACTACGATTTTTGAGTGTAAATTCACTAATAACCTCAAACAAATATTCGATAGTACTATTCAAATCTACGTTTTCTATCGTAAGCTCTATATAATCTACAACATTTTTCATAATTCACTTTTACTAAAATTTACTTGTTTTTGGCAACGCATACTCAGGTTTTTCAATATCTAATATATTTTTTAAAGAAATATTTGAAATTTTATTGATTTTTATCAAGGATTTTACCCTTTCTGTAACGATGATTGACAGAGTTCCAACTGGAATAAAGAAATCACTTCCATCCCATGTATCTAATCCTATATGCATACCCTTGTAATGTTTAATCATAGGACCTTCAGGAACATATTGTTTTTCATAAACCTCTGATTTAGAATAATCAATTTTACCACATTTCCCTATTATTGATATACCAATGTAGTCATTTATATCTCTTTCCTGTTTATCAATTATACAAACGGGGAAAGTTCTTAAACCTGTAACTGATTTTTCTTCCAATATTTTATAAAATTTTTTAGAAATGATACAGACACTTACAGAGGGGTGGGGCAATAAATCAGACCATCTCTTTCCCGAAGTTTGTTTAAATGTTACAGGAAGTGTGATATTATTATAATTGCCAATTACAAGTTCACAATATCGATCCCAGTTTAATTTGTCATTTTTAATACTAACTGGTTGTCTGGAAAAAGTTGATCCAAAGCTGTAAAATGATTCAATGCTCATAATAGTCTCTAAAAATGAATAGGTAAATTATATTTTTTTATAAGTTGACGACCAAAATCTAATACACTTCATTGAGAGTTTTTATCCGTTGCTTAAATCCTCCAAAACCACCTGCTATGTGATAACCATCATCCGCATCATCATAGAATGGTGAGTCATCATCTGTAAAAAATACCATCAGAATTACGATTTTCACTATCCGACGGGTTATTTGTCGTAGAATTACCTCTACCTGTTTTTGCTGATAGAACTTCGTGTGGATTTTTGTTGCTGTTCTTACTTACGATATTACGTCCACTGCCGTTTTCTACTATCTCACCTCCTATGACAATCGTTCTTCCGCCCGACGTTTCTCCGCTATTCTTATTTGCGAGTGCGCTAAACTCACTATTTATTCTCGCTGCATAAGCATCTGATGATCCGAACTGAGTTCCTCCTCCACATATATGGTTACCCGGATTCAAAGGACTATCATTGTCATTGTTGTTTTTGGGTTGTCCACACCTT
>JAFLBT010000234.1 GCA_017302935.1 Flavobacteriales bacterium | reverse complement strand
TTCTAAAACCTTAATTGGAAAAATGAAAGAACACGGAGCCAAAGCTTATTTGGTAAACACGGGTTGGAATGGAACCGGAAAACGAATTTCTTTGAAAAACACGCGTGCCATAATCGATGCCATCATCAGTGGTGAAATTGATCAAATAGAAACCAAACATATTCCGTTTTTAAATTTAACTATTCCAGTTGAATTGCCAAATGTTGACCAAGGCATTTTAGACCCAAGAGATACCTATAAAACAGAAGAAGAATGGGAAGTGAAGGCCAAAGATTTAGCCGCTCGATACATTAAAAACTTTGAGCAATACACCAATACTGAAGAAGGTAAAAAATTGGTGTATGCCGGACCAACATTAGAAACGGTTTTAGCCTAACTTAATTTAACTAACGTATCTTTTTCAAATCCTGACCGTTTTTCTGTCAGGATTTGATTTTTTTAACGATAAATATTCTCTTGACTCAGAATATGTAGTACCTTTGCGGGCTATTTTATTGAAATGAGATTACATAGAAATTTAGTTTACACTACCATTGATTCGTTGCATGCCATATTCAACGAAGGCGAATATGCCGATAAAGTGGTAGCAAGAGCTTTAAAAAAGGACAAACGTTGGGGAAGTTCCGACAGAAAGTTTGTTGCAGAAACCATCTACGAAATTGTGAGATGGAAACGATTATACGCTGAAATTGCCGAAGTAAGAGAACCGTATGATCGCGATGATTTGTGGCGAATGTTTGCCGTTTGGGCTGTGCTAAGAGGATATCCTATTCCGGATTGGAGACAATTGGAAGGAACCCCACAACGCAAAATCAAAGGTCGTTTTGACGAATTATCAAAAATTAGAAAATACCGTGAATCGATTCCGGATTGGATGGACGAGTTGGGTGTAAAAGAATTGGGCGAAGAACTTTGGACCAAAGAAATTGCAGCTCAAAATCAGCAAGCTCAAGTAATTCTTCGTGTAAATACCTTAAAAACTACAAAAGAAAAATTACGTGCCATTCTAATGGATTTAGACATTGCTACGGATTTTTTAAAAGACCAACCCGATGCTTTAGTATTGAAAGAAAGAGCCAATGTTTTCTTAACCGATGCCTTTAAAGAAGGTTTATTTGAAGTGCAAGATGCTAGTTCTCAGCTGGTTGCTGCCTTTCTAGATGTGCAACCCGGTATAAGAGTGGTTGATACATGTGCCGGAGCCGGAGGAAAAACCTTGCATATGGCTTCTTTGATGCAAAACAAAGGTCAGCTAATTGCCATGGATTTATACGAAAGTAAATTAAAGCAATTAAAACTTCGTGCCAAACGAAATGGTGCTTTCAACATCGAATACAGAATTATTGATTCCACGAAAGTGATCAAAAAATTATACGACAAAGCGGACAGAGTTTTAATTGATGCTCCTTGTAGCGGATTGGGTGTTTTGAAAAGAAATCCGGATAGCAAATGGAAATTGCAACCCGAATTTATTGATAATATTCGCAAAGTACAAGCCGAAGTTTTAGAAAATTATTCCAGAATTGTAAAGCCCGGCGGAAAGTTAGTTTATGCAACTTGTTCGGTTTTACCTTCTGAAAATCAGGAACAAGTAAAACGTTTTTTAACCACGGAAAACGGAAAAAACTTTACCTTTGTAAAAGATCACAAAATTTTAGCCTCAGAATCAGGTTTTGATGGGTTTTATATGGCCTTATTGGAACGAAAATTATAATTACTATGAAATTGAAAGTTACCTTTTTATTTATTTTTTCAACTTTTGTTGCATTTGCACAACCGCCGGCAGGTTATTATAATTCTGCCACAGGAACAGGTTTCACTCTGAAAACTCAGTTATACAATATCATCAAAGACCATAACGACCAAGGATATAATATGATTGATAATTTCTTTCCAATTGCCGATTTAGATGTTTATTATGAAAATGATAATACTATTTTAGACATTTATTCTGAACGACCAACTGCTCAAGATCCTTATAATTTTCAGGTATCCAATGCATGTGGAAACTATAGTGGTGAAGGAGATTGTTATAACAAAGAGCATGTGATTCCTCAATCTTTTTTTAGTTCTAATAGTCCTATGCGTGGAGATGCTCATCATTTACTACCAACTGATGGTCGCGTAAATGGTTTCAGAGGAAATTATCCATACGGAATTGTGGGTTCCAATTTAATTTCTCAATCGGGAATTTCTAACCCAACGATGAATGGTTCAAAAGCAGGTAATGGAATCAATACAGGAATTGCAGCCGGATTTTCAGGTGTAGTCTTTGAACCGATAAATGAATTTAAAGGAGATATTGCTCGTATTTATTTTTACTTTGTAACTCGATATGAAAATCTTGTAGCCAATTGGTCATCGTATGCTATGTTTGATGGAAGCTCGAATAAAGCAATTGCAGATCCTTTTTTAGCTATTTTGTATTCATGGCATATTAATGACCCTGTTTCTCAAAAAGAAATTGATCGAAATAATGATATTTTCCAATACCAAGGAAACAGAAATCCATACATTGATAATCCACAATGGGTACAAACTGTTTGGGGTAACTTTTTATCTACACCAACATTTAATGAATCAATACAAGTTAGTGTTTATCCCAACCCAACCTACTCAAAAGAGGTATTTATAGAAAGTGAAAAGGAAATTTCAGAAATAAACTTATTCAATTTAAATGGGCAACTTGTTCTAAAAGTGCATAAACCAAATCGAATGAATAATCAATATCGATTGGAAAATTTAACGAGTGGTTTTTATCTTTTAAAAATAAATTCCGATAATGGAAGTGTAACTAAAAAGTTAATTGTAAATTAATATTTAAAAAACCTTCCTTTATAGAAGGTTTTTTCATTTAAATTTTGAAATTTATACCCAGTCAAAAATGAAAACTTTACTTTTGGTTTTTTTGGGAGGCGGAATTGGGAGTGTGTT
>JAFLBT010000233.1 GCA_017302935.1 Flavobacteriales bacterium | reverse complement strand
CTAGTAGAATATTCAAATGTAATGATCCTGGACATCGACAAATTAAGTGCAGCAGATTTACAAAATGCTAAACATGTTGCCAATCAATCGGAGTTTACTTTGGCAAGTTTTGTAAGTCCATCAGGAAATGGTTTAAAAATTTTGGTGAAAATTGACACTCCAAAAGCAGAACACAAAGAAACGTTTCTAAAAGTTCAGGCGTACTATGAAAACCTGCTAAAACTGGAAATCGACAAGTCCGGCAAGGACCTAACCAGACTATGCTTCTATTCAGCAGATGAAAACTTATATCTCAACGAAAACGCATCTGTCTTTGCTAGTGAAACAAATAAACCCTGTCAAGCTGAGCCTGTCGAAGCTCCTAAACTGCCTACTGCGACTGTGACTGCGACTAATTCCGACGCCATCTACAACCACTGCGTAAATTTCACCGAAAAAAAAGTGCAATTCGTGAATGGTAGTCGCAACGTGTTCGTGCATCAATTAGCGTGTAACCTAAACCGAAAAGGGGTTTCATTACAAGAAGCATTGGGATATATTTTAACCGATTTTGGGTATGATGAAAAAGAAGTCACACAAACTGTAAACAGTGCCTACGGCAACATCCACGAATTTGCGAAGAATTCCCAACCACTGGAGGGATGGCCAAAAGCCGGGATGGCTGAACTCAAACCAAAGAAACTGAAAACAGACAACCCTCAAACCAATACATCCGATGCATACGAAGACGACGAAGACCAACCAAAACCAACCCAAATAGACCGCTTAGAGCTGTTTCTATCCACCAGATATGTATTCCGACACAACATCGTTTCCGGCAAGTTAGAGTTTCAATATTTCGGAAAAAAGAAGTGGAATGTAATGAATGATTTTATTGAAAACTCCATGCTTCGTGAATGTCTGAAAGGAAGAATCAAAACAAACCTTTCATCATTGCGAAACTTACTGTATTCTGATTTCTGTCCGTTATTCAATCCGTTCGAAGATTACTTTTTCAGTCTGCCATCCTACGATGAAAAGACCGATTACATCAACGATTTAGCCAACACCATAACCACAACAAAACAAGAACTGTGGCAACAATGCTTCAAAAAATGGATTGTAGCAATGGTCGGTTGTGTATTAGATGATAAAGTAATCAATCACACGGTTATTGTCTTTAGTGGCAAACAAGGATTGGGCAAAACAACTTGGGTAGAGAAACTCGTTCCCAAACAATTAAAAGAGTATTTGTTTTCCGGCACCATCAACCCGAACAACAAAGATACATTGGTACAGCTTTCAGAATGTATGTTAATCAACTTAGACGAGCTCGAAAACCTAAACCGTTCCGAAATCGGTAGCTTAAAAGAAATCATCACAAAAACCCAAATCAGAATGAGAAAGGCTTACGGTCATAACAACGAAACAATGCCAAGAAGGGCTTCGTTTGCCGGAAGTGTGAACACCGCTCAGTTCTTAAACGACAGTACAGGAAGCAGACGTTTTCTTTGTTTCGAGTTGGAAGGTATCCAGTACCAACATGAGGTAGATATTGACAATGTTTTTTCCCAAGCTTTGTATTTATTTAAAAGCGGATTCAGACATTGGTTCGACCAAGAGGAAATCAAAAACATCACCGAAAACAATGAACAATACCAGCTTCGAAGTCCGGAAGAAGAACTATTATTAACTTGGTTTGAACCGTGCGACAGACAAACAGCCACCCTCTTTCTGAATGCCTCACAAATAGCAGCTAAATTAGCGGAAAGAGCTAAAATCACCATTAATGACGGCACCATTAATAAAATCGGAAAAGCATTAAAAAAACACAATTTCACCCGATTGATGAGAAAAGGAAGTCCGGTCTATGCCCTCACAGAATTCACATACGAAGACGTGGACCTAACCAACCGAAGTACGGAACAATAAGCACCAAATGCATAAAAGTGGAAATCGAAAGTTTCCACTTTTTTTTCTCCCAACTCCCAACTTAAAACTCCCAACTTAAAAAGGGGTGTATGGGGTGTAACCAAATTTCCACACAAACATTTTTTACTTTTTTACTTTTATATATTTCGGGCAACATCGGGACAATAGAAGGCATTTTAATAAATTGATTGGAGCAGTTTACATTCAAAAGGCTATATAAATCCATTTTTTTAATGAACGAAAAATAAAAAAATGTTTTAGCTGTTTTTACCTTACACCCTACACCTTGCTTTAACTTGCACTATTTTTCTTTTTTTTTATACCATTTACGGATTTCCGCATTATTCATACCGTCGTTTTTTTCTATATTTACGTCGATATTGAGAAAATAGTTGTCATTGTTAGATGTACAATATTTAATACCACCTCAAATTCAAAATAAATAGCAATAAGTCATTCGCAATAAAAGCATATTTTAAATGCAAATAATCCATAAAATAAATAATTTTCTATATGCCATCTTCCCGGAATTGGAAAATGCCGACAAGAAGGATATAATTAATGCAATTCAAAAATATTATACCTACGGGCCTTTTGTACCTTCAATCACTATTAAGGATGATGTGGTAACTATTGAAATTGATACGGAAACTATAACTAACCAAGAGGCAGATTACAATAAATCAGTAGCTCTGTGTGAAAGAGGAAAGATTGAAGAAGCTAAAATTATTTTAGAAAATCTAATTCATAAAAATCCTTCTAACTCGGAATACCATAGAATTCTTGGACAAATACTCTCAGAACTAGGAGACCAGGATGAAGCAATAAACGCATTAATTGATGCACTGCGTTGGAATTCATCAAACGGTTGGGCTTTATTGATGATGGGTAACATATTTGCTAAATATAAAAAAGATTTAAATACAGCTATGATTTATTACGATCAGGCAATAAAAGCAAACAAGGCTGACCATATCACACTTTCAAATATTTCATATCTTTTATTCCAGGAGAATAAAATGGAAGAAGCAAAAAG
>JAFLBT010000232.1 GCA_017302935.1 Flavobacteriales bacterium | reverse complement strand
AAAACTCTTATTGGCATTGGAGGAGAGACAAATTCAAATGTTTTTTCAGATATGTTTATGATGAAGTTTTTAAAAAATGGATATAATGCTGTTTCTATGAATGATAATCCTAACTCACTTCAAAAAGCTGAAATTATGGATTCATTATATTCAAACGGTATTAACTTAATATTAATTATAAACAATAATTTATCTGGCTCTACAAGTGAGTTAGATTGGTTGACAGGAGGAGAATATATGAAGGCTGGTGTTAATAGTTTTACAATAAAAGCATTCCGGACAGAAGATAAGAAAATGCTATTTATTGGAACCGGGGAATATGAAAAAATCCGAACAGCAAGTGAGGTAAGCGATGATGTAGTAAAAGTTTACACAAAAATTATTGAAGATAAATTAAAAAAATTAAACAAAAAATAATATGAAAAATATATATATTATCTTAATCTCATTAGTCATAGTTTCTTCAACTTTTTCACAAAATATAATTGGATCATTTGGAGGGGGTATTTCTGCCCCTATGGGTGATTTCGCAAATGGATATAATGTTGGTTTTAATGTATCAGGAAATTTAGGATTTAAAGTTCATAGAATTGCAGGAGCACGGTTAGATTTACAATATAATTCATTTAGTTCTTCCTCGGATTTAGTAGAGGGTAATTTTTCTTTAGTTTCCGTTACAGCCGATGCAATATTAGTAAATACTGATAGATTAAAAGCTAAATCAGGCTTTGCTCCATATGGAATTTTAGGACTTGGAATGTATTTCGTAAACCCACCAGATATCAAATTTTTTGGGACTACTTTAACTGGAGAAAGCAAATCTTATTTTGGGATTGGTGTTGGAGGCGGAGCTGTTTATAAATTATCAAAAAATTTAGGAATATTTGGTGAGTTGAAATATAGTTTTACACTGGGAGGTGAGCAATTTAACTATGTACCTTTAAAGATTGGCCTGATGTTTAATTAAAAAATAAATTATTTCAGAACAGATTTTAAATTGAATTGAAGGTTAAAGAAATCATTATGAACTATAAAATACTTCTAATATATATTATATCCATTTCTTGGAATATAAGCTTTTCACAAAACCAATTCCAATTTACCATTGGAGGAACTAATGATGAGCTAACAAGGTCAATAATTAAAGCTAACGATAATGAGTATGTTTTTGCAGGTGAAACAAAATCATTTGGGGCTGGACTTTCGGATATGTATATTGTTAAATTCACTTCTTCTGGGTCATTGTCATGGATGTTCGCCGTTGGCGGTACTGGAAACGATGTTTCGATGAGTGTCATTCAAACTAGTGATGGTGGTTTTGCATTAGCCGGTTACACAAACTCATTCGGAGCCGGAGATTATGACTTCTATATAGTAAAATTAAATTCCTCAGGTTCAATACAGTGGTCTAAGACAATTGGTGGTACTGGAACTGAATATGCTTATTCTATTAAACAAACAAATGATGGCGGATTTATTGCTGCTGGGTTCACCTATACTTATGGAGCTGGAGATGCTGATGCTTTTTTCGTTAAACTTGATGGGAATGGAAATATACAATGGAGCAAAACTGTTGGAAGAAGTTTTGAAGATCAAGCATACTCTGTTGTGGTAACGAGCGATGGAGGTTTTGCGGCAACCGGAGAAAGTCATTTCGGAGGTGGAAATGCTGATATGTACTTAATAAAGCTTGATGCGAATGGTAATCTGCAATGGACAAGAACTGTTGGTGGGCCTAATAATGATAGAGCATGGAATATAATTCAATCTTCAGATGGAGGTTATGGTATCGCAGGATGGGGAAATTCTTATGGAAGTGGTGATTACGATATGTACTGTGCAAAATTTGATGTTAATGGATCATTGCAATGGACTAGAACTTTAGGCGGCGCAAATGCTGAGTCGGCAAGCTCAATAATACAAACAACTGATGGTGGTTTTCTCATATCTGGGGGATCAAATTCTTTCAGCGGGAATAATGACAATATTTATATTGCAAAAATTGATGCAATTGGTGTTTATTCATGGTCTAGAATTATTGGTGGAGCAAACTACGAAGAAAGTACATCTATGATTAATACTCCCAACAATGGATTTCTCATTGGGGGATGTACTAGTTCTTTTGGTAGTGGAGGAAAAGATATGTTTGCTGTGAAATTTGATAGCTCCGGCTATACATGTGCAAATATGATTTTACCACCAACAAATTCTGGTATTGGGGGGATTTTAAGTAACCCAACTTCTTCTCTATCAAGCCCTACTCCAACAATTTCTACTCCTCCTACACAAATTGTTTCAGGTGGTACTTTAACACAATTATGTTTAGTTGGTTTAGAAATGGTTGATATAGAAATTCCACAAGATTTTCATCTTTATCAAAATTTTCCTAACCCATTTAATCCCGAGACAAATATCATATTTTCAATTCCTAAAGAGGGGAATGTTAATATCAGAATTTTTAATCTTTCTGGAAAGGAAGTTACTATTTTGTTTAAAGGAAATTGTAAGGCAGGAACATATAAAGTTAAATGGAAACCCGAACAATTTCCTAGTGGAGTTTATTTTTATAAACTTGAAACAAGCAATTATTCTGAAACAAAAAAGATGCTTTTAATAAAATAATTAAAATAACTGATAAACGGTATAAATTAAGCACTTGTTTTTACAATTTTTAATAATTTATCTTTGTCTAAGCCAAAGCATTCATAAATTCTTAAATTGATTGCATATGAAAACCCTAGTATTTACCTTTTTGTTACTATTGATATCCCTTGCAAACAAAGGACTATCTCAGCCATATTTTACAGAAAATTCTTATGCAGTTAATGTCTTGATCGCACCTGGCACTGCTCAGACTTTTTATGTTCCAATAACAAATGGTCCCGGTAATGCTCCTATCGTAAATGTTGAAGCAAGGTTTTCTTACATAGCATATAATGGAACCCAGA
>JAFLBT010000231.1 GCA_017302935.1 Flavobacteriales bacterium | reverse complement strand
AATCGCCTTCAAACGCTAGAATATGCGTACAAACTCTATCTAAGAACCATCTGTCGTGAGAAATAATCACGGCACAACCGGCAAAATTTTCTAAACCTTCTTCTAACGCTCGTAAAGTATTTACATCCAAATCGTTGGTTGGCTCATCAAGTAACAACACGTTTCCTTCTTCTTTTAACGTAATCGCTAAGTGTAAACGGTTACGTTCACCACCGGATAACGTAGCCACTTTTTTATTTTGATCGCTTCCACCAAAGTTAAATCGACTTAGATACGCTCTTGAGTTTACTTGTCTTCCACCCATCATAATTAATTCCTGACCATCGCAAAAGTTTTCCCAAATCGATTTATCGGGATTGATATTGGAATGCGATTGGTCAACATACGCAATTTTTACCGTTTCACCTATTGTAAAAGTTCCTTTATCAGGAGTTTCTTCACCCATAATCATTCTGAAAATGGTTGTTTTACCGGCTCCATTCGGACCAATAATTCCAACAATTCCGGCTTGTGGAAGGGTGAAATTCAAATCTTCATACAACAATTTATCACCATACGCTTTTGCAACACCTTTTGCTTCAATTACATTTGTTCCCAAACGCGGTCCATTTGGAATGTATAATTCTAATTTTTCATCCAACTCTTTTTGGTCTTCATTCAAGAGTTTATCGTAATTCTGTAAACGTGCTTTTTGTTTCGTTTGACGTCCTTTTGCTCCTTGACGCACCCAATCTAACTCGCGTTCTAATGTTTTTCTACGTTTAGACGCAACTTTTTCTTCTAATTCTAATCGTTTTGATTTTTGGTCCAACCAAGAAGAGTAATTTCCTTTCCACGGAATACCTTCTCCTCTATCCAACTCTAAAATCCATCCTGCTACATTATCTAAGAAATAACGGTCGTGTGTTACGGCAATTACGGTTCCCGGATATTGTTGCAAATGTTGCTCTAACCACAAAACTGACTCTGCATCCAAGTGGTTGGTTGGCTCATCTAATAATAAAACATCCGGTTGTTGCAACAATAATCGACATAAAGCCACACGTCTTTTTTCACCACCGGACAATACTTTGATTGGTGTATCCGAATCCGGTGTACGAAGTGCATCCATTGCTACTTCTAATTTATTGTCAATTTCCCACGCTCCAACGGCATCAATTTTATCTTGCAATTCCGCTTGACGGTCCATTAATTTTTGCATTTTATCGGCATCTTCATAAACTTCCGGCAAACCAAACATATCATTGATTTTGTTGAATTCTTCTAAAAGGGCAAAAATTTCAGCCGCTCCTTCGCGAACAATCTCAATCACTGTTTTGTTTTCATCCAACTGTGGTTCTTGTTCTAAATAACCCACTTTATAACCCGGTGCAAAAACCAAATCGCCTTGGAAGTTTTTATCTACTCCGGCAATAATTTTAAGTAAAGAAGATTTTCCGGAACCATTTAAACCTAAAATACCAATTTTAGCTCCATAAAAAAAGCTCAAATAAATATCTTTTAAAACTTGTTTGTTCGTGCTGGAGTAGGTTTTACTCACTTTCGACATCGAAAAGATGACCTTTTTATCGTCTGACATTGTTGTGTAAATTAAATTATACTCTTCCTTTTAAGGCATTAAATACCCATGCAATGGCTAAAAATCCTATGCCTACTGTGGCAAATCCCCAACCGGCTACATCGGCATAACGATAAATGCCTAATCCGATAAGAATTATTCCCATAATAATCATAATGAAAGTTGCCCATGCTAAGACTGTATTCTTATTCATGCTCATGATATAGTTATTTTTTGTTTTTTGGAAATGCAAATATCGACAATAAAGTTTTAATACAAAATGAATTGAATCGAACAAATCACAAACAAAATAAAAATCTTTTTTCGACCCATTTGGAATTGGTATATTTGTCCTCATTTCAAAATTTACATCATGTTTAAAAATACATTTCTACTTGCTTTTCTTTGTATCTCAACTCTTTTAGTGGCACAAGAGAAACATTTAAAAAACATCAAACAACTCACTTTTGGTGGCGATAATGCGGAAGCTTATTTTAGTCCGGATGGAAAAAAATTAACACTACAAGTGACTAATAAAGCGTTTGGTGTTCCGTGTGATCAAATTTTTATGTTGGATTTACAGGAAAAAGAAATCAATGAAAAAAGTTTAAAATTGATTTCTACCGGAAAAGGTAGAACCACTTGCTCTTATTATATGCCGGATGGAAAGCACATTTTGTATGCTTCCACACATGCTGATAATCATGATTGTCCTGCTCCTCCTAAATCAACCGATGGAAAATACCTTTGGGCGATTTATCCTGAATTTGATATTTACATTGCTGATTTAAATGGTAATATCACCAAAAAATTAACTGATTCACCCGGTTATGATGCTGAAGCGGTAGTTTCACCTGACGGAAAAAAAATTGCGTTTACCAGTATTAGAAGTGGTGATTTAGAAATTTACACCATGGACATTGATGGTTCTAATTTAAAACAAATCACTTTTGGATTAGGATATGACGGCGGATGTTTCTTTTCCCATGACAGTAAAAAAATTGTTTTCCGTTCTTCTCGCCCTAAAACAGAGGAAGAAATCAAAGAATATAAAGATTTGTTGAGTCAAAATTTGGTTGCTCCGTCCGAAATGGAAATTTATACTTGTAACATTGACGGGTCTGATTTAAAGCAAATTACCAACTTAGGAAAAGCCAATTGGGCTCCTTATTTTCATCCGTCAGACCAAAAAATAATGTTTTCTTCTAACCATCATTCTACCAGAGGATATGATTTTCAATTGTACATGATTGACATCAATGGTGAAAATTTACGTCAAATTACATGGGAAAGTGAATTTAATGCTTTTCCAATGTTTTCACCCGATGGAAAAAAATTGGTTTTTTCAAGTAATCGTCAACAATCCAAACCTAGAGAAACCAATGTGTTTATTGCGGATTGGGTTGATCAAGACGAGGCGGAATTGACGCA
>JAFLBT010000230.1 GCA_017302935.1 Flavobacteriales bacterium | reverse complement strand
ATTAGCAATAGCAATATAGGTTTCACCTTCAGCTAAAGTAGTAGTTAAGTTATATAAACTCTGAGCAGCAGAAGTACTGTTACCTGGAGCCACATCAATACTTAAGGCCACACCGGCAGGTACATCCACAAATGGAGTAGAAGTTCTAAAAGCAAAGTCATCTAACAAAATTTCACCGTTTACATATACGTCAACTGTAGCCGCAGCTAAATCAGGAGAGTTGTGAATTACTTGTAAACGTGCAGTAGGTGTTTCAATTAAAGGTAGAGGAATTAGTGGACCTCCAACAGCTCTCGCCACCCATAATCCAAAACCGGGACCATCACTGTTTTGTGAAGGATCTAAAAATCCACTCGCCACAACAGTAACCGCATCAAAATTCAAAAATAAATCTGCAAGTGGTGCTGAATAAGTAGCCACTGTAGTTGCTCCACTTTCATCTCTAACATCAATTATATAATTTGCAGTAAGTAATTCTAAATAAGAAGAAAAATTACCGTAGGATAAGTTGTTAACTAATGTTCCTGCTGGTACAGAAGTTTCCACTACATCTACAGTAGGTGCATCCGTTGAACCATGAAAAACAATAACATCAGTATTATCTCCGTTGGATGTTCCCTCACGACCACCGGTTAAAATGTTTAAACCAAAAGGAGTACTTGGGCTATATCCCGTGGTAGAAATAATACCATTTGCAATGGCAATATAAGTTTGTGAAGGTGCTAAAGTGGTTGTGGCTGTAAATAAAGTTTCAGACACTGAAGTACTATTACTTGGTGCAATGTCTATGGTAATAGCAACACCCGCAGGAGCATCAATAAAAGGAGTAGCCGTTCTGAAAGCAAAATCATCTAACAAAATTTCACCATTAAGATAAACGTCAACCGTTGAAGCAGCTAAGTCAGGTGAATTGTGAATCACTTGCAAACGTGCAGTAGGATTGTGAAACAAAGGCAATTCTAATAGCGGTCCGCCTGTAGCTCTCGCCACCCATAATCCAAAACCGGGACCATCACTGTTTTGTGAAGGGTCTAAAAATCCGCTGGCTACAACAGTAACCGCATCAAAATTCAAAAATAAATCAGCTAAAGGAGCAGAATAGGTAGCAACAGTGTTGGTACCACTTGCATCACGAATAGCCAATACATAATTGGCAGTAGTCAACTCTAAATAAGAAGAGAAGTTGCCATAAGCTATATCATTAACAATTGTTCCGGCTGGCACAGACAATTCAACAACATCTACAGCAGGAGCATCGGGTGAACCATGAAAAACAATTACATCTGTATTGTCTCCGTTGGATGTTCCTTCACGACCTCCAACCAATACATTGATCCCAAAGGGTTGATTCGCTGCATAACCACTGGTCGAAACAATACCGTTCGCAACCAAAATATACGTCTCAAATTCAGTCAACGTAGTGGTTAAATTGTAAAAGCCATCATTTACCGATGAACTCGAAGAGGGTGCGACGTCTATCGAAATAGGTACACCTGCCGGTACATCAACAAATGGAGTAGCTGTTCTAAAATGAAAGTTATCCAACAATAACTCACCATCCAAATAGACATCTACAGAAGCGGCAGCCAAGTCAGGTGAATTATGGATCACTTGAACCCTCGCTGTTTGTGCTATACTCGTCATACTCACACAGACCAGTAAAAGCCAAATTAAATTAGTAATTCTTTTCATGCTATATTGATTTTTTGTTTAACATTATAAAGTTAATGATAAACAAAAATAAGAAGGACTAATTTAACGTTTGTTGGTGGATTTTTAACAATTGTTATTTTTTATAAGTAATTATAAATGAGGGAATAAAAGTGAAGAATAGTTGTTAAATTTACCATTTTGCAATATATTTAAATGATAATTTTGTTTATCTATCGTTTAATAATATTAAACAAATAATATAAAATTGTGAAATGTAGGCTTTAATGTTTAGCAAAATTGAAGAATCTAAGTTGAATTGGGGCTTTTCTAACTTCTCAAAATCTTGTCCATGGCTTTGCCTTTTGCTAATTCATCAATCAGCTTGTCTAAATAACGTATTTTTTGCATCAACGAATCCGTAATTTCTTCTACACGATACCCACAAATAACACCGGTAATTTTATGAACATTTGGGTGAAGCAGTGGAGCATTTCCAAAAAAATCTTCAAAATTTGTTTGTTCCTCCATCACTTTTTGTAAACCAACTTCATCATAGCCGGTTAACCAAAAAATAATTTCATCTACTTCCGCTTGCGTACGATTTTTTTTAACCGCTTTGTTTACATAATGCGGATAAACAGAAGCAAAAGACATTTTAAAAACGCGGGTGTTTGGATTCATTATACGATAAAAACGTTACTAAAGAGTAGAGTGTAAATTTAATAAATTAAAATTTAAAACTATATTCTAGGTTTGCAATGAAACTTCTTGTTAATCCATCTGGCCGAGTATCTCTCACCATAAAAGGCATTCCTAAATTTAGTTGAATATCACTTTTACTATTAATTTTATAATCTAAATAAACATTTCCATTCAATGTTATTCCTTGTGAACCTTTAATTTCTCTTTCAATATTTAGTTCATCTTTATATTTATCGTTCGCCAAATGATAAATGGGTAAGATGCTTGGAGTAAGTTTAAGTTTTGAAGTTAAATCAAAAGGATAGGAAACTCTTATTAAAACATCACCACTTCTAATAAAACCTCTTGTAGATTGAAAAGAACTAATTTCTGATTGTATTGGAAAATCAGATGCCAAAAATTCATTATCATTTTGCGTCAAGGGTTGTTGAAGAGCAGCAACAAATTGAAATTTTTTAATTTCATAACCAAAACCTAATAACAAGTCAAATGTACCTAAACTCGATTGATAATCCATAGGCAGAGGCAAATCACCTTCTTTGTTAGTAGAATTATTTAATGGAATTTTAGCTCCAAATGTAACTTTAGCTTTTTCATTTATTTTATAATTCGCATTTACATAGAGGTCTGAAAGACCAAAAGTTGAAATTCCATTT
>JAFLBT010000023.1:18488-26119 GCA_017302935.1 Flavobacteriales bacterium | reverse complement strand
CAAGCAGGACGTGAATTACGTGTAATTGTAGAAAGTGAAAAAGTTTCCGACGAACAAGCTTCAAAACTATCTTTCGAAGTTTCTCAAAAAATTCAAACGGAGATGACGTATCCAGGACAAGTAAAGATTACAGTTATTCGTGAAACAAGAGCTGTAAATATTGCAAAATAAATCAATAAAAAATAAATGAAAAGAAATAGGGTTACTACCCTATTTTTTTTTACTTTTAATTCGAATAATTCATTTTAGCAATGAGCGGAGAAACTTCTAATGACACAAAAACATTGTTCAAACAATGGCTTGAAAAATTGCAACAAGAATCTTGGCAATTAGAATTACTTATTTCTGGTTTCGCCCTTTTTGGTATTTATTCTTCACGAATATTAATAGCTGATTTTGGTTTATACATAGAAAATGATATCTCAAGTGATAATCTAAAATCATTAGTCAAACCCTTTTTTATCATTTTAAAAGTAGGTTGGGTTATTTTCTTTTTTAACCTATTAGGTCATGTAATCATGAGAGGTTTGTGGATTGGAGCAATTGGCTTACGATATGTTTCACAAGAGATAGAATATGATAAATTTAATTACTCAGATATTTTTACCAATTTTTTAAAGAAAAAAGTAGGTAGCTATGATGATTGGATTGAGCGTCTAGAGATGTTATGTAGTGTGATATTTGCATATACATTTCTACTTTTTGCCTTATTTATGTCGTTGGTCATTTTTTTTGTTCCCATAATTATAATTAGGCTTTTATTTGAACTTTTCTTAAATGATTATGCTTTAAATAGTATTTTTGGTTTAACTGTTTTAGCATATGTTGGAATTGGTTTATTTGTTTTATTTGATTTAATTACTTTAGGAGGTCTTAAAAGAATAAAGGAAAAATCAATCAGTAAAATTTATTTCTATATTTATCGATTTTACAGTACAGTTACTTTATCATTTCTTTACCGACCGTTATTATATAATTTTATTGACCATCCTTATACAAAAAAACTATTTTTTTTATCAATTCCTTATATATTGTTAGTCTTTTTCGGTAATCAAATGTTTACCAATACTTATAATCCTTATGCTCCGGACAGAAACACATTATTAGAAACCGGCGAATTACTTGATGATTATTATTATGATGATTTAAGAGATAAATATTTGGTTGAATACCCCAATGAAGAGCGAAAAATCAATAAAGAAATCATTAAAAGGATTTCTTTGGAACATTTTAATATCCGAGAAAATTTTTCATCAATATTCATCAAAATCACACCTGAACTAATTGAATTACTTGAAAATGACAAAACTTTATCTCCCTATTCTACAAAGGGGTTATCGTTTACATTTTTTACCGGAAATGAAATTGATGATCCAACAATTACTTTATTGGAACAACAAAAATCCAAAATCATTTCTACGTTATTAAAAGAAAAAAGAAACCTCAAAAAAGAAAAATCTGACGCACAAAAAAAATTGAAAATTGAAAATATAGAACGTAAAGTAGAATTAGAAAAAGAAAAATGGGATAAAAAAATAAAACAAGCAGAAATTGAAAAGTCTAGTAAAATTAAAAAAGCATTTCTATCAAGTTTTGAACTGTATATTGACAACAAAAGGATTCCTAAAGATAACTCAGTCTACTACACCCATCCTCATAAAAATGAAAAAGGATTAAAATGCATATTTGAAACCGATTCATTAACCAAAGGTTTACATCAATTCAAATTTTATTACAACTATTTAAAAACGGATATTGATGCTAAAAAAATTATTGCAAAAGATTCACTAATTTTACCGATACTAAAACACTAAATTGTATGAAAAAAATTCAACCATTTCTTAAATACGGAATTATATATGGAATCATTTCTATATGTATTTCATTATTCACCTTCCATGTCTATTATTTTGGCATGTTGATGCAAACCCTTTTATCTTTTGCTCTTTTAGTATTATTCCATTTTTTTACAGCTAAAGACTATAAAAAAGAAAATGAAGGTTATTTGAATTACGGTGAGACGTTCAAGTATTTATTTTTGATGAGTGTTATAGGTTTTGCCATAAGTACCATTTATGTTATTATTTATATGAATTATATTAATCCTGATGCAAGTGCTTTTCTAACTGAAAAATTAGTGGAAGGAATTGAATCAACCTACAGAACAATGGGATTACCTGAAGAACAAATATTAATTGCAATGGAAAAAATGGAGGAAGAACTCCAAAAAGAAGATCGATTTTCTATTGGCAATATGCTAATGAGCTTTTTCTCAAATTTATTTTTTGTTGTTTTCTTGGTAGCCATAACTTCTTTAATATTTAAGAAAGTAAGAAAAGAATAATCTATTTAAAATAAAGAATAATCAAACCGTTTTAAAATAGTAAGACGGTTTTTTTATTGCAAACTGCGACTGCAAACTACTTCCTCGGATGAAACTGATTAACCACTTGTGTTAAGTGTTTTCGGTCTAAATGCACATAAACTTCAGTGGTGGTAATTGATTCGTGTCCCAACATCAATTGAATGGAACGCAAATCGGCTCCGTTTTCTAACAAATGTGTGGCAAACGAGTGACGAAAGGTATGTGGACTAATGGTCTTGTTCAAGTTAATTTTTACAGCCAACTCTTTGATAATAGTAAAAACCATTGCCCTTGTCAATTGCCTACCTCTTCGGTTCATGTCCTTTTTGAATGGAAAGATGAGTTCTGATTTGGGTTCTATACAATTGAATATATTTCATTGTAGCGTTACCAATAGGAACAAAACGCTGTTTATTTCCTTTGCCGGTAATTTTTATAAAGCCTTCGTCAAAAAACAAATCAGATATTTTTAATGAAATTAATTCTGAAACCCGTAAACCACATCCGTATAACGTCTCAAGCATAGCACGATTACGTTCACCTTCATCTTTTGATAAGTCGATGGCAGCAATTAATGTATCAATTTCTTTAACGGAGAGAGTATCAGGCAATTTTCTACCTATTTTGGGGGTTTCAATCAATTCCATAGGATTATCTTGGCGATAATCTTCTAAAATTAAATAGGAAAAAAAACTTTTCAATCCGGAAATGATTCTCGCTTGCGAACGTGGTTTTACTTCTTTTGAAACCGCATAAATAAACTGCTGAATCATTTCTTCTTTAATAGAAATGGGATTGTCAACACAACTATTTTTTTCTAAAAAATGAACTAATTTGAATAAATCAAAAGAATAATTTTCTATAGTATTGGCAGACATTCCCCTCTCAATTTTAAGATAGGATTGAAAACTTTTGATATACGTTGACCAATTCATGTGTCAAAGTTCGACAATTTGATGGAATAAAAAAACCACGCACATGGCGTGGTAATTATCTGCTCAAACTTTTCTTAAAAACGAATTCCTAAGGCAAATTGTATGACAGAATTTTTAACATTATTATCGCTTTCGGCATCACCAATTTGCGTTAATCCAAAAGAGTATCTGGCATTTAAAAATACATTATCAGTGGCGTCATAATTAAAGCCTAAACCTAAACCAAAATCGGTTGATTTAAAAATTTCATCAATATTTTCTGTTCCAGATCCAAAAGGAGATGCAAATTTAACTTTTGCAGAAGTCAAAAAACCAATGTAAGGACCAGCTTCCAAACTAAAATCATTTACAAAATAATATTTAAGCATTATTGGAATAGTAACATAGTTTGTTCTAAGTTCTGCCTTAACATTTGTTCCTTCAATTATTAAATTTTGTCTTGCTCCTTGAAGGGAATATAATATTTCCGGTTGAAGATATAATTTTTGGCCTAGTTTAAAAGTACCAAAAAAACCTCCACTAAATGAAGTTAATGTTTTAGTATCTCCGGCATCATCACCAACAAAATTGGAAAATATTAGTGCCGCTTTTACACCAAATCGAGTTTCACTTTTTTGAGCAGTTACATCGGGCGTTTGTGCAAAAGAAAAGTTAGAAAAATAAAGTAAGACTGAAGCAACTAGAAATAAATTTTTCATTTTTATAATTTGAATTTTCACAAAAATAAAAATAATATTATACTAAATAAAAAACAAAAACAATAAAAAAAGTAAAAATTATAAATAAAAAAACCACGCACTAGGCGTGGTTTTAAACTATATAAAAACTCAATTAGAATTTGTAGTTAACTCCAAAAGTTACAGCTCTCCAATCTCCACCAAAAGAGAAAGTGTTTGTTTTATCTGCACCGTCACCACCATTATCATTAGATGCATAACCTAACACCCCAACACCAGCTTCAATTGAAAAATTAGATGAAACAAAATAATTCATTCCAAAACCTAATCCGAAACCAATTTCTTTGCTTTCAACTGATGTTTCAGGAGCAAATAATTCACCATCAATAATGAAATATTCATTGTCAAAAGAGGTGTAATTAACACCTAATTCAGCAAATAAAGAAAATTTACTCGCAGGTGTAAAATAGTAACGACCAAAAGCTCCTAAACCTAAACCTGTATTAGCAACATCTTCTCCGTCAAAATCAAGTTTGTTTGACTGATATCCAATTGACCCACCTATTGCAATATTTTCTGTAACAAAATATCCCACTTTTGGTGCCACTTCGAAAGAGTTTACTTTAAAATCTCCTGTTTTAGAAGTACTAAAAGAAAAAGCTCCTGAAATAAAAAGATCTCCTTTAGCAAATCCTGCTTCGTTAGAAGTTTCTT
The DNA here is from genome assembly GCA_017302935.1 of Flavobacteriales bacterium. Lineage (GTDB taxonomy): Bacteria > Bacteroidota > Bacteroidia > Flavobacteriales > Flavobacteriaceae > Flavobacterium. The sequence continues at coordinate 21,428 of JAFLBT010000023.1, read as the reverse complement.
GTGCATTAGCTGTTCCAAAAGTAGCAACTGCTAAAAGTGATAAAATAATTTTTTTCATGTTTTAATTGTTTTAAAATTTTTGCAAAAATAATAAAAATACTACACAAAGCAATAAAACAATTAAAATCATTCTCTATTTTTCATATGTCTTTAAAAACCAATACAATAAAACAAGTATTAATCATTAATAAAAAAACCACGCACTAGGCGTGGTTTTAAACTATATAAAAATTCAATTAGAATTTGTAGTTAAATCCTAAGTTTACAGATGAAAAAGTACTACCATCTGCTGAGATACCTTTGTAACCTCCATAAACCTCAAATTTTTCAGTTTGGTAACCAACTTTAGGTTGATATAATAAACCACCATTGTTTCCACTTGGGCTGATTCCTAAAGCATAACCTAAATCTAAACCACCAAAAAAGTTATCAGTGAAAGAATATTGAGCAGTTCCTGCTAATGGAATAAATCCTGCATCTTCAAAATCCACTTCAACTTCAACACCAAGTAAACTGATAGTTTCAGTTTTACCCATGTAATGAGCATAACCTGTAGTTACACCTGCACGGAATTTATCAGCTACTTCCCAAGTATAAGCTACATCAAGACCTACTGATAAAGAGTAAGCATCTTTAATGTCACCCATTGGTAAACCAACATTGATTCCAGCTTTAAATCCACCATCTTGAGCATTAGCAGTTCCAAATGCTGCAACCGCTAAAATTGATAAAATAATTTTTTTCATGTTTTAATTGTTTTATAATTAATATTAACAAAATTAAAAAAAATATTCTTATTTCAAAATCAATAAACTTGAGTTATTAACAAGTTTGTTGATAACTTAAGAATGCTTTTTAAATAATCAACATGCTGATTTTCAAATTATTAATTTTAAAAAATTTAAATCCAGTAATATAAATGTTAAAAAACTTACTTTTTTACAACGAAGTAAACTTATATAAAACATCAAAATATTCCCATTTTTAATATATATATTTATAAAACTAAATGAACTTATAAACCAATTCAGTTATTTTTACAAATAATAAACTCAATCAAAATAAGTTATAACTTAAAGAATTCAAATTAAAATCAACTAAAATCTATCACAATGAAAAAAATCATTTTTATTAGTGCATTTCTTTTAATTGGCATTTTTCAGGCAGATGCTCAAATGCTAAAATTTGGTGTAAAAGTCGGAGCCAATTTTAATAGCCTAGATGGTGATGATGCAACAGGTCTTGATACATATACCAGTTTTCATTTCGGTGCTTTATTGGAAGTAAAAGTTTTCGAGAACTTTGCCATTCAACCCGAGTTATTGTATTCTTCTCAAGGAGCAAAAGTAAATGAAGAAAATATTAAGGACATTAATTTTAGCTATATCACAGTTCCTGTATTAGCAAAATTCTATCTCATCACCGATAAATTGAGTTTAGAAGCAGGACCACAATTTTCGTTTTTGGTAAATGAAAGTGTGCCCGATCAATTTGAGTCTAAATCTTTTGATTTCGCTGCTGTTGGCGGTTTAGGGTTTAATTTTACTGATAATATTTTTGCTCAAGCCCGTTATGTTGCCGGTTTAACGGATACTACAAAAGATGCAGAAATCAAAAACCGAGTTATTCAAGTTTCTGTGGGTTACCGTTTCTAAGGTATACTGTTTTTTTTAACCATATAAGGCATATAAGTTTAAAAGTTACACTTATATGCCTTATATGGTTTAAATTCTACTATTACTTTCCTACTTTATCTGAAACAAAACCGCCTTTTGCACTGGATACTTCAACAGTTGCTCCATTTGGATTGCCACTTACAATCCATCGCACTTTTACATTACCCATTCCGGAAATATTGGCTACTTTGATGGTTTGTGGTGAATTTTTTTGTTCAGTAAATAAATTTAAATCTTCATTTTCAACTGTCATTCCAGTAATCACTTTCACTCCTTTCAAACTGATGTAATCAGGACGCTCAATTTTGTTTTTTATGTCATGTGTTGAATGCGTCGGAATGATTCTAGTATTCATAATTGTTGCTGTAACCGCTGTTAATCCACCTTGCAACTTTTCAGTTTTAATATCTACAATCTCCAATTTTGGTGTTTGATATGCATGATACAACGTAAAAGCCATGTTGCGATGAGCGTCTTCCTGCAACATAAAACCGGGGTGGTTTCTTATGTAATTTTTCTTTGCTCCACCAATTTCAATTTCGCCAAACTGAGGATGATTGAAGGGTTTCCATTCTACATATCCATCACCAAACAACAAATATTTGTCAAATTCATTAAATTCATCATTGTCCCATCTGCTCCAAGAACTTTTTTGATTGAACAATTTATAGGAAGTCATCAATTCATTACTAAACGTAAAAATGCCTCTCGTAAGCGATAAATAATCAATTTCACCGCCATAAACGGTATATAAATCTTTATGCAAAATAAAATAATTATAACCCGGAATCATTTTTTCTCCCAATTTTCCGATGTTATCATACACTTCAATATCTTGTCTGCTATACAACGGATCATCTTCTGCCGCTCCCGGTCCGCGTAAAAACATTCCACCATAATTATGATAACTTTGAGCTCCTGCAATATTTGGATGTTTGGTGATAAAGTCTTTTACAGCTCTTGTTTCCGGTAAAGTTCCCGGATAGAATAAGGCACCGTTTTGCACATAATTAGGTTGCCAATTCCAACCCCAATCACGATTAGGATCATAGGTTCCCACTTGATCTTCATTTACCAATCCATCACCGTCGTTGTCCATTCCTTCGTATCCTAACATTTCATATTCGCCTTTTTCATCACCTCGCACTTGATACATTCTAGTAGGATATTTTGGATCAATTTTAAAACGGCCGGTTTTCGATTTTCGACGCATCATGACAATATTTCCATCACCATCTAAATCATCCAATTTATCTTCATTTAC
>JAFLBT010000023.1:0-18478 GCA_017302935.1 Flavobacteriales bacterium | reverse complement strand
GTTATCAAATGGTCGCATTCCGGAACGGGAAGTGTTAGAATTATTTTCTTTATAAATAAAATTTTCTCTCGCATCCGGACTAATGGTTAAAGCGATGTAAAATACTTTTTCTTTCAATAAATTAGCGATAAATTTAACTGAATGAAAGTTTTCTGCAAGATACCAAGCCGTATACATGGAAACTTCTACTCCTTGTAATTCATTCGCATGAATACCACCATCGATATAAAATCCGGGTTTATTTTTTTCTTCACCTGTTTTAAAGTCGGTTAAGGACAACACCCATATTTCACGTCCTTCAAATGATTTTCCGATGGATTCCATTTTGACTAAATTGGGATACGCTTTTACTAAATCTTTACCAAATTGTGTAATTTGAGCATAATCATGATAGCGATCCCACGACATTCTAACTTTTGGGTTGGCAGGAGAACCAATGGCTCGCATACCATTTAAATCCTGAGGAGCAATATTTTGAGCATAAATAGCTGTTGAAAACAAACTGATTAAGGCGAAGTATATTATTTTTTTCATGGCACACTTATTTTAAATCAATACTAATTTCTTTTACACCAGTGGTAGCACATCCTGTTGTGATAACCACTTTTCCTTTTCCGGCTATCAACCATGAATATTCTTCAGATTCATCCGGTTGAAGTGCATTTCGAAGAAAATATTTTCTACCGGATAACATCGATTGATTGGTATTCAATTTAATCTCAGTTTTCATTCTGGAAATAAAACGAATTTTATCGCCAATTTCTGTGTAAGTTGGTAATAAACCTTTGTTGGCCACTTTTAGAGTGATGCGGTAAACATCTCCTTCTAATTTTTCAATTAACGGCTGAGTAGTCTCAATTTTTGGCATTGCACTAACCAAATCGGTTAAAAATAGTTTATGCTTATTTACTGCTTCATCTAAAAATTGAGCGGGCGGATTATGCATCGCAAAAGGTAAAAAACCACCAACTTCCACTTTTTGGCCGGGAAAATCAGGATGTTTAATTTCTGTCCAATTTAAAAACACATTTTTTACTTCATTTTTTTCGGCCCATTTTAAGAATTCAAGTTCAGGAAGCAATTCATTCATTTCTCCTTTTTTTGGTTTTTCCACTTTTGGAGTAGTCGAATCTTTTTTCATTTCTTCTTTTGGCACCCACCATCCCGGTGTAGAAAAGCTGAATCTTCCGGCATGAAAATAAGCAGTTTGGGCAAAGTTTCCTTTAGTCATTGGCATTTTTGGTGCATCTTTTAAACCTGCTTTTTGCGAATATATTTTTGAAATTTGTTCAGCAACTTTCACATCTTTTTCCATCCAACCTTTAATAATTCTACCCGAAGAAGATTTACCATCAAACTTTGGTGCCTCTGATAAGTTATTATGCAGACCAAACGTTATGACACCATAAATTTGTGGATTGTGGTATAAAAAATCTAGCAATGCTTTTGTTTCCGGTTCTGATGCAGCATAATTTCCGGCTCCTTTTTCAAATGCTGGATAATCAAAAGTAAAATTTTTATCAATGTTAACACCTTCAGAGAAATCTTCATTAAATTCCCCATCTTTATCATTGTCTTTTCCTTCTGTAAACAATAAGTATTTTCCTATTTGATTTTTACTTTGATTCGCTTTTAACAAAATTCTGTTGTCATCGGAACTTTCAATATAATTTCCGGCTACACTTTCCACTCGCATTTGAGAAATCCAACCATCACTATTTAAGTCTTCAAATCCGTCTTCACCAAATTCACCATCTTTATCATCATCCGTTACTGTTGCATTTCCGCTTTTTTCAAATTTCAATTTACTGAAATAAGCAGCCGTTGCATCCGGATTTACGGAAGGAACAAAATAAAGCGTTTTTTCCTCCAAAACTTTAGAAAATGCATTATCAGTCAACAATTGTTCCATCAATTTTATCGACATCAATGTACCAGACTGATGCTTACCGTCAATTCCGGCTGTAATTAATAAAGCTGGTTTAGTTTTTTCGCTTGAAGACAATGTAATCAACCAAATATCTTTACCTCCACTACTTTTGCCAATGGATTTGACTTTACAGTTTTTGTGCTTACTTTCTAAATCTTTTACCTTTTTAGAAAGGCTTTCATACGAATAATAGTCACTTTGTGCTTGCATTATTCCAACACAAAACAGTGAAAAGAGTAATAATTTAAATTTCATAAATGGTATTTTAATTGAAAATGTGAAAATAATGGTTTAATAATTCAATTTTGTTAATTTTAATCTAATGTTTTAAAATGTTGTTTTTGAAAGTTATTAATTACTAATTTTACTCAAAACAACATATTATGCAAATTCTACTTTTGAATGGCCCAAACTTAAACTTATTAGGCAAACGCGAACCCGATATTTATGGGAAGGAAGATTTTGAAACTTTTTTTGATTCATTGAAAAATAAATATCCACAAGTAAATCTTCACTATTTTCAAAGTAACATTGAAGGTGAAATCATCAACAAAATTCAAGAAGTTGGTTTTCATTATGATGGTATTATTTTGAATGCTGCGGCCTATACACATACTTCTATAGGAATTGGCGATGCTATAAAAGCTATTACCACTCCGGTTGTTGAAGTACATATCTCGAATACATTTAGCAGAGAATCCTTTCGACATCAATCTTATATTGCTCCCAATGCAGCCGGAATCATTGTTGGTTTTGGTTTAAAAAGTTATGAATTAGCCTTACTTTCTTTCTTAAAATAAAAACCAATGAAATCTATTTTTACCTTTATTTTTATCTTTTTCAATCTTATTTCTAATGCTCAAGTAAAAGGAATTGTTTCCGATGAAAACGGAAATCCTTTGCCATATGTTAATATTTATATTGAAAATACCTATATCGGCACTACTTCAAATGAAAAAGGTCAATATGAATTACAAGTGCAAAATAAAGAACAAGTGACCGTGATATATCAATATTTAGGATATAAAACCCAAAAACAAATTTTAAATATTACCCAATTTCCCTATTTTTTGGATGTTAAACTCAAAGAAGAAAACTATTCTCTACAAGAAGTTGTCATCAGTTCAAAAGAAAATCCGGCCATACCCATTATTCGAAAAGCTATTGCAGCCAAAACTGTAAACTCTGATAAAACAGGAAAATTTACAGCTGATTTTTATTCCAAAGGGATTTTTAAATTAAAAAATGCTCCAAAGAAAATTCTCGGTCAAGAAATTGGCGATATGGATGGTGCGTTAGATTCAACCGGTTCCGGAATTATTTACCTTTCTGAAACGGTTTCAAAAATTACTTATGAGAAACCTAACAACTTAAAAGAGAAAATTATTGCCTCTAAAATCAGTGGAAACAATAATGGTTTTAGTTATAACACTGCTCAAGGAACACGTTTTGACTTTTATGACAACGTTGTTGAATTGGGAACAAATATGATTTCTCCTATTGCTGATAATGCTTTTAATTATTATAAATATACGCTAGAAGGAACTTTTTATGACGAACACAATCAATTGATTAATAAAATAAAAGTTACACCGAGAAGAGATGTAGAACCTGTTTTTGAAGGTTATATTTTTATTGTTGAAGATTCTTGGGCGATTTATGGTATTGATTTACAAACAAAAGGATACCGAATGAAGCAGGAATTTGTAAACACAATGTCGGTTACTCAAAACTTTAGTTATAATCCAATTTCAAAAATATGGGCAAAAAACGTTCAGGGTTTACAATTTGATGCAGGAGCTTTTGGTATCGTCTTTTCAGGAAAATTTACTTACGTTTTTAGTAATTATGAGTTTAAAGAGAGTTTTGAAAAGAAAACATTCACACGTGAAATCTTAAGTTTTGAAGACCAAGCCAATAAGAAAGATACCAGTTATTGGAATACCATGCGTCCTGTTCCATTGACGGAAGAAGAATCAATAGATTATCTAAAAAAAGACAGTATTCAAACATTACGAAAATCTAAACCTTATTTGGATTCTATTGACCGGAAAAACAATAAATTCAAGATTTTGAAAGCCTTAACAGGATATAGTTATCAAAATTCAGAAAAAAATTGGAGAATTAGCTATGATGGAATTTTAAAATCAATTTATTTTAATACAGTGCAAGGTTGGAATGTTACATCCAACATAACCTATAACAAGAGAAATGAAGATGAACGCACGTTTACCTCTTTTGGCACAAGATTAAATTATGGATTTGCTGAGGATAAATTTAGAGCTACTGCATTTTTTACTACGCGATTAAATGCTAAAAACTTTAGCACATTATCATTTAGGGCTGGAAGTCAAGCAGTTCAGTTTAATCAAAATCAACCCATTAGCCCTCTTTTAAATAGTGTAGCTACCTTGTTTTTTAAAGAGAATTACATGAAATTATTCGAAAAGAATTTTATCAATGCTTCTTATAGTCAAGAAGTAGTAAACGGTTTTTATACTTCCGTTGCCCTTGAATATGCTGAACGTAAACCATTATTTGACCAAACCGATTATACTTTAATTAAAAACAAAAAAGCCTATTTATCAAATAATCCACTTGATCCTACCGATTTTGATAATGCAGCGATTGAAAAACACAATTTGGTAAAATTTAACCTCAATACTCGTTTCAATTTTGGTCAAAAATACCTATCCCGACCGGATGGAAAAATTCCGGTTTCCGATGATGCATATCCAACACTTTATTTAGGATATGAAAAAGGGTTCGCAGGAAATGAATCTAACTATAATTATGATTTTGTTGCCGGAAGAATTTTCTATGAGCGTTCCCTTTCCAATAAAGGAAATATAGCCCTGAATGTAAAAGGTGGTACTTTTTTCAAAGCCGATGATATTTCATTTGTAGATTACAGACATTTTAATGGTAATCAAATCAATGTGAGTACTGATAATCGTTATGTAAATCAATTTCTTCAACTTCCTTATTACGCTTATAGTACCAATAAAAGTTATATGGAAACGCATATTGAATACGATACTGAAGGATATATTATGAATAAAATTCCGTTGTTGAACAAATTAAAATCAACGTTGATTTTGGGTTATCATCAACTGGCCATTCCCGATGTTAGACCATATCAGGAGTTTAGTGTTGGATTAGACAAATTAGGTTTTGGAAAATTCAAATTGCTTCGTTTAGATTATGTTCGTTCGTATAGCGGAAGCAGTTATGTTGGCGATGGATTTATGTTTGGAATGCAATTTTTAAGCGTTTTAGAATAACCCTTTTCCTTATACAAAAATGCCCCAAACAGTTAAATACTATTTAGGGCATTTTTTTACTATAATATGATTTAAACACGAACAATTTGAGCACCAATTGCTCTTAAACGTTCGTCAATTTTTTCATAACCTCTATCGATTTGTTCAATGTTTTGAATAGTGCTGGTTCCTTTTGCAGATAATGCCGCAATCAATAATGAAATACCGGCACGAATATCCGGCGAAGACATCGTTGTAGCTTTCAACTGAGATTGGAAATTATGACCAATTACGATTGCTCTATGCGGATCACACAAGATAATTTTGGCTCCCATGTCAATCAATTTATCTACAAAGAACAAGCGGCTTTCAAACATTTTTTGATGAATCAACACCTCGCCTTTTGCTTGAGTAGCAACTACTAATACAATACTCAATAAATCAGGCGTAAATCCCGGCCAAGGAGCATCTGCAATGGTTAAAATAGAACCATCAATATCTTTTTTAATTTCATATCCATCTTTGTGCTCAGGAATATAAATATCATCCCCTTTTCTTTCAATGGTAATTCCTAATTTTCTGAAAACATTCGGAATAACACCAAGATTATCCCAACTCACATTCTTAATTGTAATTTCGCTTCTGGTCATGGCTGCCAATCCAATCCAGCTTCCAATTTCAATCATATCAGGAAGAATTCTGTGCGTGCAACCGCTTAAACTTTCAACACCTTCAATAGTGAGCAAATTGGAACCAACTCCCGTAATTTTTGCACCCATAGAATTAAGCATTTTACACAATTGTTGCAAGTAGGGTTCACAAGCAGCATTATAGATGGTGGTTACTCCTTCTGCTAATACGGCAGCCATAACAATATTGGCTGTTCCGGTAACAGATGCTTCATCCAGTAGCATGTAAGTTCCTTTTAATCTACCTTCATTCTCCACACCATAAAAATGGTCTTCACGGTTGTATCTGAATTTTGCACCAAGATTAATAAACCCTTCAAAGTGCGTATCTAATCGTCTTCTACCGATTTTATCGCCACCCGGTTTTGGAATATAACCTCTTCCAAATCTAGCTAATAAAGGACCAACAATCATGATAGAACCTCGTAAAGAACCACCTTCTTTTTTGAAAGCTTCTGTTTCTAAATAGCCAACATTCACTTCATCAGCTTGAAAAGTAATCGAACCCGGTCCGTTCTTTTGCATTTTTACACCTAAATTACCCAACAGCGTAATCAACTTGTTCACATCTATAATATCTGGAATATTATTAATGGTTACTTTTTCGGCGGTTAATAAAACGGTACAAAGGATTTGAAGAGCTTCATTTTTAGCTCCTTGTGGATGGATTTCACCTTTTAAACGATGACCACCTTCTATTTTAAATGTTCCCATGAAAATCTAACTATTGCTTTTGATTGTTGTTTTTAAATGCTTTCGGGTTATTTTTATTTTTCTTAATTAAAATCTTTTTATTGTTTTGAGGAAGATTTTTATTAGAAACTTTTTTGTTAGTTCGCATCAAATCAGTAGTATTTGACAACTCTTCACTACTTTGATGTAAATCAATTTTTCCGTTAGATAATTCCAATAAATGGTCAAAAATAGCTTTGTCGTCAACAGTATCTTTGTTCCAACTCAAATATGATTTTTTCATGTGATTGGCAATTACCTTGATCAATGCACTTTTCATTTCGCCCTCTTCCCATTTATTAGCCACATCAATCATGTATTTGATGTTATTGCCATAAAAACGGTATTTCGGGTTTTTCTGTGGATATTCTAAACGTTCCGGTTTTAGATTGATAACCTCTCGTGTAGGAATTGGATATGGACTATCAACATCTAATTTAAAATCAGACATGATAAACAATTGATCCCACAATTTATGTTGAAAATCCAACACATCTCTCAAGTGTGGATTTAAACTTCCCATCACTTTGATGATGTATTTAGCTGCTTTATTACGCTCTTCCCTATCTTCAATGACAGTGGCTTGATCAATTAATTTTTGTAAATGACGACCATATTCAGGAATCATTAAATGAGGACGTTCTGCGTTATATTCTAATAAATGCACTACTTGATGTGCTTTTTCACTTTGATTCATTTGTTGCTTTATAAAGAAATTATTCCTTCAATAGTAGAAACTTCTAAGTATTTTTCAACTACGTGTTCCGGACTTTGCATGGGTACATTTACAGATACACTTGTAAATTTACCGGTTTTTGATTGCGTAGTATTGATTACTGCACCCATGTTATCAAATGCATTTTCTACGGCTATTATTTTTGATTGATCGGTTGGCACAATAAATTTGTATAAATATAAGGTCGGCCAAGAAGAAGTTGTTCTTAATTCCTCTTTTAACCTTTCGTAAAATTCTTCTGTTTTTTTATCCATGCTTAAATTATTACACGCAAATATACAGCATTGATTTTGAATTTCGATTTTCTTCGGGTCGCTTGCTGTATTTTTATCAACTTTTTATGTATTTAAGCAAAAATTGTTCCCAAAAAGGTTTAAAATGTATGACTCACTTGTTTTTGAAACAATATATTCTCAATTTTACCCCTTTATTTTACAAAAGTGAACAAGCAAATTATTGTTATAACGGGCGGACCCGGAACCGGAAAAACTACATTAATAGAAGGATTAATCAAAACCGGATATCATTGTATGCCTGAAATTTCAAGAGAAATTATTACCGAAGCCCGAAAACAAGGTATTGAACAACTTTTTTTAGAAAAACCTTTGTTGTTTAGCGAATTACTTCTCGAAGGGAGAAAAAAACAATTTCAAAATGCTTTTCAAGAAGAAAACAAGATTGTTTTTTTAGATCGTGGAATTCCTGACATTTTAGCTTACATGCATTATATTGGCGACAGTTATCCTGCGTTTTTTGATGAAGCCTGCAAAGAAAATTTGTATTCAAAAGTTTTTATTTTGCCGCCATGGAAAGCTATTTATATGTCTGATGAACATCGATATGAAAATTTTGAACAAGCCAAATTAATCTACTCGCATCTTAAAGAAACTTACGAACATTATGGTTATGAGCTGATTGAAGTGCCAATGGATACCGTTGAAAACAGAATTCAATTTATTTTAGACGCATTGTAAACTCAAGAATGCAAAAACCGGAAGAAATACTAAAAAAATATTGGGGACATTCCTCTTTTCGTGAACCGCAATTGAACATCATTCAATCGGTTTTGGACGGAAAAGATACCATTGGTTTATTACCTACCGGTGGTGGTAAATCAGTTTGTTTTCAAGTTCCAACAATGATGAACGATGGAATTTGTTTAGTAATTTCTCCATTGGTTGCTTTAATGAAAGATCAGGTTGACCAATTAAAAAGAAGAGACATTAAAGCGGTTGCATTGACCGGTGGAATTTCTGTTGATGACATCATCAATTTGTTTGACAACTGTTTATATGGCAATTATAAATTCTTATATCTTTCTCCAGAACGTCTTGAACAAGATTGGATTATTGAGAAAATTAAGAATCTTCCTGTCAATCTCATTGCAATTGATGAAGCACATTGTATCTCACAATGGGGCCACGATTTTAGACCTTCTTATTTGAAGGTAAATGTATTGAAACAACATTTCCCGGGAGTCCCATTTTTAGCCTTGACTGCAACGGCAACCGAGCGAGTGAAACAGGATATTATTGAACAATTAAATCTAGAAAAACCTCAACTTTTCCAAAAATCGTTTGCTCGAGAGAATTTAAGTTATCACGTTATTCCTTCGGAAGATAAATTATATCAAATTACGCAGATTTTAAATCGGCAACCTGAACCTTCAATTATCTATGTTCGCAATCGAAAAAACTGTGTTGAAATTGCAGAACAACTTTCTAAATTAGGATTTAAAGCCAATTTTTATCATGGTGGATTAACCATGCGTGAAAAAACCAAAAACATGGAAGATTGGATGACTGAAAAAACGCCAATTATGGTCGCCACCAATGCTTTTGGAATGGGGATTGACAAAGCAAATGTTCGAACAGTTATTCATTTTCAACTTCCCGATAATTTAGAAAACTATTATCAAGAAGCCGGAAGAGCCGGAAGAAATGGTGGAATGGCTCAGGCAATTTTATTGTTAGGGCCAAATGATTGTAACCAAGTTCAATCACAATTGAACAATAGTTTGCCGGACAAAGAATATTTGAAATCGGTTTTTACTAAATTGTGTAATTACTTTCAAATTGCCTATGGAGAAGGAATTGATGATGAATTTTCATTTAACCTGAATCATTTTTGCATTCAATATCAGTTGCCCGTTGTAAAAACATTCAACGCATTAAATTTTTTAAACAACCTAGGAATCATTCATTTTAGTCAAGAGTTTTCAGAAAAAGTCTTGCTTCAATTTATCATTGAAAGCAAAGAAGTAATTCGTTACATCAGTTTGCATCGCCATCAAGAGGAAATTATTTTAACAATTTTGAGAACCTATTCCGGAATTTATGATACCACAACTGCTATTAATATTTCTTTGATTGCAAAAAAATCAGGTGTTTCGGAATCAAATGTAGAAGAAGCATTATCGCAATTACATCAAAAAGGAATTGTTTCGTACACCGCAAAAAGTAATGACTCTAAAATTACCTTTTTAGAAGTTCGAGAAGATGAAAGAACGCTAAGCAGAACTTTCAAATATTTAACTTCTCAAAACGAATTAAAAACAGCACAGTTATCAAGTGTGATTCAATATGTTTCGGATACCAAAACGTGTAAAAGTGTCTTACTTTTGCAGTATTTTGGTGAAAGAAATGTTAAAAATTGTGGACATTGTTCAGTTTGCAAATCATCCAATGCTCCTTCATCTGAAAATGAGAACTTAAAAGATAAAATTCTACATCTTTTATCGGAAAAAGGACTTAGTTCTAGAGAATTACAACAAATTGTTCTTGTTGAAGACGAACCCTTAATTCAAGCCATAAGAGAACTTTTAGATGAACAAAAAATTATACTATTACCCAACAATAAATTTAAATCAAAACAATAATGGAAAAACTTCGAATCGTTTTTATGGGAACACCCGACTTTGCCGTTGGTATTTTAGATGCGTTGCTCCAAAACCATTATAATGTAGTTGGTGTGATTACAGCTGCTGACAAACCCGCCGGTCGTGGTCAAAAAATGAATGTTTCAGCAGTAAAAGAATATGCTTTATCAAAACAGCTTACACTTTTGCAACCTACCAATTTAAAAGACGAAGGATTTATTGAAGAATTAAAAAGTTTGCAGGCCAATTGCCAAGTAGTTGTTGCGTTTAGAATGTTGCCTGAAGTCGTTTGGAAAATGCCAAAATTCGGCACCTTTAATCTTCATGCTTCATTATTGCCTAACTATCGTGGAGCAGCTCCTATCAATTGGGCAATAATTAATGGAGAAAAAAAGACCGGAGTAACCACCTTTTTTATTGACGACAAAATTGATACGGGTGCCATCATTCTTAAAGAAGAAACAAACATCGAACCCAACGAAAATGCCGGTCAACTTCATGATCGATTGATGCAAATGGGTAGTAAAACGGTTATCGAAACGTTACAATTAATTGAAAATAATACTGTAACCACAACTATTCAAGTGGATACACCGGAAATTAAAACGGCCTACAAGCTAAACCGCGACAACTGTAAAATAAATTGGCAAAAACCAGGAATTGAAATTTTTAATTTAATTAGAGGACTTTCCCCATATCCAACGGCTTGGTGTTTAATTAAAGATGGAGAAGAAGAATGGGCTGTCAAAATTTATGAAGCAACCTTTGAAGCCAGCAACCATTCTTTACCGATTGGAAAAATACAAACAACAAAAAAAGAAATGAAAATTGCGATTCAGGATGGATTTATCCTTTTACATACCATTCAGTTTCCAGGAAAAAGAAAAATGCTTACTGCCGAGTTGCTCAACGGGATGACATTTTCTGAAAATGCTCAAGCCTTGTAAGGACTGATTTTTACTAGAAAAACGCTTAAAAAGTGTCGTTTGTCGTGGCTTTATCAACAAAAACATTGAAGTTATTAACAAAACACACGAAAAATCACGAAAAGTCTTGCCTAGTAAGGAAATCCTATTAAATTTGTTACAATTAACTTTATGTTTAACCAACAATTAATAACTATTATTATGAACAAATCAGAATTAATCGATGCTATTGCTGCTGACGCAGGAATTACTAAAGCAGCTGCAAAATTAGCTTTAGAATCATTTTTAGGAAATGTAGGTGCTACTTTGAAAAAAGGTGGAAGAGTTTCTTTAGTAGGATTCGGATCTTGGTCAGTATCTAAAAGAGCTGCAAGAGAAGGAAGAAATCCACAAACTGGAAAAACTATCAAAATTGCTGCTAAAAATGTAGTTAAATTTAAAGCAGGTGCTGAATTAGAAGGTTCTGTTAACTAATTTAATTTAGTAGATATAAAGAAAATCTTCCTTTACGGAAGATTTTTTTTTGACATTTTTAAGAAAATATTTGGACTTTTATGATAAAATTCTGTAATTTTATTAAAAATTTGTTGCCAAATGATTAAAGAAAAACTTAAAAAAGGTCATTTGCTCATAGCAGAACCTTCCATTTATGGTGATTTGTCTTTTAATAGGTCGGTAATTTTATTAGCCGATCATAATCCTGAAGGCACAGTTGGTTTCATTTTAAACAAACCTTTAGAATATACCCTTACTGATTTGGTTCCTGAAATAGAATCTTCCTTTACCGTTTACAATGGCGGTCCGGTTGAACAAGATAATTTATACTTTATTCATACTGTTCCTGAATTAATTCCAGATAGTGTGGAGATTTCTAACGGAATTTATTGGGGTGGCAACTTTGAAAAAACCAGAGATTTAATTAATGATGGTGTTATTCAAAAAGAAAATATTCGATTCTTTTTAGGGTATACCGGTTGGAGTGCCAATCAATTGGAAGACGAATTGAATTCCAATTCCTGGATTTTGATTGAAAACAATTTCAAACAAAACATCTTGATGAAATCATCGGTCGATTTTTGGAAAGAACAATTAATCGAACTCGGTGGCGAATATTTAATTTGGTCAAACGCTCCCGAAAATCCGATGTTAAATTAGTTCATTTACTTTTTCTAAAAGTAATTTTGACCAGTTTGTTTCATATTCCTTCTTGCGGTATTTTGTAATGGGTTGAATACCTGTGATTACATTGGTAATGAATAATTCTGATGCTTTTTGTAAATCAAATGGCGAAATTGGTGCTTCAGTAAACGTTAATTCTTCTATCTTTTTTGCTACTGAAAGAAGTTGCTTACGCAATATGCCATTCAAACAGCCTTCGGTTAAGGGTGGTGTAATTAATGTATCGCCCATCACCATAAACAAATTCCCATTTAACGCTTCCACTACTGATTTTTCTTCGTTGAGTAACAAGCAATTTTGATAACCGTTTTCTTCTGCATAAATACTGCCTACAACCTGAATGGCTTTATTAGTTGTTTTGAGTGTAGAAAGTAATTGCTTCGTTACATAGAAATCTTTGTATAATTCAACTTCGTAGTTTTCTGAAGAAAAATGATACTTTTTGTTCGGAAGCAATTGAACAGAAATTAAATACGAAACCGCATTATCATTTGGTAAGTAAAAACCACCATCATTTCTAAAAACCGTTAATCGAACTCTTGAGGATTCCGTTAAATTGGCTTCTTTAACTAATTTCAAAACTTCATTTTCCAAAAATTCCAATGTAAAACTCATTGGAATTTTCATTCTAAGAATTCGCATGGAAGCCATCAGTCGGAAATAATGGTCTTCAAAAAATAAAATTCTTCCTTCAACAATTTTTAACGTTTCAAAAACTGCATCACCGTATAGAAAAGCTCTATTGGTAGACAACATCATTTCGTCCTGAATACTCCCATTAAAATTAACCATAAAAAAAGCCCTGAAAATTCAGGGCAAATATAATTCAAATCCTATAATTAAACTGAACCAATAACATGCTTCAAATCAGAAATTTGATTTTCCCACAATAATTTTGACTCTTCAATTTCATCTTCATAAGCAAAATCAATCACTACTAAAGAAACATCTTTTGTGATTTCATCTTCCATGATTTTCAATTCAAAATAATATTCGGTGTCTTTGTCATTTTCATCAATCCATTTGAATTTGATACGTTCACCTGTTTTTTTGGAAGCCAAACGAGCACGCTCTTTTGTATCGTCCCAAATAAAAGTAAACAACTCACCTCTTGAATTTACGTTGTCTGCAAACCATTCTGATAACCCGGAAGGAGTAGAAATATATTGATATAGAAGTTGTGGCGAAGAATTAATCGGAAACTCTATTTCATAACGTAGTTTTGAATCCATATTTAGAAAAATTTTGAGCAATATATTGAATATAAACACAAAAAAAAAGCGATTTTTAAAATAAAAATATTTTATCATTTTATGTTTGGAAGCTTTACTATTATTTATATATTTGCACCCGCATTCACAAAGTGATGAATCCTTATTTGGCGAGGTAGCTCAGTTGGTTAGAGCGTTGGATTCATAACCCAAAGGTCACGGGTTCAACTCCCGTCTTCGCTACTAAAAGTCCCCGATTGGGGACTTTTTTATTTCTCAGCTATTTTTTTCATTTAAAAGCACAACTTATTTTCTATTTTCTGCATTTTTTCACTTCATTCTTGCCACAAATTGCAATTATTTACATCCATTTTATTAAAATTTTCACAACTAAAGTAATTATATTTTGTAAGTTATTTATATTAACTTTTTGTATTTTTATGTATTTCATCGATTATTTTATACATTTTATCGATTAATTGAAAATCGTTTTTACCTTTGAATCGTCAAAAATCTAAAATCAATTTAACCTCATTAACGATGAAAAAGGTTATTGTAAAAAAATCTATTTTCACATTGCTACTCTTAGTCATGTGCCAAATAGAAAGTAACGCAAAAAGTGAAGTTAAAGAATGTAAACCCATTCATGCTCACTCAAACGGCCAAGAATCCGTATTGAATAGTAACCAAAAAGCGTTTTTGCTTTTTAATGGAATTAATGCATACGGAACCGCTAATGGATGTCTCGAAGGACTAGAAAAAACAACCTTAATGGGTTGGATAAGTTTATCACCTCAATTTCAAAATGATGCGTTTATTGTGGGGGAAAACAATTTCAATATCAGTTGTACTGCCAACAGAAAAATTGTTGTAACTTGTAATGCAATTACATTAATAAGCTCAATATCGTTGGATACTTCACGATGGTATCACATTACAGCTTCTTACAATGGTTCAAGCTTAAAATTGTACCTAAACGGAAAATTAATACAACAACAAAATTCAACCGGAACCATCCAACAATCTGGAAGTGTAACTTTTTCTATTGGAAAAAATCCTGTTCAAAACAACCACTATTTTAATGGAAAATTAGATGAAGTAAGGGTTTTTAATGAAAGTTTATCTGATGCCCACATCCAGCAAATGGTGTACCAAGAAATTACCAATCACAACGGTTTGGTTAGAGGAATTACAATCCCTAAAAACTTCACAAACCTAAATTATAGTGCTTTGATTCGCTATTACAAAATGGATTTAATTCAAAACAGTATAGTACAAAATCAAACACAAATTATACCAAATAGTGCTGAAGGAATTCAACTTTTTAATATCAACGCTGTTGGAATTCAAGAAGCTCCAATGCCTTTTGTAACAAAAAGAAATGGCAATTTTACCACAGCCATTCAAGATGATTCAACCGATATTTTCGGAAAAGATGCCGAAACCTATCCTTGGGCTATCATCCAAGTGAGTCATGACATTACACAATTTGCGAATGTCGTTAACTTAGGTCTAATTGTGGATTCGGGTAAAAAAATAACCCTTTTAAACGACACAAAAATCGAAAACAGAGGAAACCTAAAACTAAACGGTAAAATCGATTTGGAAGGTGAAGCACAACTTATCCAAACCAGTGAAAGTATGTTAGACCCTACCAGTACCGGTATATTAGAAAGAGATCAACAAGGTCAATCCAATCGATACAATTACAATTATTGGTCGTCGCCGGTTAGTTCCCCTAATGCTACTACTATCAATCACGGTTATACTGTGGCCGGAGTTATGAAAGACGGCAGTAACAGTCAACCTCAAAATATTGCTTGGGTAAGTAGCATTAACAATCCAACCACCAGTAATCCGATTACACTAAGCAGCTATTGGATTTATAAGTTTCAAAATTTAACGCCTCTTTATGCCAATTGGTCAACCGTTGGACAAAATGGATTATTGCAAGCCGGACAAGGCTATACTTTAAAAGGTAGCGGTACAGATGCTCCATTTCAAAACTATACGTTTGTGGGAAAACCCAATAATGGAACCATCACCGTTCCGGTTTCGCCAAACAATTTGAATTTGGCCGGAAACCCCTATCCTTCTGCCTTAGATGCACATACATTTATTAAAGACAATATCAATGTAATCAACGGAACCTTATATTTTTGGGAACATTTTGCCAGCAATAACACCCATAATTTATCCGGTTATCAAGGTGGTTACGGAGCCATAACGCTTGTCGGCGGTATTAAACCGGTAGCTTTGACCGGTGAAAACAATTTGAGTTCAACTACCAAAACACCGGGACGTTTTATTCCGGTAGGACAAGGTTTTTTTGTAACAGGTAATGACCAAGGTGGTTTAATTACCTTTCAAAACAGTCAACGATTGTTTGTCAAAGAACTGAATCAACAATCATTCAATTTATTTCGTCCGGCATCTGCCAGTGCGTTAGCGAATGATCAACTTCTTCCTGACAATGCTGAAGACCCTATTGAAGAGGAGGCTTTTGCTAAAATCAAAATCGGATTTAATTCGTATAACAACTACCATAGAGAAATCTTATTAGGCTTCATGAACGAATGGGCTACCGATAACATCGACCCCGGCTATGACGCCATTCATATTGATAATCAACAAAATGACATGTACTTTATGAATGATTCCAATAAATTGGTCATTCAGGGAGTGGGATATTTTGATGTAAACAAAAAATACCCGTTAGGAGTAAAAACCTATGAAGCCGGAAACGTTCAATTTACTTTAGACGAGGTTATGAATTGGGATGAAAACATTGATATTTTCATTCTAGACAAAACCACCGGAATACATCACCCGATTCAAAATGGTCCTTTTACGGTTTATTTGCCTCAAGGCGAAATACACAACCGTTTTGAATTAACGTTTAGCAACCAAGCACTATCGAATCCTGATTTTAGCTTAGCCCAAGAAATTGGAGTTGCTTTTTCAAATGCCCAAAATTTACTTACTATACAAAACTTAACCGATGTTACTGTGCAAACAGTGAATATCATTACGATTCTGGGCCAGACCCTTGCTACCTGGAATGTTGAAAACGAAACCCAAACCAACATTTCGTTACCGGTGAGCAACGTAAGTACTGGCACCTACATTGTTCGTGTGCAAACAACTGCCGGAACAATTAGCAAAAAAATCATTATTAAATAGGGTTTTGATAATTGATTTTTGACACCGAAAAGCCCCTCGACGTGAGGGGCTTTTCATTTTTATTCAAATTATTAACTAAGAAAATTTTACTTTCAACCCCTCAAAATCCAACTTCACTTGTTCACCGGTTTGTAAATTTTTCCATCCAAAAATGTTAAAATCAAAAAATATACGGATATAAATCATATATTTGTACGTACAACATATCGCTATGGATACAAAATTGACCTTAAAATTAAATCAAGAAATCATTGAGAAAGCGAAGATTTATGCTGCTCAAAAGAAAGTGAGTTTGTCTCGAATTATTGAGAATTATTTGAATTCGTTAACTAATGATACAAATAGTGACGATTCAATTGAAATCTCTGCTTTTGTAAAAAGTATAAAAACCGGTAATTCAATTCCTGCCGATTTGGATTACAAAAAAGAATATGCTGAACATCTTTTGAACAAACATAAATGAGTAAAAAGTTATTCTTAGACACTAACATCATACTTGATTTTCTTGGGGAACGAGAACCTTTTTACCTTCCAAGTGCACAATTGGCAACTTTAGCGGATCACAAAAAAGTAAAACTGATTGTTTCTCCTATTTCATTTGCTACGGTAAATTATTTTCTTACTAAGTCGGAAGGAATTTCAAATGCAAAAGAAAAATTGAGAAAGTTTAAAATTCTGTGTGAAATAGCTGCAATGAATGAAAGCATACTGGAAAAAGCGTTAAATTCTGATTTTGAAGATTTTGAAGATGCATTACAATATTTTTGTGCGTTATATTCAAAATGTGACATCATCATCACTAGAAATCAAAAAGATTTTAAACATTCATTACTTCCAGTTATGTCAGCGGAAGAATATTTAAAAAGTTTATAAAAAAAACCTCGTCAGATGCTTCTAACGAGGTCCGTTTTATACAAAATTTGAAAAACTTATTTTAAAGCATTTTTCAACCCCTCAAAATCCAACTTCACTTGTTCACCGGTTTGTAAATTCTTCAAACCAAAACAATTTTGTTCCATCTCCGATTCTCCGGCAATCACTGCAAAAGGAATTTCGCGTTTGTCTGCGTGCTGAAATTGTTTAGCGATTTTAGCAGCATCAGGATACAATTCCACTTTTATGCCGCTACGGCGTAAGTTGGAAATCGCTTCCATCGCATACAAACTTTCTTGATTGCCATAATTGATAAAAAGTGCTTTAGTAGTTGCCGTCACCGTTTCCGGGAATAATCCTAATTCTTCCAATACCAAATAAATACGGTCTAATCCAAACGAAATGCCGACACCACTCATATTCTTTAAACCAAAAATACCGGTTAAATCGTCATAACGACCCCCACCACCAATCGAACCCATGGCTACGTGTGGAGCAACGACTTCAAAAATAGCTCCGGTGTAATAATTTAAACCTCTGGCTAAGGTGACATCCAAATCAATGATGGCAGTTTGTAAACCTAATTTTTGAATGGTCTCACAAATAAATTGCAACTCTGCTACTCCTTTTATTCCTTCGTCAGACGAAGCCAACAACTGATTTAATTTTTCAATTTTTTCAGCAACCGATCCCGTAAATTGAAACAACGGTTGCACTTTTTCGATGGCAGATGTCGAAATTCCTTTTTCAAGCATTTCTTTTTTCACGCCGTCCTCGCCTATTTTGTCTAATTTATCTAACGCGACTGTAAAATCAATTAATTTATCTTTTGCTCCAATCACTTCTGCAATGCCCGACAAAATTTTTCGGTTATTGAT
>JAFLBT010000229.1 GCA_017302935.1 Flavobacteriales bacterium | reverse complement strand
TAACCGGTTAAATGCCCTTGAAAACCAGCAAAAAAAAAACCTGGATGATATAAGTGCACTCCGCAAATACCTTGAAGAAAATCCGAAGCTTGTTAAAAGTTGGTCCGATTTAAATGAGGTAAGTGGCTATTATATTGATAGCTTTTCAAAAATTGAATCCTACGAAAATAGACCGGTGCATGACGATAATCGAAATGTTTTTGCCACCGAAAATCAAGCGAAGTCTGCATTGGCGAAAGCCCAACTTTCTCAATTGCTTCACTCTTATTTTAGTGGTTGGAATCATTATTTGGAGAATTATGCCATCCTGCCACAAATCAAAGAGGGCGAATTTATTCCTTATATTGGCATTTCAGTTTTACCTCAATTTTTAGCTTTTCGATCCAGAGAAAAAGCACTTTTGTTTTATGAACAACACAAAGCGTTGATTCATGATTATTGGAGTGAATTTTTACCCTAACTTTTTTCTTGTATCTTTACTCGTGGCAAATTAAAAGCTGTGTATAAAATGAATAAAGTTATCGTTTTTCTATTTTTTTTCATTCAAATTAGTTTTTGTCAAACGACAACTCCAAATGATACGTTGTTTGTTCGGTTAAAAGACTATTCCAATCAGTTTGAATATGATTTGCGATATGCCACTGAAAATAATTTTTTGAATGCAAAAGTGTACGATTGTGCCGAATGTTATTTGCGATATAAAACAGTCAAAAAATTAATTGAAGCCAACGAAAAATTTTTGAAACTCGGCTACAAAATAAAACTTTTCGATTGCTATCGACCGTTGGATGTTCAAAAGAAAATGTGGAAAATTGTGCCTAACCCAATTTATGTTGCAGATCCGTCCAAAGGTTCTATTCATAATAGAGGATGTGCAGTTGATTTGACTTTAATTGATTTAAATGGAAATGAACTTGATATGGGCACACCCTTTGATCATTTCGGTAAAGAAGCCGCTCATTCGTATGAAAATAGTTCTGAGGTTGTTAAAAAAAACCGAAAACTATTACGCGAAACCATGGAAAGCTGCTTGTTTAAGGTGTTTCAATCCGAATGGTGGCATTATAATTTAGCTACTGAACCCTCTGATAAAATTTCAAATTTCACATGGCCATGTGATTGACTATTCGACACAATGTAAATAATCAATAAAGAAATTTGAAGGACGATTAAATTCTTTTAACAATTCAGATTGCAATTCAGGTTTAATTCGGTAGTCAATGGTTTCTGTACTATATTTGATTCGAATCATGCTTACCGGGCTTTGTTTTAACTCTTTAAAAGAATCTTTTAAAAACATAAAATTAGCTGATAAAACGCGTACATTTTTATTGTCGTTGTAAAAGAAATTTCCACAGTTTTCTTCTTGTACGTGAATTAATGTTATAATTTTACCGTTTTCTAATTGAACATACATTTTGGTAGATGCATCAATACAAATTGCTTTAATGAAGGCATTATTCTTTTGCACTTGTTGCAAGGTAAGATAGGGAGTTCCGTCGTCATTTGTTAATGAGAAAAATAAATATTGCTCATTTTGACCAAAAATACGTTCATAAAGCAAAACTTCTTTGGTTGTTTTTAAACTTCCTAAACTATCCTTAACTTCTGTTGTATATTCACATTTTCGTTGTGCAAAAGTTTGTAATGAAAAAAAGGCAAATAGCAATACAAGTAGAATTCTCATTTTTAAATTATAATTTTTTGCAAAGTAAAACAATTTTTTGGTTTTCTTCATCCGTTGTAAAAAAGCAATAAACCTCTCCACCGTCTTTAATTTTCCATTTTTTTCGTAAAGTTTCTACCGTTTCCGGAAAATTTCTTGTCGTGATATTGGCTTTTGAAAGTGCAAGTTGCATCATGTTTTTTTTGTTGTATAGAATTGTTTGTTGCAGTTCAAAAACTCTGCCACAAAAATTCATAAGCTCATTTGAAGTATAAAGATGAGAATGTGGATGGAGTTTCTTCACGTTGAAAAAATGAGTAACTTCATCAAATCCACCTGATTTCATGATAGCGGCATTAGGTTCGTAAAGGTATTTTTCAGGTTTACCTAACGTTGCTTTACTCGAGTCTTCGTTTAAAACAAAGTCAAAAAGTTCCGTTTTTGATTTGGTCAAATTTACTGTCTTCAGAGTGGGTTGACCTGAAAAATCTTTTTCAATTTCCCATAACAATTCTTTTACTTCATTTTCAACTGCTATAATGTGAATGTTTTTTACAAATTTCAGTTCATTCAATCCGGCTTTTATATCTAAAAGTGGTGCAGTCTTAATTAAAATATGATTGGAAAACTGAAAGTAAAAATTCAATAATTCAGGAACATTCGGTTCACAATCCTTCAGCATGAAAACTTTTCCTTTTTGTTCATTTCTTCTTGCGGGATCGATGTAAATCCAATCAAATTGTTGTTGTAATGACGAAAGTATTTTTTCGCTATTTTCAGCAAAGCATTGAATATTGTTTGCGTTTAAATGCTTGAAATTATGTTGGACAATTGAGGATAATGCAGTATTTTGTTCACAATGAATAACCGATTCAAAGTGTTTTGAAAAGAAATAGCTATCAATTCCAAAACCTCCGGTTAAGTCGATAATTTTTTTGCCTTTGATTAAACTTGATTTATAGATTGCGGTTTTTTCTGATGAAGTTTGCTCAATCGAAATTTTTGAGGGATAAATAATATTTCGCGTGGAATACCAATGCGGTAATTTTTCTTTTGCTTTAGTTTTAGCTTCAATTTGTTGCAAAATTAATTTCCATTCCACTTGTGGAAAAGGATTTTTTTGAAAAGCCAATTGCGAGGATGGTTTTTCACACTGTTCCGTTATAAAATTTTGAATATCGTTTGCTAATAATGCTTCCAAAAGGTTTTTTTTAAATCTTACGGGTAAAAACTTGTACAAGTTTATTTTCCGGGAAGAATGCTTTTGCTACTACCTTTACCATCGTGTAAAAAGGAACTGCAATAATCATTCCCACAATTCCTGAAATCATTCCTGCGATTAAGATAACCAGAAATATTTCCAACGGATGCGATTGTGTG
>JAFLBT010000228.1 GCA_017302935.1 Flavobacteriales bacterium | reverse complement strand
ATTGGAAATGGTTTGTCTTTTATTTGATTTACATTTTTTGCTATGAAATAATCAGTTATTATGCTGTTTATACTTATAAAATGAAAATTGGAAGTTTCATGGCTTTAATCCAAATTCCTATCGAATATCTTTTTTTATTTTGGCTATTTGCTTTACAATCATTAAAAAAGGAAAAGTTATTTTGGTTTTTTACGTTTATATATACAGCATCGCTTATTTTGGAATTTTTATTGTCGAATATTGCATTTACATTTAAATCGCTGAATAACACTTTTGGTGCATTTTTACTGCTAATTTTGGTTATTCTTGAATTTATAAAACAAATAAAAAGCGATAGAATCATTAACTTTAGAGAAGATAAAATGTTTTATATCAATTTAGGCGTTATTCTATTTTACATTGGAAACATGCCTTTTTTTGGTTGGTATCATCCCATTCTAAAAATTCCGGAAATTTGGAATAGTTATTACATTTATTTTATGATTTCAAATTGCATCATGTATTTATTATTTGCAGCATCATTTATATGGGGAAGACCGAAATAATTATTACAATCATATTATTCAATCTTTTTTTCATTTTATTCATTGTTGGAATCATCATCTTCATCAAACAATATAAAATGAAAAAGAAAGAACATTATGCTATGCTGCAATTTCAAAAAGAAGAACATCAAAAGGAATTATTAACCAATCAAATCGAAATTCAAAACCAAACCATGCAATATATTGGGAGAGAAATTCATGATAATGTTGGGCAAAAACTTACCTTAGCTAGTCTATACACGCAACAATTAGCGTTTGAAAATAAAGCTCCTCACATCTATGAAAATATTGAAAACATCAGTAAAATCATCAATGATTCGTTGTCTGAACTAAGAGAATTATCAAAATCATTAACCAGCGATTCTATAAGAGAGAATAATTTAGTTGAATTAATATCTCTTGAATGTGCGGGTGTCAACAAGACAAAAAAGTGTAAAGTTGAATTTGATTATGAACAAAATTTTACCACATTGAACTATGAACAAAAATCAATTTTACTTAGAATTTGTCAGGAATTTATCCAAAACAGTTTAAAATATTCTAACTGTAAACTAATTCATATTAGACTAAAGAGCGTTGATCAATCCATTCAATTTGAACTTAAAGATGACGGAATTGGTTTTGATATCCATCAGGATTCTAAAGGAATTGGTCTGGAAAACATAAAAAAAAGAACCATTCTTTTAAATGGAACTTTTGAATTGTCTAGTAATTTAAATCAAGGAACACGCCTCTTTATCACAATTCCTTTAGTATGAAAAAATCAATTGTAATTGTGGATGACCACACACTAATTGCTCAAGCTATAAAAAGCATTATCTCAAACTTTGAAGCCTTTGAGGTACTATATGTTTGTGAAAACGGTGCTGATTTGATTGAAAAACTGAATCAAAATAAAAAAATTCCTGATATCATTTTACTTGACATCAGCATGCCAATTATGAATGGTTTTGAAACAGCCAAATGGCTAAACGAAAACAAACCGGATGTTTTAATTATGGCTTTAAGTATGCAGAACGATGAAGAAAGCGTGATTAAAATGATTAAAAATGGTGCTCATGGCTATTTGCTTAAAAATAGTCATCCCGCTGATTTGGAAAAAGCGTTACTTAGTCTTATTGACGTTGGTTTTTACTATCCGGATTGGGCCTCAAAAATTGTATTTAAAAACATGAAGCAGCAAGATAAAGTAGTAAAATCTGAAGTTAAAATAACTGATAGAGAAAAAGAGTTTTTAAAATTTACAACAACAGAAATGAGCTATAAAGAAATAGCTGATAAAATGTTTTGCAGCCCGAGAACAGTTGAAAGTTATCGCGATTCCCTTTTTGAAAAATTGGAACTTAGGACGAGAGTTGGTTTAGCTGTTTTTGCTTTAAAGAATGGATTTTCAGAATAATTTACTCCTCATACCGTTCCATTTCTCTATCATAAAAAGCTCCGGCTAATTCAATTAGTTTTTCCATTTCGGTTTCTAATTCTTTTTCATCTTCTTCATCAATTTCTTCAAGAAATTCTACTTCGTCATCTTTTAAATTGATTAAAAATCGAGGATAATCTAAGTGAATCACAAAAATATCTTCAGGAAAATCGGTGTTGTCTGCTAAAACGAATTTTGGTAAGTCCATGTTTTTTATGTAATGGGTTAATGGTAATAGGTTAAAGGTAAATGAATTAGTATTCAAATGTACCAAATTCACTGGTAATGGTTAATTTTTTATGTTCGGATGCTTCTACTCTGCCAACAATTTGAGCATCAACATTGAATGATTTTGAAATTTCGATAACGTCGTTTGCAATCTCAGCAGGAACATACAATTCCATTCGGTGACCGCAATTAAAGACTTGATACATTTCTTTCCAATCGGTTTTAGATTGTTCTTGAATCAGTTTAAATAAAGGCGGAATCGGGAATAAATTATTTTTGATAATATGTAAATTATCAATAAAATGTAAAATCTTCGTTTGGGCTCCACCACTGCAATGCACTATTCCGTGAATTTCTTTAGGAGAGTATTTCTCTAAAATAGTTTTGATTATTGGAGCATACGTACGTGTTGGTGAAAGCACTAATTTTCCGGCATCAATCGGACTATTTTCCACTTCATCCGTCAATTTTACTTTACCGGAATAAACCAAATCAGAAGGAACCGCAGCATCATAACTTTCCGGATATTTTTCGGCTAAATACTTTGCAAAAACATCGTGACGAGCAGAGGTTAATCCATTGCTTCCCATTCCGCCGTTGTATTCTTTTTCGTAAGAAGCTTGTCCGAAAGAAGCCAACCCCACAATCACATCGCCGGGTTGAATGTTGGCATTATCAATCACATCGCTGCGTTTCATTCGGGCAGTTACGGTAGAATCTACTATGATTGTTCGAACTAAATCACCCACATCGGCTGTTTCGCCACCCGTGGAATGAATCGTAACACCAAATGATTTTAATTCTTGAATCAATTCTTCCGTTCCGTTGATGATAGCGGAAATTACTTCTGCAGGAAT
>JAFLBT010000227.1 GCA_017302935.1 Flavobacteriales bacterium | reverse complement strand
TGAACTAATTGAAAAAATTGAAAATTTAGAAACTCAATATTCAGGAGTTATAAAACTAAACAAAACCATTAGAACTTATAAAATTGATCCAAACTTTTCTACTCTATTTGGCTTATATAAATCTATTAAAAAACCAGTTGAAGAAAAATCTGAAAAATTTGTTATAAAAGATGCTCATTTACGCTTTTTTAATAACAAATTGAAAGATGTAGTAATAGTGGGTTATTTAGAAAATAATCCAGACATAGAATTTAGAGTATTAAATATCAGTTACAGCATTCCTATGCGTTCATTTAACAATAGTACACAATTTTTACCAATTTCTCCGAATGATGATGATGCGAAGGGTTTATATATAAATATAAATGATGTTTTTGATTATGATAAATTAGACTCTTATAATTATTCTGTTAGAAATAAAGAATACAACATAAACGCAGGTGAAACAATAAAAATAGAAGAACGAAGATTAATGGACTATTTTACGGCGGTTATTTTTTCAGATTTTTTAGGATTAAATAATAATTCTACCAATGCTCTTATACAAGCAGAGGGGAGAATTAAAATTCCTATTTGGATATCAAATATCAAAAAAAAATCAATATTTAACGCATTGAGTGCAGATGTCAATGCAACAATCTATAATGGTTTTGATGATAGTAGTAGATTTATAGAGCCTATTGAAGTCATAACTGATGGAGATAAAACTTCTTTTTTAATTAATAATTTTGATTATATCAAAAACAATAATATAAATGCAGGTATAAATTTAGGGTTATTTAATTGGGAATGGAAAGGATTATATACAGAATTTAATTTCGGTTATGGTTTACGCTATTTTAGAGCAGGATTAAGACACACTATTGTAAATGATGGTGTTGACAATGTAAAAACCTTTCAACTTAATGCCTTAAGCCATGAACTTGTAGCAAACTTTGAGATAAGACCACAGTTAAATTTTGGTGCCGATTTGAATTTAGCCTTTAATTGGCTAAATGGAAGAGGAGCAACTGACGATGTGACAATTATTATGAATCAAGATAATAACAATGATGATAAAAGTGTATTACGTGTTCAATTAAATTTATATAGCAAATTAAACCCGGATAAAACGAATGATGGTATATATGCACGTATTGGGGGTTTTTATCACTTGGGTGCCAAAGATTTTTTTCCTCAAATATTAGTGGGTTATGCAACAAATCTTTCAACGTTTGTAAATAAATTTAAAAAATAAACTTGTCTTCTTACTTAATTAGATTACAACTTAATAATTAATCAAAGAATAATTATGGAATTACATATAAAAACCTCCCCACCCCCCGAAAACCGCGTCATCTCCTACCATAAAATACGCCTTGCCGTTGGAATTATTGGGATGCTTTTACCTTTAAGCCTTTGGTTTCTGAATACTATTATCAACGAATCCGGTATTTTGCACAATCCGTTCTGGATTACCTTTTCAGATGGATATGATCCGGGAGATAACCTCAAAGATTCGATAAGTCATTTTTACTATTCTACGGTGGGGGAACTTTTCACGGGGGCGTTGTGTGCGGTGTCGTTGTTTTTGTTTTGCTATCGTGGGTATGACCGTCCCGCTTATGGCAAATATCACAAAATTCCCGGCGATAATTTTATGTGCAATTTTGCCGGAGCAATGGCACTTTTGGTGGTTATTTTTCCAACGAGTTCAGAACCGATAACTGATAATTTTAGAGCGTTTGTAGCCACCGATGCCACCGGATATATTCATTACGGAGCCGCTGTGCTTTTCTTTGTTGCCCTTTCCATCATTTCATTTGTAAATTTCAGACGGACGAAAGAGCCTGAAAACTTTGGGAAAAACGAATCACATAAATATTTTAAATATAGTGCAATTATAATGTTTGGCTGTATGCTAATACTACTCATTATTTTTATTTTACATAAATTGAAACTAGATGTTAGTTGGTCAGATGATTTAAACCTTACCTATTGGTTAGAATTAGTAATGCTGATTGCGTTTGGAATATCTTGGACCATAAAAGGACAAATTGACCAACAGCTCTTTCATACCAATTATTTTGGGAATGGAGTGCTTAAGAAACAAAAAACAACAAGTACTGATTTCGAAAAAAAACAACTATAATCACTTTTTACCATAACCATCTAGTTTCGCAAAAAAAATTTAGAGACCAGATGGTTCATTTTGCTTAAAAACTTACGTTTTAAGCATGAATTTAAACTTTCGATAATAAAGTATTCATTTCAAAACATCATTTGACTTGAAAGCACAAATAAAAATACCGTTTGGAATTACTAATTTATTTTCCTACATTTACCATTCCATTACACAAATACCACATTCCTTTAGCGGCTTACAACGTCACGCCAATTGGCGTGTGAAGGTTTTTTGTGTATGATGGTTAATGTAAAAACTTTTTAGATATGAAAAAATTGATTGGCGGTGCTTTTGTAACCGGTGTTTTAGTCCTGTTTATGGTGAGTGCTTGTTCTTCTGTTAAGACGCTTTCTAACGGAAAAAAAATTGATACCCAATTGGTAGGAACTTGGGAGGGCTCCGAAACCGGTGTGCAGATGGAAGACACAAAAAAAGAATGGAAAATGATTCGGGATGAAGACGGCACTTTTGTGTTGCATTTTAAAACTACCACTGATGGTGAAGTAGATGAATTTACCGAAGACGGCACATGGTGGGTAGAAGGCAATCGTTTTTTTGAGTACCACAGCAATTCAGAGAACACCGATACGTATGAATATATTGTTTTGGATAAGCAACGGGTACAGTTTAAAATGCTGAACAGTGCTATGAATTTTAATGAAAAAGAGTATGTATTTATTGATACAAAAGTAACTGGAACAAAAACAAAAAAAGGCGTAAAAGACGGCTTATCGATTGAAAATGCGATTAAAGTGAATAGCATTGACGAAGAATATGCTTATGTTAGAAAAAACTGCGAGGGTTGTAAAAGAATAAGACAATCGTTATTAGACCACAAAGGAAAACCCTATGATGCCTTACATTTTCAAAAACCGAATGGTGAAGAAGTAATTTATTATTTTGATATTTCATCCTTTTTTGGAAAATGGTAAATGCA
>JAFLBT010000226.1 GCA_017302935.1 Flavobacteriales bacterium | reverse complement strand
TGTAATTGACAACTCGTATGAAATATTGGGTGAATCAAGAAGATTTGATTTAGTAAAAATTTGTATTAAATTTTATTACCTGGATTTGGTTGCATAAGGAAACTAATATTTTTCTAATCAAACATGCACTTCCTTAAGAAAATTATGTTGCCTAAATAAAATAAAATGTAAATAAATTTAAAATTGAACGAAATTGTAAGGCTACAATAATGAAGAAAGATTTCACAAAATCATATGATTAAAGTCGCTAAAAATTAAAAAAGATGATAGCAGAAATAAAAGAAAGAGCTAAAAGTGACTCATCATCATTAAAAGATGAACAAAAATAAGCAAGTGTCATCACAATGTAGAGAGATAATGATAAATGAAAGACAACAAAATGAAAAACAGAATTCGATTAGCATGATTGTTAATTATTGCAAAATTTTGTAATATTGATTATTTATTCAAGATAAATAAATATCTACTAATATGAAAAATTGGAATTAATATCAATTAAAATTTATTTATACCACATTGTTGGAAAAATAAAATAAAATATATGCATAAAAATATTTAAATCACAATTAGGATCCTGCCTCATGAGACCCAATCCCATAAGTAAACAAAAGCAAAAATAAAATGGAAATAGCCAAGCTGTATAGCCAATTTAGATTGAGCCCCGACTATTATTGGATCAAATACGAACAACTTGATGTTGCAGTGATGAATCTGCGCCCCTTTGTCACTGTCCCTGTCGTTATTACAAACTCATGTCCTTTTTATTTGCTTATGCATTTCATCTCCTATGTATCAATCATAAAAGTTTCCCCTCTTCCACATGCTAATCCTAAATATTTTCCCTCTTTAGATGTTGCGCATGATTGATCATTGCTAACTTGAAGTGTTAAATACTGACCATTTGGAAGCTAACGAGTCACATAAGATTATTTTCGAACAATATAATGGCACAATACTAATTTTAAATCCTCTTTATCTTTTTATTAGTAAAAGCTGCATAAATATTTTATTACAAGGCAGATTGAAGAACAGATCCATAGGGATTTAATTGATCTTTATAGAACTTTCTTAGTGTTTGTTTTGTATTCATGTCAACGATGACAGCAACCTAAGTATCATTTGAAACAAACAAATCTTTTGATTTCGAATCTATTTTTCTAATCTGTTCTCTGTGTTCTTGATGCTACCATATCTGAACAGGTGGCTGATCTTTTTATATTTTGTAAAATCTGACAAATGAATCATCTCCGCCTACTGCTATTATTTTTTATGAATGATGGAAACAAATTGAATTCTAAATATCCCATTATATACAATGGTTGGGTTCTTAAAACTTTGATCAACTTATATTTCGTACAATTTATTCAAACTCTTTCCTGCTTCAGTGATCTCAAATATCAATAAATTTTGATTGGCTGAACAGACCAATAGTTAATATTTTAAAGAAACTGTTAAATTTTAGTAGATTCTTGTTTCTGTACTAATTCTATTGGCAGGGTTGGGAGTTACTGTCCTTTGGAAAATAAGCTAAATTATGACGAATATACAATTTAATTGGGAATGCCTGTCTTTCCACCTCCGCCCCCTGAAAAGTATATATAGTTTTTGAATGTGGCAACCTTAATTATTATCGAAGATACGGAATAGATAGGCAATGGCACAAATGTTATTTTTTTCCCCATTCAATAATGTGTTTCCACGATATAAATATCAAAAATTAATTAATTCAGTATTTTAATGAAAGAACTGTGATAAAACTCAGATTTATTTAAATTAAAGGCGTTAGTTATCATTTTATTTATCATTTTGCTGACATGTTTTTTAAAGCTGTTTTTACTTGAGCTAAATTGGGTCTAAGGAATCTTTCGTAAATTAAAGAAGCCCCATCTGTACGTGGGTAAAATAGCCAAATTATGAATAGTAATTTGAATGCATAATAGGCAGGCAAAAAGAACAGAATAGTAGATAAAATTCCATCAAAAACTGTAACAAAGGCAAAGACGATCCAATAAGTCAGCCATTTTTTGCAGAGTTGCTAATTTTTCCCATTAATAGCCTAAATTATGATTATCGTTTACTTTGAATGACATATAGGCAGGATAGATCATGCCGAAGACAGTGATGATGAAGCGTGCAATATTTACGGTAAAGACTGAGATGATGAGGACAACAATAATGAGAGGCAAGATTATTGTTGACGGTTTTGTATTGAAAGTTCCGGATATTCTTTTAACCGGCTCGAAATCTTAGAAATCTTGGTCCACACTCGAAGTGATTGAGGAGATGAGTTGCTGTATATTATTTCCGTCAGCCATTATATTTCAAAATATTTTAAGTCACATTAAAATATCATACATTTAAGCTATAATACAGCAAAAATAAAAAAGTATTTTTTATAAAAAGAAATTCCATTACGTGAAAAACAATTAAGTAATACACGCGTAATTCATTAAGAGTTGTATAATTTATATTAAAGCAAAATGATAAAGAAAATCAATGGATATAGAATTTTCATGAATAAGAAATTAGGCAAAGGAGCCTATGGAACTGTAACCTCTATGCTAATTATAGGTATACGAAGGTGAACAAGCCAACACTGAGATTCCGTGCGCAGTCAAAGTTTTAGATAAATCGAACAGTAATGCATTGTTAATTTAGTAAATTCCGATCCATATCTAAAGGCTGCTTTGATATCATAGATAAAAATTATGAAAACACTAAAGTCTCCCAACATTGTCGAGCTGTTTGACGTCATGGAAAGCAACAACAATTATTACATTATCCAATAACTTTGCGACATCGATCTGTAGAACTATCTAAAGCAGCAACCCGATAAAATCATTTCTGAAAAATAAGCTGTTCAATATTTAACCTAAACCTGCAATGGATTTCTTACCCTCGTCAAAGAAGGTATTCTACACAGGTATTTTTAAATTAGATTTAGGGATTTGAAACCTGCGAATATTTTTATATCAAAAAAGAAAGTCAAAATAGGAGATTTTGGCTTTGCCAAGAAGAATGTTGGCGGTCTTAAAAATCATACGGCAGTTGGTACACCTCTTTATATGCCCATTGAAATATTAAAAGCATTGCCATACACTTCCAAATGCGACATATGGGCCATCGGATTTATTTTTTATGAAATGCTTCATGGTAGAAC
>JAFLBT010000225.1 GCA_017302935.1 Flavobacteriales bacterium | reverse complement strand
CTGATTAACAGCAAGTAAACACATCGCAATGATAGGGATTTGTAATGTAAAAAAGGGGGGATAAAGGAAGTAATACCCGAAAAAAAATTGCGAGAAAATCAAATGAATTTAAAGATACAGTTAAAGAAAGCTTTAATGATATTTTAACCTCTGTTGAAGATCAGTATCACAATTTAACTTCAAAAGCTGAAGATATGGTGGAGGAAGGCAAAACAAATTTAGAGCGAATCAATCACGAACTGAACAAGTAATCAATAGATGGAAAATATAGCCAAAAACATTGGAACGCTCTACAACAAAGCAGAACAATATTCAAAAACGAGTTTAGAACTCATTAAATTGAATGTCATTGATAAATCCTCAGATGTTATATCATCGCTTGCTGTAATTGTATCGCTCTCCTTGATTTTGGCTGTATTCTCTTTATTTTTTAACATTGGAATTGCTCTTTTACTTGGAAAAGCTTTCGATAGTTATGCAATTGGATTTTTTATCGTCTCGGGTTTCTATTTGGTGATTGCCATAGTAGTATATATATTCAGAAAATCATTAATTAAAATTCCAATTGACACAATTGTTGTAGCAAAATTGATGAAGGAAAAAGATGAAAACTATTTTAAGCAACAAAATAATAATTCAAATTAATAGAAAATGAAAAAGTTAAATCTAAACGAATTATTAGATCAAAAAATTGAACAATTAACCATACAGCATAAAAGTGAATTTGAAGAACTTAAAGAACAATTTCATATAGTTCAAAGCAGTCTAACTTCAACCAACATTGTACAAGAAGGTTTAAATGGATTCTATAAAACTGTCACCAACAAAGAAAACTTAGTCTCAACTATAGTAAGTGTTGTGGGAGGCTATGTTTCAAAAAAAGTAGTTGTTGGAAGTTCTGATAATCCAATAAAAAAAGTAATCGGAAATGTTCTACAATTTTTAGTGACTGCTTATCTATCAAAAATAAAACTTAAAAATCAAACAAATTAAATAACCTATAAATACTTAGAACATGAAAAATTTAAAATCCATAGTAGCAATATCATTCATTGCTGTTGCGTTCGGATCGTGTGCCGATGAGAAAAAAACACAAGCAGAAAAAGCCGTCAATAATTATGTAGCCTATATCGATTCTGTGGTTAATGTCGCTTCTGAAGACTTAGCCGAAAAATGGGATGATGTTGAAAGTAACTACATCGCCAAAAAAAATGAAGCAGAATTAGCTCTCGAAAACTTGGAAGACCGAATGGAATTAGACCAAAAGCTAGAGGCCGGTTCAAAAAAATATGATGAATTAAGAGCCAATCTAATTGCTGAAAAACAAAAAAAGGAGGCTGCAAGTTACAAAGCAAAAGTAAGATCTACTCTTTTTGTTGGTCAACAAATTGGTGATGATTTGAATTTTGCTTGGGTTAATAAAGATAACATTTTGAAAACCTATGAAACTTTTGTAAACACCACATCCGATAACAAAGACAACTATACAAGAGAAGAATGGGATGAAATCAAATTACTCTATGAAGCATTAGATACCCGTAAAAATACTGTTGAAAAAGAAGGATTATCTACCTCAGATAATTTAAAAATTGCAGCTCTAAAAACCAGATTTGCTACATTCTTCAAAATAAATAGAATTTCTGCAAAATCAACAGAAAACGCTGAAGCAAAAGAATAGCCAACTTTTTATGAAAGAAAAACGGAGCCAATTTTGAGCTCCGTTTTTTTTTTATTTAAAATACTTCCGATTCTTTTAGTTTTTCAGTATTCGCAACCAACTGTAATTCGTCAATCATTTTTTGGATATTACCGTTCATGAATCCATCTAAATCGAAAATACTCAATCCAATGCGGTGATCGGTAATTCGACCTTGAGCATAATTATAGGTACGAATTTTTGCCGAACGGTCACCACTGCTAACTTGAGATGTACGTTTTGTCGCATCTTCTGCTTGTTTTTTGGCTAATTCCATTTCATACAAACGCGAACGCAAAACCGTTAACGCTTTGTCTTTATTTTTATGCTGCGATTTTTCATCCTGACATTGAGCTACCAATCCCGTAGGAATGTGCGTCATCCGAACAGCTGACTTCGTCGTGTTCACCGATTGACCACCGGGACCTGACGAACAGAAATAATCAATTCGCACATCATTCATATCAATTTGAACATCAAATTCTTCCGCTTCCGGTAAAACCATTACGGTTGCTGCTGATGTATGCACTCGTCCTTGTGTTTCCGTTTGTGGAACACGTTGCACACGATGAACGCCTGCTTCAAATTTTAAGGTTCCGTACACATCTTCTCCGGTTACTTCAAAAATTACTTCTTTGAAACCTCCGGCAGTTCCTTCGTTCATGTCTACCACAGACGTTCTCCAACCTTTGCTTTCACAAAATTTGGTGTACATTCTGTATAAATCGCCTGCAAAAATTGAGGCTTCATCACCACCGGTTCCGGCACGAACTTCCACCATTACGTTTTTGGCATCTTCCGGATCTTTCGGGATGAGCATGAACTTGATTTCTTCTTCTAATTCAGGAAGGCGTTGTTTGGCATCATCCAATTCCATTTTGGCCATTTCTACCATTTCGGCATCTGAACCATCGGCAATAATTTCGTTGGCTTCTGCCATATTTTGGTTTAAACGGATGTATTCTTCACGTTTGTCCACCAACCCTTTTAAGGTTTTATATTCTTGGTTCAATTGCACATAACGCTTTTGGTCGGCAATCACATCCGGTTGAATTATCAAATCGGAAATTTCATCGAAACGTTGTTTTACATATTGTAATCTGTCTAACATAGCTGTATAACTCTATTTTGGAGTGCAAAAGTACGACTTTTTGTTTCAAGTTGAAAAGAAAATAAGGGTTCTATTTAGAAGTGGAATGTAATGGTAAATAATAACGATTTGCTCAATCTAGAAATGCGATTTCTCCTGCGTCGAAATGACACAACAGGGCAACACAGAATATGAATAGAGATAATTAAAAAAAAAGTTAAAGCAATCTCTTCCCACCACTGTGTCATTTCGACGCAGGAGAAATCACATAACTGAGCAAACACAGAATATTAGAAATAATTTTTAAATAATGGTAAAACAATCTCTTCCCCATGACTGTGTCATTTCGACGCAGGAGAAATCACATAACAGGGCAAACACAGAATATGAATAGAAATA
>JAFLBT010000224.1 GCA_017302935.1 Flavobacteriales bacterium | reverse complement strand
GCGTCTTCTTTTCGGTGGAACAATCGCTTGAAAATGCGATTTTGAATACCCTTCGTCTGATGTTAAATTGATGTATCTACATTCTTCAATTCCAACCGGAAGACGTTCAATCACATACAATAATCCATTTAATTCTACTTTTTCTTCAGCAATTGAACCATAAATTTCTGGTCGTAATTGCAGTAAAGCTTCTCGCAACGTTTCACCCGAAACTCCCATTGGTTTATAGAAACCCCGGTTGAACAAGTGACGCATGGTGATATATAATCGTTCAATTGCAGCAGATGATTCCTGAGCTCTTGAACGAGATATGTTTTTAATTTCTTTCATTAAATTCTGTTTTCTAACCTGCAAAGTTACACTTTTTTAAATTGGCTGAGAAAATCTGCAATTTTTCTATCATTACTGAGCCGTGGTAATTTATTTTGACCACCCAATTTTCCTATCGATTTCATATAATCCTGAAAACCGTTCTGAGTCACTTTGGTTATAACTAAAGTTCGTAACACTTTTCCAACTATCAAATCGTCATAATATGTATTTTGTTTTCGCATGGCGTTGTCGATTTTAAGAGCAAAATCTTCCAAATTTTCGGGTTCACCTGAAGATTCAGAATCAAATTCAATGAACCATTCGTGATACGGTAACCCTAATTCAGGTGTGATTTGAGGTGCAACGGTAAACTCGTTTACACGGATTGACGTTCCCTCCATCGCTTCTTTTAAAGCATATTCAACTTCTTTTCCAATCACATGTTCCCCAAATGCGGAAATAAAATGTTTGATTCGCCCGGAAACAATCACGCGATGCGGTTTTAGAGAAGTAAACTGTACAGTATCGCCAATATTATACGCCCAAAGTCCGGCATTAGTAGAAATAATTAACGCATAATTCACGCCTAATTCCACTTCACCAATCGTATAACGTTTTGGATTTTGGGTATAAAACTCTTCAGTTTTGATAAATTCATAAAACATTCCGGCATTCAACAAAAGCAACATTCCTTTTTCGTTTTGTTTATCTTGATAGGCAAAAAATCCTTCTGATGCGGGAAACAATTCCACTGAATCGACTTTACGGCCAATTAAATTTTCAAATTTCGCACGGTACGGTTCAAAATTCACTCCGCCATAAACATATAAACTGAAATTTTTGAACAACTCGCCCACTTTCTTTCCTGACTTTTCATGCAATTTTTCAAAATACATTTGCACCCATGCCGGAATTCCTGAAATCACCGTCATATCTTCCTTAATCGTTTCATCAACAATGGCATTTACTTTGGTTTCCCAGTCGTCAATGCAATTAGTTTCCCAAGATGGCATACGATTTTTGAGTAAGTATTTCGGTACATAATGAGCTACAATTCCGGAAAGTCGCCCTAGTTTTATTCCGTTTTTTTCTTCTAAAATTGGACTTCCTTGTAAAAAAATCATTTTTCCTTTTACAAAATTGGCATTTCCGGTTTCATGAATATAACTTAACAATGCATTTCGAGCGGCTTGAATATGAAACGGAATCGATTCTTTAGTAAGTGGAATATATTTTGCTCCCGAAGTTGTTCCTGAAGTTTTGGCAAAATAAATGGGTTTGCCTTTCCATAAAATATCCGATTTACCCTCTACAACTAAATCTATGTACGGGCGTAACGCTTCATAATCGCGAACCGGAACTTTCTCTGCAAAATCTTGAAAAGTACTGATCTGGTCAAAATGATGGTCTCTTCCAAATTTGGTTTTGGAAGCTTCTTTAATCAAATTTTTAAAAACTTTTTGCTGTGTTTCAACAGGTTTGGAAGACCACTTTTCGGTTTCTTTTGCTATTTTTTTAGCAAATAATTTGGCCGCTAATACTTTTATTCGCATCGTTATTCAAAATCTATAAATTGAGTCGGATCAATCGCAAAACCATCTTTCCAAAGTTCAAAATGCAAATGAATTCCGGTAGATTCTTTTCCGGTGGAACCGGCTAACCCAATAACTTCACCCGTTCTTACAACATCTCCCTGTGTTTTGGTTAAACTTGCTGCATGTTTATAAACTGATAAAATGGCATCTCTATGTTTAATAATAATCACATTTCCGGTTGTCGGAGTCCATTCTGCAAAAACAACCGTTCCGTTTGCAACCGATTTGATAGGTGTATCTTTTGCTAAAGCAATATCAACTGCGTAATGTTTTTTTGCAGCACTATATTTTTCAGTAATATGTCCACGAACCGGAGGAAACATCACTAAACTCACTTTTGACTGTGCTTTTTCGAAAAGATTGTATTTATCTTCTAAAGCAACTTGTTCTCTCAAGGTTAATTCTTGATTTGTTGGTTGTAAATTGTGTTCCGATGCGTCATTGCTTTGAGCATTTAAAAGAGAATCCTTGTTTAGTTTTGCATATTCTAAATCACCCGTTAATATTTTTTTAATGGATTGAAGATATAATTCATTTTTCTTCACTTCAAGTGCCAAAGAATCTGATTTAACCGCTAAAAGAGTAGCATCTTTTTTTAATTTAGTGGATGCATAACCGGGAATAAATTCACGTAAAGGAGTAAAAGCGATAATGTAGGTAGTAATGGAAATCAACAAAATAGCAGAAATTGTTACTACCACAAATACATTCATTAGGTTTAATTTCAAAGAAAATGTTTCTTCAAATGTTTCTTCATTTAAAATGATTAACCTGCTTTTGGTAAATAACTTCTTTTTTAATTGTTGCCTTTTGAATCGCTTTTCAGACATTCTGGTGAATTTATTACAAATATAGAAATTTAGCCCGCTTGAAATACAATTATGCCATTCAACTGCCAAAATTTAACCTGATAAACGAATAAAAACGTTAAGAATTGTTTAGAAGCGAAACAAATACGATATTTTCTTTTTACCTTTGTGACATCAATTTTAGAAATCATGAATTTTTTAGCAATATTTTTAGGCGTTATTGGTCCTTGGCAAATCGGATTAATTGTAGTGGTGGTTTTATTACTTTTTGGAGGTAAAAAAATTCCGGAATTAATGAAAGGTTTAGGAAGCGGCATTAAAGAATTTAAAAACGCAGCCAAAGACGACCAACCGGCCACTAAAAAAGAAGAAGAAAAAAAGGAATAATTTTCATTTCCTTTTATTGAAAATCCAAACACGAATTTTGAATTTGTGTTTGGATTTTTTTATAGTACCATCGTCAACTGAATCCGTTT
>JAFLBT010000223.1 GCA_017302935.1 Flavobacteriales bacterium | reverse complement strand
GGTATTAAGGGGCATGAAGGTGGGGTGTGAAAGGAAGGAAAAAAGTAGTTGAAGAATTCCGTTGTTTTTCTCTTATTTCAACTGCTCTCTTCCCCGGCTGTGTCATGTCGACGATAGGAGACATCTCATTACGATTTAGGATTTTTTATGACGCTACGCTTTTGTTTTTTACCATTAAGGGATTAAGGGGCATGAAGGCAATGGAACGCGGATGACTCGGACGGAATAGATGAACGCGGATTTTTTGGATTTGCTTTGCAAAGGCGGTTGAACACGGATTAGTTTGTGCAACATTTTCTTTTATTTCAACTGCTCTCTTCTCCGGCTGTGTCATTGCTTCGCCAGTTCGAGCAAGGCTTTCGTCTTCGACGCAGAGGGAATCACATAATTAACGGGGCGATTAAAGATAAACATAATTGAATCTTTACATTCTTCATATGCAGATAAATACTTTTCTCCAGATAAATCCGAAAAAATAACCCTACCCTTTTTCAATAAATAGCCAACTCAAAAAGAAATGAGATAAAATGCTTAAAATACATTGTTTAAACATCAAAAAAAAATCAAATATTTATCTAAACTTAGTACACAATTACCCCCATTAAATTCACGAATTCCATACTATACTATTAGAAAATTAGATTTCATACCCCTAATTTTATGCAATCATCTTGCTCTAAAACGAATGGTAAATTATTTTAACTTAAGTGGAAAAAAATAAAAAAAATAGCACGCAAATAGTCTTTAGCATCCTATTCGAACTAGCCACAGGAAAATTGAATTGGGATAGAAACATATTGCAGCCGGAAGACGAATGGTCTGTAACAAAAAAATTGTTAAACAACTTAACTGACCATTTAGGAGAGTTAATCAACAAAAAACAAATCAAATCTCCCTATTTTGTCTATGATAATGGATTTCTATTTGCGATCCTGGTAGATCATGATTTAAGCATTATCGATTTCAGCCAAAACCTTCCGGATTGCCTGGAATATTCTAAAGAAGAGTTAATCAATTTGAATGTAAGACAAGTCTTTGAGAAAAATCAGAAAGAAAACAATGATGAATTTATAAACTGTATTAATCAAAAAAAAGAAGGCTCACATTTATTGTCATTTATGGCAAAAAATAAAGAAATTATAAGAGTAAAAACGTTTATCAGTTATCAAGCAAATTCCAATAATATCCTATTGTGTGCCGGAAATACACTCCAAAAAGAAATAGGTGACATAATGCAACTTAAAAAAAACAACCTATATACGGATGGTGACATTGAAAAAGTAAAATCTATATGCGAATATATCCATCAAAATTGGAACTTGCCTTTACCAAATACCCGTGAATTGGCGAAGAAAGTGAACACAAATGAATTTACACTTAAGAAATTATTTCGAGAACAATGTAATACCAGTATATACCAATTCTATAATAATCAGAGATTGGAAAAAGCACACGCTTTAATACAACAGTCCAATCTTAGCTTTCTGGAGATTGCACTCAATTCAGGGTTCAGTGATTACCACAGCTTCCTGACAGCTTTTAAAAAGAAATTCAAATACACCCCAAGCCAAATCAAAAGACCTAATCAAAACTTCCGAAATTAAACAGTTGTTTTCCTGAATTATAAAGTATGAACAAATTGAAATAAAGAACTTTATAACGTAAAAATAAGGAAGTATGAATCGTTCAACCAACTTTAAAGAATTAGTAATCAACCTAATTTCCTATGCCTTCATTTTACTAATGATGTACACTGCGACCAGTAAAATAATTGACTTCGAAAACTTCAAAATTCAAATTAGTCAATCAATGGTAATCAGTCCTTTCACAAATGAATTAGTCTGGTTTATTCCGCTAGTTGAAGTAATGATTGCAGTGGGCCTTATGGTAAACAAATGGAGAACACTTGCCCTCCATGCAGCATTTGTACTAATGGTAATTTTTTCAACCTACATCTACATCATCTTGAACTTCATTCCCGATATTCCCTGCTCATGCGGTGGAGTCCTCGAAAAAATGAGTTGGGAAGAACACCTTATCTTCAATCTTGCTTTTGTGATACTCGCCCTAATTGCTATACTTACAGAAAAATGCAACCTGAAAAGAATAGGTACCATATTTTTATTGACAATCTTCGGTATAGCTTCAGTTCTTTTTCTTTATCAAAATGCATCAGATAGGCTACAAAAAGAAAACCCCTTCATTCGTGTGTTTCACTCCAAATGGGTAACCTATGAAAAGGAAGTCGACCTGGGTGTAAACTCCTATTATTTTGCAGGATGGGACAAAAACCAACTCTATCTCGCCAATTATACTGCCCCCACTCATCTACTACAAATCGATACTACTTTTTCCCAAAAAAAAGAAATAACCATTACACTTTATAGCGATAGTATCCCAATCAAAAAACCAATCATAAAAGTAAATCCACCAAATTTCTATTGGATGGATGGAGCCATCCCTTTTATGATGACCGGTAGTTTTCTGGATTGGAAGACAAAGACAGTTAACAAAGACATTCCTTTTTTTACACAAATTGAAAGACTATCACATAATGAATTCATTATTAGAACCAACAAAGCAAACAATGGCGAAAATACGCTTGGAACCTTTAACGTAAATAATCCATTTCTATTCAAAGCAAATCACAATCTATTGGAAAAACAAAACAACAACGACGGTATTTTTGAAACAGAAGGTAGTTTATTTCATGATCCATTAACGAAAACAACGGGCTATGTGTACCGCTATAAAAATGGCTTTGTAGTAACCGACTATCAAATAAAAGAAATAAAGCGAGGCAAAACAATAGACACCTTCTACCATCCAAACATTAAAATCAACAAAAATAATAATGGACAAAAATTAGAAACGCTACCTACAATAGTAAACAATAAAGTGGCGGCATACAATAATCTTCTATTCATCAACAGTCCATTGAGAGGCCAATTTGATAACCTAAACGCATGGCAAAATAATGCGACCATCGATGTGTACAACTTGCAAACCATGGACTACTTATTTAGCTTTTACATCACACTTTACAGAGATCAAAAACTAAACAGTTTTATAGTCACAGATGATAAGATGTATGCATTAGTAGGCAATAAAATGGTGAAATATGCCTTTAACACGCCAATCAATTTCATGAAACAACAAACCAATAAAAATATACCGGCCGGTAGCAGGGGAACGATCGAAAA
>JAFLBT010000222.1 GCA_017302935.1 Flavobacteriales bacterium | reverse complement strand
ATTTTTTAGTAGTTATCTTTTTAATGTTCATCGGTAT
This sequence comes from Flavobacteriales bacterium, assembly GCA_017302935.1. GTDB lineage: Bacteria > Bacteroidota > Bacteroidia > Flavobacteriales > Flavobacteriaceae > Flavobacterium. Next base: position 3,185 of record JAFLBT010000222.1, on the reverse strand, counting down.
TATTGGAGCTTCTGCTCAAACAACTTCAACAAATAAGTTAGTAAACGAATCAGAAGCAATGGAGTTAATCAAAAATTCTGAAGAAAATGTTTCTTCAGCTGAAATATCAAATTGGTTCATTGGGGCAAAACAAGAAGTTAATTTGACAAAATCAAATGAGTCAACCACTCAAAACCGTTCTGCTTTAGTTTCTAAAAAAGAGCAATATTTAAAATCAGGTTTTTCTACAAAAACAATTTTAATTCGTTCTATCTTAAAAAAAGCGGATGGTTATGTAAACGCAACTGTTTAGTTTCCGTCAAAAAACTAAACAATCAGTTATTCGAAACCCAAAAAAAACCTTTGTTTTACAAAGGTTTTTTTGTTATCTACACAAAAAGAGAATAAGTTTTTATAGCTTGTTTTCTCAAAAAACGATACTTTTGAAAAAAAGTAAAATGAAATCTTTAGAAAAAGATATTTGGTTATTTGAAATAACACCCAAAAAATCATTTTTTAATTTTAATGTCAAAGAAATATGGCGTTATAGAGATCTTTTATTTTTATTTGTGAAAAGAGATGTTATAACGTTTTACAAACAAACTATTTTAGGTCCGCTTTGGTTTATTATTCAACCTTTATTGACTTCTCTTATTCAATTTGTTATTTTTAGTAAAATTGCAGCTATTCCTTCAGACGGAGTTCCTTATTTTTTGTTTGTACTAGCCGGTAATATTATTTGGTTTTATTTTTCAGATACATTAAAATCTGTATCAGAGACTTTTACAGCTAATCAAAATATCTTTGGGAAGGTTTATTTTCCCAGAATTATTATGCCTCTAAAAGTGGTGTTTTCTAATCTATTGAAGTTTGGAATACAGTTTTCATTTTTTTTGATTGTATTGTGTTATTATATTTATTTAGGATATGATATTAATCCGACTGTTTATATCTTTTTATTACCATTGATATTAATTTTTTTGGCTCTTTTATCAATGGGTATAGGAATGTTGATTTCATCTATAACTGTAAAATATAGAGATTTAAATTTTGTAATTACTTTTGGTATATCACTGTTTATGTATGTGACTCCAATTGTATATCCAACTTCACTCGTTTTAGAAAAAATCGCTCCAAAATTTCATTTTTTAATTTATTTAAATCCCTTAACAGGATTTTTGGATTTTTTTAAATTTGCTTTTTTAGGTTCCGGATCATATGATGTTTTAAATTTAGTTTACTCATTTGTAATCAGTTTTGTGATTTTTGTTTTGGGAGTAATGGTTTTTAATAAAACTGAAAAGAGCTTTATTGATATTATTTAATGCGATTTAGGAAAAATGGAAGACGTTATTTTAAAAGTTGAAAATCTCTCAAAACAATATAGATTAGGCAAAATAGGTACAGGCACCTTGAGTCATGACCTAAATCGTTGGTGGCATCTTGTTAGAGGAAAAGAAGATCCATATCTAAAAATTGGAGAAACAAATGATAGGAGTTTAAAAGGAGAAAGTGAGTATGTGTGGGTATTAAAAGATATCAATTTTGAAGTAAAACGAGGGGAAGTTCTGGGAGTTATAGGAAAAAATGGTGCCGGAAAATCTACTTTGTTAAAGATTTTATCTCGTGTAACATCACCAACAAAAGGTAGCATAAAGACTAAAGGCAGAATAGCTAGTTTATTAGAAGTTGGGACAGGGTTTCATCCAGAGATGACCGGAAGAGAAAATATTTATTTGAATGGAGCCATTTTAGGAATGACAAAAAAAGAAATTTCTTCTAAGATTGATGAAATTATTGAATTTTCTGGATGTGAGCGATATATTGATACACCTGTAAAAAGATACAGTAGTGGTATGACGGTTCGATTGGCTTTTGCAGTGGCAGCACATTTAGAACCTGAGATTTTGGTTGTAGATGAGGTTTTAGCTGTTGGCGATGCAGAATTTCAAAAGAAAGCAATCGGAAAAATGCAAGATATTTCTAAAACTGAGGGAAGGACAGTTTTATTTGTAAGTCACAATATGGCTGCGGTTCAGAGTTTGTGTTCAAAAGCAATTGTTATCAACAAAGGGATGATTTCTTATAAAGGTGAAGTAGAAGATGCCATACAATATTATTTAAAAGAGAGCACAAAACACCAATTATTAAATGAAATTCAAGATAGAAAAGGTACCGGTTTAGTTACTTTGAAAGATGTAAAAGTATATGGAACCTCAGAAGGGATATTACCTCAAACAGGCAAACCTTTTCATATGGATTTTATTTTAGATAATACTAATTCAATAAAAACAAATGCTATAACATTTGATTTGCGAATTGATGATCACATGGGTCAACGTATTGCCTGGTTAAGTGATGGTGTATTGAAAAATAAAGAATCAACAATTAGTTCAATAATCCAATTTTATATACCCAAATTGAATCTTAATGACGGATTATATTATGTAACAACTCATATTCGTGTGGATAACCAAGTGAGTGATTGGATTCAAAACGCTTTTTCGTTTGAAGTTACGAGAGGAGATTATTATGGTTCCGGAAAAACAACACCAACCAACCAAAGTAAAATCTTATTAGATTTTAAAGTAAACTATTTATGATACGTAAAATTAAAGCTATAGTTCGTGAGAATAGAGATAATCAACAACTTATTATACGTCAGAATAAAGAGTTGGAATGGGCAAATATTTATCATGATAGTATAAGAGGAAAGCAGCATTTACAGAATTTATCATTAAATATCGGTCGTTGGGCAGGGAATTATGCTTTTTTTTATATACTAAATCGCATAATGTCTGATGTTAAACCAAAGAATATTTTAGAATTTGGATTAGGAGAATCATCAAAATTTATTTCTACATGTATCAAACATGAAATTCCAAGTGCCTATCATCATATAATTGAGCAGAGTGAAGACTGGTCAAAGCATTTTCAACTTCGGTTCGAATTAACAGAAGCCTCAAAAATCACAATTTGTCCTTTAATAAAAAAGCAAATAAATAATTTTGAAGTAAATTGCTACGATGGTTTAGAAGATAATATATCCGGAACTTTTGATTTCTATTTAGTTGATGGCCCTTTTGGTAGTTCACATTACTCACGATATGATATTTTAAAAATGGCTGAGCGACTTTCTCATGATAATCAATTTGTGATTCTCATTGATGATTATGATAGAGTTGGAGAGCAGGAAACAGCACAAG
>JAFLBT010000221.1 GCA_017302935.1 Flavobacteriales bacterium | reverse complement strand
GTGAATAGTGACCTGATTATGATCAAAAGAAATGCCTGGGATGTGCAATATCAACTATTAGAAGCCTATAAAATTCAAGGGATTACAACTCAACAATATTTTTGGCATCAATCGGCTGATTTGGTGCACCTTACTTTTCATACCGCTGCCGGTGATGTAGGTTTTCATTTTGCCAATTATTCGGAGTTAAAACCATGGATTAATTATTGGCTATATTTGGCAGAACGTAGTCAACAAAATTGGATGTAATTTGTTAATTTTACTTTACTTTTGTAAAAAAAATTAGTTATGAAACATTGGATTGAAGCCGCTCGTGTTCGTACCTTGCCGTTATCCGTTTCCGGAATTTTGGTTGGAAGTTTTTATGCATTAGCTAAACCTACCGAAAACGTATTGACTCCCACACAAGTATTCAGTTGGAAGATTTTTGGCTTGTTGTTGCTAACTACAATCGGATTGCAAGTATTGTCTAATTTTGCCAATGACTATGGTGATGGGGTAAAAGGCACTGATAATGAAGACAGAATTGGTCCAACAAGAGCTTTACAAAGCGGAGCAATTTCTCCCGCCGCCATGAAAAGAGCAATTATCATCACCGCTTTCCTTACATTTTTATCCGCTGTTTGGTTAATTTATACCGCTTTCGGATTACAATACATGTATTATTCCTTGTTCTTTTTGGCCTTGGGTATCGTTGCCATTGCTTCTGCCATACGCTATACTGTTGGAAAAGGAGCATATGGTTATAAAGGTTACGGAGATGTTTTTGTTTTTATATTCTTTGGTTTAGTAAGTACGTACGGTTCTTATTTTATGTTTTCCAAAGTTATTGATTTGTATTTGCTTTTACCGGCTATTGCCATCGGTTTTTTAAGTGTTGGCGTACTAAATCTCAACAATATGAGAGATGAAGCTTCTGACCGCAAGGCAGGTAAAAATACCATTGTGGTAAAAATGGGTGGAGAAAACGCTAAAAAATACCATTACTTTTTACTCCTCTCGGCCATGATTTTATTATTGGTATTTGGATTCACTCAGCAATTTGCCATTGACCAATTTATTTATGTGATTGTGTTTTTCCCCATCATAAGCCACATGCTTAGGGTAATGAAAACTAAAAATCCGGCAAATTTAGACCCGGAATTGAAACGATTAGCTATAAGTACTTTTATGGTTTCGTTGCTTTTATCGCTTTGTATGATCTATTTTATTTCAGATGTAATTGTCTAATTCAAAACAAAATACGCTATGAAAATTACGTTTTACGGACACGCTTCTTTAGGAATTGAAGTAGGAGGTAAGCACATTTTAGTTGATCCGTTTATTTCTGGAAATCCAAAAGCAGCTCATATTGCTATTGATTCGCTTCAAGCGGATTATATTTTGCTAACCCATGCTCATCAAGACCATATATTAGACGTGGAAGCCATTGCAAAGCGAACAAATGCTAGTATAGTTTCCAATTGGGAAATTGCAACGTATTACGGCAATAAAGGATTTAACAGTCATCCAATGAATCATGGTGGAAATTGGAATTTTGATTTTGGTAAAGTGAAATATGTGAATGCTGTGCATTCCAGTTCTTTTCAGGACGGTACGTATGGTGGAAATCCCGGTGGATTTGTAATTGAAAGCGAACACAAAAATATCTACATTGCCGGTGATACGGCTTTAACGATGGATATGAAACTGATTCCACTTCGTACGAAATTGGATTTAGCCATTCTACCCATTGGCGATAACTTTACTATGGATATAGACGATGCTATTTTAGCTGCTGAATTTGTAGAATGTGATAAAATTTTAGGTGTGCACTTTGATACATTTGGCTATATCGAAATTGACCATGAAGCGGCCATTAAAAAGTTTTTCAACAGCGGAAAAGATTTAATGTTACTTGAAATTGGTGACTTTATTGAATTGTAACGTTTGAAAGCGACTTGTCAAAAATACATATTAGACTTTAAACGGCCATCCGGCACTTCCAGAGGTGTTTTAACCCAAAAAGAAACTTGGTTTATCGTTTTAGAAGAAAACGGTAAGCGAGGAATAGGAGAGTGCGGTATTTTGCGTACGCTAAGTATTGATGACCGACCCGATTATGAGGAAAAGCTGCAATGGGTGTGTCAAAATATTCATTTGGGAGTTGAGCAACTTTGGGAAGCTCTCATCGAATTTCCTTCTATTCAATTTGGAGTAGAAATGGCGTTTCGTTCGTTGGAAAGTGAAAATCCATTTGAATTGTTTCCTTCCACTTTTACTTCCGGAACGGAATCAATGGAAATAAATGGGTTGGTTTGGATGGGTGAAGAAGCCTTTATGAAAGCCCAAATAGAAGAAAAATTAGCACAAGGTTTTCGATGCATCAAATTGAAAATAGGAGCCATTGATTTTGAAAAAGAGTTGGGATTATTAGCCTTTATTCGACAACATTTTGATGCTAAAACCATTGAAATTCGAGTGGATGCAAATGGTGCTTTTAATTTAAATAATACTTTAGATAAATTAAATCAATTAGCTGGTTATAAATTACATAGTATTGAGCAGCCTATTGCGGTAAAACAGCATGACAGGATGGCAGAGCTGTGTAAAATCACTCCTTTACCTATTGCCTTGGATGAAGAATTGATTGGCGTTTTTTCGCTACCGGAAAAGCGTCAATTAATACAAAAAATCAATCCACAATTCATCATTTTAAAGCCCAGTTTAATTGGTGGATTTCGCGGTGCTCAAGAATGGATTGACTTAGCTGAAGAATTCAATATCGGTTGGTGGGTAACGTCTGCTTTGGAAAGTAATGTAGGTTTAAATGCCATTACGCAGTGGACATTCACGCTGCAAAATCCGATGCCGCAAGGGTTGGGTACGGGTGGATTATACACCAATAATGTATCGTGTCCGCTAGTGATTGAAAATGGGAGAATCCACTATTGTCAGGCTTTGGAATGGAAAACGGATTTAATTGGTTTTTAAACCTTGTTCTTCCCTATATTTTTGAAGTGCAGTTCGAGCTTGTTTTTGGATGGCTTTTTGCATAAAGGGTGTCCAACCCAACACATATCCTTTCCAACCTAAAGCCATGCCACTCCATTTCCAAAGGTTAAATTGATCATGATGGCGATAAATGAAATGGTCTTTAAATTCAAAGTTGGCTTGGATTTTATTCACTACTTTTCGATTCGTTTTGCTGAAAGTGTAATGAGCTGTCCACAGCAGAGAACCCTTGTTTTCATGGGTGTTTACATTTGTAAATTCAATTTTCA
>JAFLBT010000220.1 GCA_017302935.1 Flavobacteriales bacterium | reverse complement strand
GGATTTGAAACCTGAGAATTTGTTGTTGGATCAAAAATATAATATTAAAGTAACTGATTTTGGACTAAGCAATATTTACTCGGCAGGCAAATAACTTACGACCGCATGTGGGAGTCCTTCCTATGCCTGCCCATAAATGTTGAGTGGAAAGCCCTACAACGGATTGAAAGCTGATATTTGGAGTGTTGGAATTATTTTGTATGCGATGTGTTTCGGATACTTGCCATTTGATAGTCCAAACACAAACGAACTTTATAAATTGATAAAACAGGGAAAATATGATTTGCCATAGTTCGCGAGTTAAAACTTGATAGAAATACTTCGGAGAATATTATAAATCGATCCCAATGAGAGAGCAACTATTTAGGAAATCAGAAGTCATCCATTTTGCAAATTTTCAATCCCAAAAAATAGTCCAATCACTGCAATTCCTGGTATTATTGTGGGATTGTCATAGATTCCATATGAAATATCTATATAAAATTAGATGAAAAATGAGCTAAACTTAAATATTTAGCATCTGAAAGAATAGATCAAGAATAATAAACATAATTAAAATACATGCACTTATTATTTATTGTTGCAAAGATAACTGAGATCGAAGAATCAATCTTTGAATAATTATTATAGTTCAAAGTACAATACAATTAATCGGCATGCTATTGTGGAGAAGGTCAAAGCCAATTTTTAGCGAAGACAAAGATGCAAAATGGAAATTAAGAAGTTTCAAGCCGTACAATAGGAAATAATCAGAAAAAATAAAGGAAGCTAATCTTTTCATGGCAATAGTTCAAACAAAAAAAGTGCAAGTCCAAAAACGATATTGAAATAACCTTTCAACACCACGAAAGTAGTCCACAGTGCTCAGAATCAAAAAGTAAGGCTGAAATAAAATTTGAGCTAATAAGACCAAACGTATTTGCGAAGCAGTAATATGAAACATTTTGCTCCGAATAATACAAAAACTATAATGACAGATTCTAAAATAAAGAGAAATATCAAAAATAGAAGTAAAAGCAGCAATAAACAATCAAAGAGTCACAGCAAAATAAATCAAAAAAACAAAAATTCTTTATAGAAGCAAAAATAACTCAAATTCGTTTTGTCTAAAAAAACACAAAAGGCTAGTCCAACGAAAACATCATCTAATAAAAAGTCGAAAACATCTAGTCCTGGAAAAAAGAATAGTAGTCTGAAAAAATAGCCAGAAATAAAAAAAGGAAGAAATAAATCATTGCCAAAAGGAATAAAACTAGATTTTTGACAAATTTGATAAAACAGGAAATAATACCATAACCAATACAAGTATTATCTTGATATTGTTTAATCTTACTATAAGCGTGAGAATAAGAAATAATCATTCATTAATACCATTAATTTCAGAAAAAATTGACTTCAATAGGAGTCAATTTAAGTTTTTCTTTTTTTGCTGTAATCTGAAGTAAATTTATTTTTTTATTTGAAGGTTTTTGAGAGTTTAGAATGTTATTCTATCTAAACATCACTATTCTTTTCCTTTTTATATTCTCCATATCGTTTAAAGCGAAGTAATTTCTATCGTGAATTATTTATGTATTTATTCTCTTCCTTGAAAGAATAGGTAGAAACCAATTTTTTCTAACATCTAATGACATTCCATTTGCATTTTTCTAATGAGTTTTAGATTTTTAATTTGTCCAATTTCTTTCAGCATGTTCATAATATTATTTGTATTCATAAGTTGATTGCGAAGAGGCAATATTCAATTTGCGTTTTATTGATTCTCTTTTACTTCTTTTTCTGTTTTATGGTTTCATTCCTATGCTCTACAATGATTATTTTCTTATTAATGAATCTTTATTTATTTAACAACTGAAATGAGCAGTTTCATTCGTATTCCATGGTCCAAATTGAGTAACTTTGGCGCTTGATTCTCTTGTAAACGCATTTTAACTTTCTTGTAAGGTTATCATAAGATGCTTTTTATAATTTTATAAATTTAACTTGATGAGAATTCTCTTGGATTTTATTTTGTTTTTAATAAATTTCAGCAATTTTAATTCTTAGACGACATTATTAGTTCAATCAGGATTTTTAAAAAGACTTTAAGTTTATTTTATTTGGCATATTTTATGACATTTTCACTAACTTATTTTAAAGGGTTTTCTCTTTTTAAATGTAAAATATTATGATTTAAATTGTGGTTGACAATGTATAATTTTGAAAGCGGGACTGAATCATAGAAATTATGTCCATATTTTGTTGATAAATTTTAAATATCAGATGTAAAGGGTCAAAAATGTTTTGGCAATTATGTTGAATATCAATTTCATTATTATCCTTGCTAACATTTTCATTTCTATTTTTCTATTAAATAGAAATAGAATTAGATTCGGCTTGCTAACAATAATTTGGGAACTCAAATATATAATAAAGTTATATTAATAATTACATTTTGGTAAAATTATTGAAATTGAAAAATCATATTTGAATAAATGTTCTTTGAATATAATTCAGACTTTTTACTAATTCTCTATTCTACTTAGTTTGTGATCAATTATTATATTAAAAATTCCTCCATTGATAATTTTATTTTATTAATATAAATGCATGAATAAACAAAATCCTATCTAAAAAATAATCAGATCAAACATAGTTCGGCATATTTTAAAAGCCTACCAAAGAAATATTTTTAAATTAAAACTTACAGGCATAAGCGACTTGATCCATTATAAAGTTTGAATATGAGAATAATGAAAATGAATCCAAGTTAATAAAGTTCATTCTTATTGAGTAAGAAAAGTAACTCCGTATAACTAAATAAAACATTTGATATCGAAGTTTCATCCATAAGTTTAAGTCCAATATCAGCCATCAAACCCAACAAAAATAATCAAATCAAATTTATAAAATAAATATCTAAGATGAATACATAACGAAAGACAAAATAAATACCGAGTCATACCATAAATTAAAATAAAAAAATTGTAAATTTGATGTTAAAAAAGAAAGTAAATTAAATATTGTTTTAAAATTAGTTGATTATGAAGCCCAATCTGAATGAATATCTTCCAAACATAAAAATAAACAAAAGGAAGTTCAAAGTGTATAAAGTAAAGTAGCAATAATCTGATTATTGTCCATGGAAAATAGAAGAAAAATAGGATTTTTTGGATGTTATTTAATGATTTATATTTATGATTATCAATATTAAAATTGCTTTTAATTTTAATCCAATAAGTAGAATGAATATTTTTTATTAATGATGTCATATCAATATTATAAAAAAGTGAAGAAA
>JAFLBT010000022.1 GCA_017302935.1 Flavobacteriales bacterium | reverse complement strand
ACCATTAAGTTATTAAGGTTCATTAAGGTATAGAGTTGTCTTAATGAACCTTAATAACTTAATGGTTTTTTCTATAAATAGATCTTATTGTCTTTACACATTCCCAATATAAACGATTTTAAATTGGAAATGGCTTCAGTATAATTAGGTGCATCATAGCCAAACCGTTCGTGTTCTAGTTGCTCTTTTTCCATGGCATTACATCCTTTGATGACTTCCCGAATCATATCGAGCATTATTAATTCTTTGTTGTTGGTTTTTTCAAACTTTAAATCTACCAATTCATCTTCCAATCGGTCGCAATATGCCAAAAGCTCTTGTACTTCCGGTTCATCCAAAAGATCTTGAGCTTTTTTAAATATTTCCAGTTTGTTTTTCACTTGATATAAATTTTTCCACAATCAAAGTAACTGATAACTGACAACCGATAACTGAATTAAACATCATCATAATCCACAAAAATCTCACCCGAAGTTGGATGAGCTTGGCACGTTAAAATTAACCCTTCGGCAATTTCACCATCGGTTAAAATGGTATTCTTTTTCATTTCGGCAGTTCCTTTAGAAATTCTCGCAATGCAACTACTGCAAATTCCGCCTTGGCATGAATATGGAGCGTCCAAACCTTGTTTTAAAGCGGCTTCTAACAACGATTGTTTTTGCGACATTTCAAATGAAGTTTCGTCACCATCTACCAAAACAGTAATTTTGGTGTGACCTTCTAATGATTTCTGAATTTCATTTTCAGATGATGAAGCTGAAAACAATTCAAATTTTATGTCTTTTTCTTTAACATTGTTTTCTTTTAAAACATCACTAACACGATTAATCATTTCTTCCGGACCACATAAGTAGAATTTGTCAAACTCTTTCTCTTTATGTTTGTTTTTCAACACAAAATTCACAGTAGATTTTTCAATTCGTCCAAACAATTGATCGTCGGCTTTTTGTTGACTAAAAACATAATGCACAAAAAAACGTCCGACATATTTTAACTGCAAATCGTGCAATTGGTTGTAAAAAATGGTTTCGTTACTCGATTTGTTTCCGTAAACCAACACAAAAGTGCTGTTGGGTTCTTTTTCTAAAACGGTTTGCAAAATCGACATAACCGGAGTAATTCCGCTTCCGGCAACAAAAGCAGCATAATTTTTTAATCGTGCAGCATCGGGTTCAAAAATGAATTTGCCTTCGGGAGTTCCCACTTCCAACACTTTTCCGGCGGTTAATTGCTCATTGGCAAACTTTGAAAAATAACCGTTTTTGATAGCTTTAATGGCAATTTTCAACTCACCACTTTCCGGTGTAGAACAAATGGAATAAGCACGACGGATTTCATTTCCGTCTAAAGTGAGTTTTAAGTTGATATATTGACCGGCGGTAAATTGATAGTTATCTTTCAATTCTGAAGGTACATTAAACAAAACGGATATTGCTTCAGGCGTTTCGCGAATAATTTCTTTGACTGCTAATTTATAGAAAGTGGACATGTATTTAATTTTTTACAAAGTTACGAATCTGAAAAATATTTTTTGGAATGGAAACGTAACAAAAATTCATTTTTTACTACTAACATTCCATCCACCAAACCAAACCAAACATGATAAAACGTTTTCTCTCGCTCGAATGGAAATCTTTTTTTAGAGCAGCTTCGTTTCAAACCAATTTGGCGATTAAAATTTTAATGGCTTTTGGGGCATTGTATTTTATTGTAATGTTTTTAGGATTAGGAGCCGGTTCCTATTATATCATCAAAAAAGCTACAGATCTAGAACCTTTTGGGTTAATAAATCGATTCATGATTTACTACTTTGTTTTTGATTTGGTTTTTCGCTTCTTCATGCAAAAAACACCGGTCATGAACATTCGGCCGTTATTATATATCAACATTAAAAAAGATACAATTGTCAATTATACGTTAGGAAAATCGGCGTTGTCTTTTTTCAATATCATGCATTTGTTCTTTTTTATTCCGTTTGCGGTAGTTTTATGTATTGAAGGATTTTCAGTTTTAGGTGTCATGACTTGGTTGGTAGGAATGTTGGCTACTGTTTTAATCATCAATTTTTTGAACATTTTAATTGATAAAAAAGATGTTGTATTTTATTCGGTTGCAGTTGTTTTTATTGCGTTAGGAGCGTTGCAGTATTTTGGATGGTTTGATGCGACCAACTATACCGTTTATTATTTCAAAGGATTGTATGATTATCCTTGGATGGTTATTATTGCTTTAGCGGTGTTATTCTTTGTATTTAGAATTGTACACCGTTTTTTCAAAAGCAATTTATATCTCGATGCCGGATTATCAACACAACATGATATTGCTAAATCCCAACATTTTGATTGGTTGGATCAATTTGGAACCTTAGGAGCTTTTCTCAAAAATGATATTCGATTAATTACCCGCAATAAAAGAGCAAAATCAGTTATTATCATGAGCTTTCTCTTTTTGTTTTACGGACTTTTATTCATTACCGGAGCAATTGAAGCTTATGAAAATCCGGTTTGGAAGATTTTTGGAGGTATTTTCGTCACCGGTGGTTTCATGTTTAGTTTTGGACAATTTGTACCGAGTTGGGACAGTTCGTATTACAATTTGATGATGAGCCAGAATATTCCGTATAGGGATTATTTAAGTTCAAAATGGTGGTTGATGGTCATTGTAACCTTAATCTCAGCCGTTTTAGCTTCTTTTTACCTAATTTTCGGTTGGAAAGTGTATTTGTTAGTATTGGCAGCAGCTGTTTACAATATCGGAATCAATGCTCATATTGTTTTGTTGGCAGGTGCTTTTACGCGAACACCAATTGATTTGATGAGCAATAAAAATGCGTTTGGTGATAAAAAAGCCTTCAATTTTAAAACCTTGTTGTTGATTATTCCACAGATTTTAATTCCGTTAGCCTTATATTACTTAGGAATAGCTTTTTTTAACGACTTAATTGGATTACTCTTTGTCGCATTAGCCGGAGTGGCCGGTTTTGCCTTCAAAGGATATGTGTTTAATAAAATTGAAAACATTTACAAAACGCAGAAATACGATACCATTTTAGCGTATAAACAAAAAAACTAACCCATAACCCATTACCTTTTACCCATCACCTATAACCTTAAAACCATGATTCAAGTAAAAAACCTTAGCAAAACCTACAACGGCACAACCGTTTTAAATATAAACGAATTAGAAATTCCAAAAGGGCAAAGTTTTGGATTAGTAGGTAACAACGGAGCTGGAAAAACCACTTTTTTCAGTTTGTTGTTGGATTTGATTCAGCCCTCAACGGGGATGATTACGAGTGATTCGATTCAAATTAATACAAGTGAAAAGTGGAAACCATTTACCTCTGCATTTATTGACGAAAGCTTTTTAATTGGGTATTTAACTCCGGAAGAATATTTCTATTTTATTGGCGAACTACGAGGTTGGAACAAAGCCGACGTGGATAGTTTTTTGGTGAAATATGAAGATTTTTTCAACGGTGAAATTTTGAATAACAAAAAATATTTACGTGATCTTTCCAAAGGAAATTCCAAAAAAGTAGGAATTGTTGCTGCGTTAATCGGTGAACCGGAAGTCGTGATTTTAGACGAACCGTTTGCTAATTTAGACCCTACTACACAAATTCGATTAAAAAAAATCATCAAAGAATTGGCAGACGACCCTACGGTTACTATTTTGGTATCCAGTCATGATTTGCAACATACAGTAGAAGTTTCTAACCGAATTGTAGCGTTACAAAAAGGAGAAATTGTGCTTGATTTGGTTCCTTCTTCCGAAACCTTAAAAGAATTAGAAGCCTTTTTTGCGGCATAAATTGAAACGTTTTTTGTCTCGATTTTATCGGCAAAAAGCGTTTCTATGCAAAAAACAGCCAATATTTTTCTCTATTTCAAAAAGAAACGTATTTTTACCCTTGCGATATACTAAAAGCATTCATTTTTAGTTATGCCATTAAACGTTTTTTAATTTTGAAAAATTTTACCCTAAAATATTTCATAGCAGCAATTTGTGTTGTTTTTCTAGCAGCTTGTTCTACCCGAAAAGATAAATTTATTAACCGTAATTTTCACGCGGTTAATACAGAGTTCAATGTTCTTTATAATGGTAATATTGCATTGGACGCTGGAATTACCGATTTAAAATTAAATTATCAAGACAATTTCTGGGAAATTTTGCCAATCGAACGCTTACAAATTATTGATAAAGATGTAGCGTCAGACAAAAGTAATCCAAATTTTAAAAGAGCAGAAGAAAAAGCAACAAAAGCAATTCAAAAACGGTCAATGTTGATTGGAGGTAGCGAAAAAAATCCACAAATGGATGAAGCTCACTTGTTGTTGGGAAAATCACGTTACTACGAACAACGATTTATTCCGGCATTAGAAGCGTTTAATTATATTTTATATAAAAGTCCGGCCAGCGATAAAATTTATGAGGCAAAAATTTGGAGAGAAAAAACCAATATTCGTCTAGAAAATGATGCTTTAGCGATTAAAAATCTAAGAAAATTATTAAGCGAAATTAAATTTAAAGACCAAATTTTTTCTGATGCCAATGCTATTTTAGCTCAAGCATTCCTGAATGTTGAAGAGAACGATAGTGCCGTTTCCCGATTAAAATTGGCCAAAGCATTTACAAAAAGAGATGAAGAAAAAGCTCGCTATTCTTTTATCTTAGGCCAACTTTACGAATCATTAAATCAAAAAGACAGTGCTTTTATGGCTTTTCAATCGGTTATCGATATGAAAAGAAAATCACCTCGTTTGTATGTTATTCAAGCACACGCCAAACAAGCACAACAGTTTGATTTTCAAAAAGGAGATACACTTCAATTTTTAGAAAAATATGACAAGTTGATTGCCGATCGAGAAAACAGACCTTATTTGGATATTCTTTACCATCAAAAAGGATTGTTTTATGACAAATTAAAAAAACCCAATCAAGCGATTGTCAATTATAACAAATCTTTAAAAGCACAATCGTTGGACAAGTATCTTTTGGCTTCGGATTATCGAAATTTAGGTGAAATTTATTTCTATAAAGCTAAATACCAAACAGCTGGAGTATATTATGACAGTACTTTGGTTTTGCTTGACAATCGTTCACGAGAATTTAAAGCCATCAAGAAAAAAAGAGATAATTTAGTAGATGTGATTAAATATGAAGGAATTGCTCAACGAAATGACAGTATTCTAAACGTGGTTGGATTATCTGAAAGCGATAGAGTAGCATTTTACAATGATTATATTGAAAATTTAAAAAAGAAAGAAACGCTTGCTCGTCAAAAAGAAGAAAGAGCAGCCGATATTCAAGGAGCCAAAACAGCAAACGCAATGGCTACGAATCAACTTTCTATTAAAAACAACGCAAGTATTGGCGATCCGGGGTCGTTTAATTCGCCGGGTGGTTCAAAGTTTTACTTTTATAATCAATCGACAGTTGATGTTGGTAAACGCGAATTTATCAAACGATGGGGAAATCGTCAACCGAATGGAAACTGGCGTTTGAATAGTAAATCGTCAAAATCAAAAGAAGACGATGATGTTGCAGAATCGTCTAAAGATAAACAAGAAGAAGACAAAAACAACCCGATGTATTCACCGGAATTTTATATCGGACAACTTCCAACTTACAAAACAGAAATTGACAGTATCGGGAAAGAACGAAATTTTGCGTACTACCAATTAGGAGTTATTTATAAAGAGAAGTTTAAAGAATATCAATTATCAGCCGATCGCTTTGAAATTTTGTTGAAAAGCAAACCAGAGGAACGTTTGGTATTACCGGCGTTATATAACTTATTTAAAGTCTATGAAATCATAAATCCGGCAAAAGCGGTAGTAATAAAAGACAAAATTATAGCTCAATATCCCGAATCGAGATATGCTCAGATTTTATCCAAATCGGGCTCGTCATCAGATAATTTATCCAACGACCCTGACGTGGCCTATAATAATTTATATAAAGCGTTTGAAAAAGGAGAGTTTAGATCATTAAAAGGTAATATCGATTTAGCAACAGATAAATTTACCGGAGAAGAGGTAATGCCTAAATTAGAATTATTAAAAGCAAATGTTATTGCGAAACTTTCCGGTATTGAAGAGTTTAAAAAAGCAGTAAATTATGTAGCCTTAACTTATCCAAATGCTGACGAAGGCAAACAAGCGGAAGAAATGTTGGGTGATAATATTCCGTATTTAGAAAGCTTGTATTTTGATCAAGAGGAACCGACTACCTATAAAATTTTGTATCATGCTGATAATTTGGAAGATAAAGCCACCAAAACATTGATGGATAAAGTTACTAAATTTATCAAAGAAAGAAATCAACCACAACTCACGACTTCTGTTGATTTATATACGATGGAACAGAACTTTTTTGTGATTCATGGTCTGAAAGATGAAGAGTATGCCAAAGGTGTGGTTTCTATTTTAAAAGAATTTAAAGACTATAAAATAGCTGAAAAAGCAATCATTATTTCTTCAGAAAACTATAAAATTGTTCAAATCCGTAAAAATTTGAATGAATACTTAAATCCTGAGTTACGAATCACTCCGCCGACATACACGCCAAAACCGAGAAGAGTAGTTGCGGAACAAAGCAAAGGCGAAATTATTATTCCACATCAAAAACAACAAGCTGCTCCGGCAGAGCAACCAAAATCAGTTTTGATGCCACCTTCCGGGAATGACCCAATGAATCCGGTAAATTCCGGTCAAAAAGGAAGTCCCAAAGATAAAGTAAGAGAAGAACCAAGATCAGCCATCATGCCTCCCTCAGAAGGCGGGTCTAAAAAAGGGTAACGATATGAGTATGTTTAAAAAAGATTCTAAATCGTACACCGATTTATTAGGTAAAACCAACAGAATTGTTGAAGGAACCATTATTAAAGGTGATATTTCATCATCAGCCGATTTTCGATTAGACGGTCATTTGATTGGTAATTTTACCTCAAAAGGGAAAATAGTAATTGGCCCAAGTGGCAGTATAAAAGGTGATATTGTCTGTAAAAATGCCGATATCGAAGGTAAATTTGACGGTAAAATTCAAGTTTTAGAAATTCTGAGTTTAAAATCTAAGGCTGTTATTCGAGGAGAAGTAATTTGCGGAAAATTAGCCGTTGAACCCGGTGCAGAATTTAGTGCCACCTGTGTTATGAAACCGAACGTAAAGACGTTACCAACCCAAAATGAATCAGGAGCAGAAGAAAAAACCGCTTAATAAGTGGTTGCAACTCATCAATATTCCTATTCAAATGGGAGTTGTGATTTTTCTTTTTGCTTATTTTGGAGAATGGTTAGATCAACATTATCAAAATAAAAATCATCCCAACACCAAGCTTTTCACAATGATTGGTGTTTTTTTAGCTTTATATAATGTGATTCGTCAAGTAAATCAACTTAATAAAGAGGATTAAATGAAAACGTATTGGCAATATGTAAGGTTTTTGTTGTTGGTTATTCCAATTTTTATTCTTCATTATTTTCTTTTTCAACTTCCGGATCTAAAAAACGAGGAACAAAAGTTTCTCATTAGTATTCCGGTCTTGTATTTAGTTTACTTTGTTCTATCTACAATCATCATAATTATAGTTACAAAAGTTTCGAATAAGAACTTTGATCAAGTAGGCATGACCTTTATGATTTTAACTTCTATAAAAATGGGCATTTCTTTTTTTATTGTTCGGCCAATTCTTTCCGCATCAGCCGAAAACAATATAGAAAAAATCAACTTTTTTGGTATTTTCATTCTTTTTTTGACAATTGAAACCCTCATTACGATTCGATTATTAAACAAAAAACAGTAATTTACACATTACATTGGTTTTTAGTCAAAAAAAATAGGTTTAATAAATTTGAATAATAAAGAAAAAATGTACCTTTGCACCAAATTTTAGAAACCCAAAAGTTTAGAACAAATACATTATGGTGATTTCAAAAAAACCACTTTATTTAATAGTTGCATTTTTCTTTGCGTTACTGCCTTTGATTTCAAATGCTACCATTTCTGATTCTACAGCTGTTCATACAGAAAATGCTCATTCAGAAGAACCAAAAGATTTAAAAACTGAAATAAAAGAGTATATCGCTCACCACTTGTTGGATTCTTATGATTTCCATTTGTTTTCATGGAAAGATGACGCAGGTCATGATCATCATATTGGTTTTCCATTGCCGGTTATTTTAATTGATAATGGAGTTCAAATATTTTCTTCATCAAAATTTCATCATGGCGAAACTGTTGCGGAGAGCAATGGTAACTTTTATAAACTTTACCATGGTAAAATTTACAAAACAGATGCTGAAGGTACGGTTAGTTATGATGACAAACACCATGTTTCAAATGCAAAACCAACTATAGATTTATCAATAACCAAAAACGTCTTCATGATGTTGGTGGTTTCTGTTTTAATGTTCTTCTTGTTTTCCGGTTTAGCCAAATCGTATGCTAAAAACGGAGGAATTGCAAAAGGAGCAGGTCGATTCTTTGAGCCAATTATCCTTTATATTAGAGATGATATTGCTATTCCAAATATTGGACACAAAAACTATAAAAAATACATGAGCTATTTATTAACCATCTTCTTCTTTGTGTGGTTTTTAAATATGTTCGGATTAACACCGCTGGGAGTTAACGTTACAGGTAATATAGCTATTACCGCAGGTCTAGCTCTTTTAACATACTTAATAACTACGTTTACAGCAAATAAAAATTATTGGGGACACATTTTCTGGATGCCGGGCGTTCCTAGCTTAATGAAAATAGTTTTAGCTCCAATTGAATTATTAGGAACAATCATTAAACCTTTTTCATTGATGATACGTTTGTATGCAAACATTGTTGCAGGTCACGTAGTATTAATGAGTATCATTGGTTTAATGTTTATTTTCAAAAACTGGTTAGGAAGTAGTTTGTCTTTCTTCTTGGCTTTTGCATTGTCATTGTTGGAAATTTTGGTTGCTGCGTTGCAAGCGTATATTTTCACTATGTTATCGGCTCTTTATTTTGGAGCTGCCAATGAAGAGCACCATCATGAAGAAGCTCATCATTAATAAATTGAATGTTTAATTAAATATATATACATTATGACAATTCCAAACATCGTAGGTGCTGGTTTAATCGTTATCGGTGCTGGTTTAGGTATCGGTAAAATTGGTGGTTCAGCAATGGACGCTATTGCTCGTCAACCAGAAGCATCTGGAAAAATTCAAACAGCTATGCTTATTGCAGCGGCTTTGATTGAAGGTATTGGTTTCGCTGCGTTATTCGCTGCTTAATTAAAAAACAAGCAACAGTTGTAACGGTTGGTTGCAACTGTTGTTTTAAATTTAAATTTTCTAAATACATTATATAAATGGAGAAGTTAATAGAACAATTTTCACTTGGTTTGTTTGTGTGGATGCTAGTCATCTTCATCGGCTTAATTTTATTGTTGAAAAAATTTGCTTGGAAACCTATCTTAGATGCGGTTAATGAAAGAGAAGAAGGTATCAAAAATGCATTAGCATCTGCCGAAAGAGCAAAATTAGATATGCAAAACTTGACGGCTTCAAATGAGCGTTTGTTGGCAGAAGCCAGAGCAGAAAGAGATACTTTGTTAAAAGAAGCTCGTGAAATCAAAGAAAAAATGATTAACGATGCAAAATCGGAAGCTCAAGCTCAAGGTGAAAAAATGATTGCTCAAGCAAAAGCGGCTATTGAAAGCGAAAAAAATGCGGCGATGGTTGAATTGAAAAATCAAGTATCTTCCTTGTCAATCGAAATTGCAGAAAAAGTATTAAAAAGTGAATTGTCCAATACTGAAGCTCAAACCAAATTGGTGGAGAAAATGTTGGGTGATGCTAAATTAAATTAATCCGTATGTCAAGAGCTGCGATTAGATATGCTAAAGCAATCATGGATAACGCTGTTGCTGCCAATAGTGCAGACGCAGTGAATTTAGACATGAAAACCATTAGTGAAACCGTTCATTCTAACCATGAATTAAAATTATTCTTAGGTAGTCCGGTAGTGAGTGCCGAAGTAAAGTTTAATGCGTTGACTGAGATTTTTTCCGGGAATCAACATGAAACAAAAAGTTTACTTCGCCTTTTGAAAGAAAATAAACGTTTTGAAATTTTAGGAGAAATAGCAAACCAATACAATCAACTCCATGATCAATTAAATGGAATTGAAATAGCAAAAGTAACAACAGCTTTTCCTATAACACCAGAATTAGAAAATAAGGTTTTGGCAAAAATCAAAGAATTTTCAAATAAAAAAATCACGTTAATCAATACAGTTGATCCGGCTATTATCGGTGGATTTATCTTAAGAATGGGTGATCAACAATATAATGCGTCTGTAGCTAACAGATTGCAACAATTAAAGAGAGAATTTAGTAATTAATATTCCAAAAAAGATATAAACAATGGCGGAAATTAAACCTGCTGAAATTTCAGCAATATTAAAAAAACAATTATCTGGTTTTGAATCAGGTGCATCGTTAGAGGAAGTTGGAACAGTACTTCAAGTGGGTGACGGTATTGCTCGCGTTTACGGATTGTCTAACGCTCAATATGGAGAGTTAGTTCAATTCGACAACGGTTTAGAGGCAATAGTATTAAACTTGGAAGAAGACAATGTTGGGGTAGTATTGTTAGGTCCTTCAACAGGTATTAAAGAGGGTTCTACTGTAAAAAGAACACAACGTATTGCTTCCCTAAAAGTTGGTGAGCAAATGGTGGGTCGTGTAGTAGATACGCTTGGAAATCCTATCGATGGTAAAGGACCAATCGGTGGGGATTTATATGAAATGCCATTAGAAAGAAAAGCTCCCGGGGTAATTTTCCGTCAACCGGTAAATGAACCTTTGCAAACAGGTATCAAATCAATTGATGCGATGATTCCTGTTGGAAGGGGACAACGTGAGTTGGTTATTGGTGACCGTCAAACAGGTAAAACAACTGTTTGTATCGATACCATTTTGAATCAAAAAGAATTTTTTGACGCTGGTCAACCGGTGTTTTGTATTTATGTAGCGGTTGGACAAAAAGCGTCAACTGTTGCCGGAATTGCTAAAACATTAGAAGATAAAGGAGCAATGGCTTATACAGTAATTGTTGCCGCTAATGCTTCTGACCCGGCTCCAATGCAAGTATATGCTCCAATGGCGGGTGCTGCAATCGGTGAATATTTCCGTGATTCAGGTCGTCCTGCTTTAATTATTTATGATGATTTATCAAAACAAGCGGTAGCCTACCGTGAGGTTTCTCTTTTGTTAAGAAGACCACCGGGACGTGAGGCGTACCCTGGAGACGTTTTCTATCTTCACTCTCGTTTATTAGAAAGAGCGTGTAAAGTGATTGCGGATGATGATATTGCAAAAAACATGAATGATTTACCTGAATCGTTACGTCCAATCGTAAAAGGAGGAGGTTCATTAACTGCTTTACCAATCATCGAAACACAAGCAGGTGACGTTTCTGCCTATATTCCAACCAACGTAATTTCGATTACAGATGGTCAGATTTTCTTAGATGGTGATTTGTTTAATTCAGGGGTTCGTCCGGCAATTAACGTAGGTATTTCAGTATCGCGTGTTGGAGGTAATGCTCAAATTAAATCAATGAAAAAAGTATCCGGAACGTTGAAATTAGATCAAGCTCAATTCCGTGAATTAGAAGCGTTTGCTAAATTTGGTTCTGACTTAGATGCTGTTACTTTAAACGTAATTGAAAAAGGTAAAAGAAACGTTGAAATTTTAAAGCAATCGGTTAACGATCCTTATAAAGTGGAAGACCAAATTGCCATTATTTATGCCGGAACGAAAAACTTATTAAGAAATGTTCCTGTAAACAAAGTAAAAGAATTCGAAAGAGATTTTATCGAATATTTGAATAACAAACATAAAGATACGTTGAATGCATTAAAAGCTGGTAAATTCTCAGATGAATTAACCGATGTTTTAGATAATGCAGCAAAAGAAATTTCAGCGAAATATAATTAATTAGTCAATTTGTTAATGTGTCAATTAGACAATTAATTGGCACATTGAAAATTGGCACATTGACACATTATTCAAAATGGCAAACTTAAAGGAAATCCGTAATAGAATCAGTTCCGTTCAGTCAACGATGCAAATTACATCGGCGATGAAGATGGTTTCTGCCGCAAAGTTGAAAAAGGCACAAGATGCCATTACAGCAATGCGGCCTTATGCCGAAAAGCTTACCGAAATTCTACAAAGTCTTAGTGCTTCTATGGAAGGGGAAGTTGGTGGTGCTTTTACTGCTCAACGTGAAGTTAAAAAAGTATTGATTGTGGCCATTACTTCCAACAGAGGATTGTGTGGTGCTTTTAACACTAATGTTATCAAACAAGTAAAAGTGTTAATTGATTCGTATGAAGGAAAACAAGTTGATGTTTTTGCAATTGGTAAAAAAGGGAATGATGTTTTAAGTAAAACTTCTACCGTTATTGCTAATAAAAGTGAAGTATTTGACGCATTGACTTTTGATAATGTATCTACCATTTCAACATTATTAACGGAGAAATTTATTTCAGGGGAGTACGATAAAATTGAAATTGTATATAATCAGTTCAAAAATGCTGCTACACAAATTGTTCAAACAGAGCAATTTTTACCGTTAGCTCCTGTGGTGGGTGCTGCTATTGTAAATTCAGATTATATTTTTGAACCAACAAAAGAAGAAATTGTGTTGACCTTGATTCCAAAATCATTAAAGACACAATTATATAAAGCCATTCGTGATTCTTTTGCCTCTGAACACGGAGCTCGTATGACAGCTATGCACAAAGCAACGGATAACGCAACTGCTCTAAGAAACCAATTAAAATTAACGTATAACAAAGCTCGTCAAGCTGCGATTACAAATGAAATTTTAGAAATTGTTGGTGGTGCAGAAGCATTGAACAAATAAGAATATTTATTAAAAATAAGTCAATTAAAATAACATACATTTAAGAAAGTCACGTGAATAGCGTGACTTTTTTATTTTATATCTTTGATATTCTAATCATTTTAAAATGAATAAATACTTTCTCCTTTTCAGTTTTTTGTTTGCCCAATTCCTTTTTGCACAGTCTACGCTTTCGCTATCTGAAATCATGAAAGGCGATGAATTTATTGGACATCAACCCGAAAATCATCGATGGTCTATTGATGGGTCTACTGTTTATTTTGATTGGAATCCGAAAAACGAAAAAGGAAACAGTACTTATTTCTGGAAAAAAGGGATGCAATCACCGGAATTATTGCAAAATGACATCAATTTTTCTGAGTTGAATTTTGACAATCAAAAACAATTTGAAACCGTATATTATATTCAAAACGCAAATCTTTTTTCTTATAACAAAAAATTGAGAGTACATAAAAAAGTTATTGTTACTTCCGGAAGAATTTCAAATTTGAAACGAAGTAGTGTTTCAAACATCCTTTTTTATCAGCAGAATAATAATCTATTCCAATTGAATTTGAATGATTATTCCCTGATTCAACTTACGAATTTTAAACAAGGGAAACCGGATGAAAAAAATGATAAAGACAACTTTTTAATTCAACAACAGAAAGAACTTTTTCAATATGTAAATGATCAAATTGCTCAAGAAAAATGGTATGAAGCGAAGGCTAATCAAGATAAAAGAGTGTTGCCAAAGGAATTTTATTATGAAAAAGTTTCAATGGAACAATTGACTCCTTCACCCAACGGAAAATATGTAAGCTTCAGACAATCCGATTATGCTCCTTCAAACACAACAAAAGTAGAGCAATTTATTACCGCAGATGGCTATACTAAAAGCTCAACGGCTCGATCAAAAGTTTCAACATCCAATTTTAGTAAACATAAATTAGGAGTTTATCATGTAGAAAAAGATACGGTTTACTTTGTTTCTTTTTCAAAATTAAGCGGTATTGATGTATTTCCGGAATATTATCAAGAATATGAAAATTTAAAAGAAAAGGAAAAAACAGAAAAAGCAATCGTCATGCAAGCTCCTGTTTATAACCAAGACGGCAGTTTAGCGGTTTTAGAAATCAGAAGCCAAGACAACAAAGACCGTTGGATTGTACAATTTCATCCGGAAACCGCAACAATTACAGAGTTAGATCATCAACATGACGAAGCGTGGATTGCCGGCCCGGGTATTCCGGGTTATGCTTTTAGTCGCGGAACGTTGGGTTTTTTAAATGATAATCAAACCATTTATTTTCAATCAGAAGCAAGTGGTTTTTCGCATTTGTATGTGATGAATCTTAAAACTAAAAAAAAGACCCAACTCACTAAAGGCAATTGGGAAGTGCGTGATGCAAAACTTTCCAACGACGGAAAATCGTTTTATATCACAACCAACTCTACTCATCTGGGCAACCGAGATTTTTATAAATTAGATATTGCAACCCAAAAAATGACTCCAATCTTAACCCAAGATGGAGCTCACGAAGTGGAAATTTCTCCTGATGAAAAAACATTGTTGGTTCGTTATTCGTATAAAAATAAACCATGGGAATTGTATGTTGCCGATAACAAATCCAACACAAAACTGCAACAAATTACGTTTTCTAAGGCTGAGCATTTTAAAAAATACAATTGGCAATCTCCGGAAGTTGTTACTTTCAAAACCAAAGACGGGAATGAAGTGTATGCCAGAATCTATGAGCCAAAAAAAGAAATCAAAAACAATGCTGCTATTATTTTTGTGCATGGTGCAGGATATTTGCAAAACGCTCATCATTTTTGGAGTAGCTACCACCGCGAATTTATGTTTCATAATTTGTTGACCGATCTGGGATATACCGTATTAGACATTGATTACCGTGGGAGTGATGGTTATGGACGTAATTTTCGAACCGGAATTTATCGTCACATGGGTGGATTGGATTTGGAAGATCATCTAGATGGAAAACAATATTTGGTTTCTCAAAAAGGTATAGATGCAAATCGGGTTGGCATTTATGGCGGTTCCTATGGTGGTTTTATTACGCTCATGGCATTGCTTACCAAACCAGGTGAATTCAAATCAGGAGCAGCCTTGCGTTCAGTAACGGATTGGGCTCATTACAATCACGGTTACACCGGAAATATTTTGAACTTTCCGGAAACGGACCCAAGAGCATATCAAAAAAGTTCACCCATTTATTTTGCCGATAATTTGAAAGATAAATTGCTCATGTTACACGGAATGGTAGATGATAACGTGCAATTTCAAGACATAGTTCGTTTATCACAACGACTCATTGAATTAGGGAAAAAAGATTGGGATTTGGCGATTTATCCTGTTGAAGCTCACGGATTTAAAGAAACCTATTCTTGGGTAGATGAATACACCCGAATCTTAAATTTGTTTAATGAAACGTTATTGAAGAAGGATTAAATGGTAACCACTGATTCACTGATTTTAAAATTAAAAAGCTCATATTTAGTGAATCAGCGGCAAAATCATTTTTATAAAAATTAATCTGTGTAAATTTGTGTAATCCGTGTCAAAAAATATCACCTCCCCCCAACCCCCTCCAAAGGAGGGGGAGAAGAGACGGTGAAAAACTTGTAAATATTCTGTTTTCAATATAAAATTTAAAATTTGTGTCAATTTGTGTAATTCGTGGCCAAAAGAAATATTCCGTGTAAATCCGTGTAATTCGTGTCAAAAAATAGTGTAATGCAACTAAAAGAACTCACAACCAAAATAGAAATGCTAGAACAATTGCCTTTAATCCAGCAATTGTATCCTGAATTTACGGAACAAATTTATAGTGATTTGTTAGACGAAATGTTACCAAATAACTATAAACAAGTAGTTGCTTTTGAAAACGAATCACCTGTTGGACTTTCCGGTTTTTGGGTGGGAACAAAATTATGGTGTGGAAAATACCTTGAATTAGACAATGTTATTGTTCATCCTGACCATCGATCAAAAGGAATTGGCAAAGTATTGACGGAACATTTAAATCAAAAGGCAATTGATTTAGGCTGTAAAGTCGTAGCATTAGATGCGTATACGAATAATTTTCCGGCTCATAAATTCTATTACAATTTAGGTTTTGTACCGAAAGGGTTTCATTTTGTAAAGTTTTTGGGGGAGAAATAATGAAAAATTTTGCAATTATATTTTTACTGATTTTATTTGGCTGTGCTCCAAAAGACACCTTCCAATCGCAATTTCCCGTTCCGATTTTGGAATATTATTATGAGGTAATTGGCAATCATACTCAATTTATTATTGAGTTTAAAGAGGTAGTTCCGGAGGCAATTCAACTTCAAAAACTTTATTTCAGAAATAATGAAAGTCAAATTGAAATGATTTCTGATCAAAAAGCGAAAGTTGTTTTTAGTAAACCGGATATCATTCTCGATGAAAACCCTGAAAAAGAATTTGGAAATCAACCCCCAAATCTAAAGCAGCCAAGATTTCAATTAAAAGCTTCCGAAGCAATAGTAGAATATAAAGAAAATGGGAAAATAAAGCATTTCAAGCTCACCAACGTGAACGAAAAGTCAAATAAATAGTTACTTTTGCTTTTAACAAAATTAAATTCAACTTTTCTTGGGACTTTATAAATCGTTATTCAAACAAACCGCTATATATGGGTTAGCCACAGTGTTGCCTAGAATATTTAGTTTTTTGTTGGTTCCGCTTTATACAAAAATGTTGAATACTGATGAATATGGTGAAGTTTCTATCATTTTTTCATGGTTAGTGGTGTTCAATGTGATTTTAGCGTATGGAATGGAAACTTCTTTTTTTCGGTTTTATCATTCACACGACGATAAAAGAGCGGTTATTGGTACATCTACCATTTCTGTTTTTTGGACCACCATTGTTTTTTTGATTGGAGCACTTTTGTTTCGAAATACTTTGGCTAATCTTTCCGGAATTGATGCCGAATATATCACCTATACCATTTGGATTTTAGTGTTGGATGCGTTGGTTATTATTCCGTTTTCGAAACTAAGAGCTTACCAAAGACCAATTGTATATGCAATCATAAAAATTGGAAACGTTGCGGTTAATCTTGGATTGAATCTTTTCTTTTTGATTTATTTACCCAAAATTGCTGCGGCTTATCCGGATAGTTTTTTGGCCAGTTTGTATGTAGAAAATTTTCAAATTGGGTATATTTTTGTGGCTAATATCGTAGCTAGTTTGTTAACCTTAATCGTTCTTTCGCCTAATTATTTTCATATTCAATGGCATTTTGATGCTAAATTATGGCGACAAATGCTTCGGTATGGTTTCCCGATTTTAATTGCCGGATTAGCATTTGCCATCAACGAACATTTCGATAAAATTTTATTAGAAAAATTGCATATAAGTAAAGCAGAAATTGGAGCCTATGCTGCTTGTTATAAAATCGGACTATTCATGGTGTTGTTCAGAACAGCTTATACTTTAGGAATCGAACCTTTTTTCTTTAGCTATGCTAAAAATGAAAATGCTCCACAAACGTATGCCGATATTACCAAATATTTTGTGATTTTTGGTTCTGTCATTTCGTTGTCAGTAATTGTTTTTGCAGATGTTTTAAAACTGTTTTTGATTCCAAATGAAACGTATTGGTCGGCAATGAAGGTGGTACCTTTGATTGTATTGGCCAATTTCTTTTTGGGAATTTATACGAATCTTTCTGTTTGGTATAAGCTAACGGATCGAACTAAAATGGGAGCTTACATTTCGATTATTGGAGCTATCGTCACACTGATTTTAAACTTTTTATTGATTGAAAAATTTAGTTACATGGGTTCTGCTATTGCAACGATTGCGGCGTATGGAAGCATGATGACCATTTCTTATTATCTCGGCAATCGTCATTATCCGATACCGTATGATACAAACAAAATTGGTTTCTATTTAGGACTTTCCGTGCTGTTTTCCTTTGTCTATTTTTATGGATTTAGAGAGAACTATATTGTTGGAATTGGATTGTTAGTTCTTTACCTTTATTTTGTGTATCGATACGAGAAAAATGTACTTTTACGGTTGTTAAAAAAATAGCAGATTATGCAAATAAAAATCATCAATACATCGCAACATCCTTTACCAAATTATGAAACGATTGCTTCTGCCGGAATGGATTTAAGAGCTAATTTATCAGCACCAATCACCTTAAAATCATTAGAACGAACCATCGTTAAAACCGGTTTGTTTATTGAATTGCCAATAGGTTACGAAGCACAAGTTCGTCCTCGTAGCGGATTAGCTGCCAAAAAAGGAATCACCGTGTTAAATTCACCAGGAACAGTTGATGCCGATTATCGTGGGGAGATTGGGGTTATTTTGGTAAATTTGTCCAAAGAAGATTTTGTTATTGAAAACGGTGAACGAATCGCCCAATTAATCATCGCCAAACACGAACGAGCTGAATGGGTAGAAGTAAAAGAATTATCTGAAACATCCCGCGGAGAAGGCGGTTTCGGAAGTACTGGGGTTAAATAGTAATCAGTTTTCAGCGACAGTAAGCAGTTTAAAAAATTAATAATTAAAAGTATTCAGTCAAGTCTTAATACTTAATACTCAAATCTTAATACAGCAATATGAAAATAATAGTACCAATGGCCGGACGCGGCTCTAGATTAAGACCTCACACATTAACAGTACCAAAACCATTAATTCCGGTTGCCGGAAAACCAATCGTTCACCGATTAGTGGAAGATATAGCCGGAGTTTTAAATCAACCAATTGATGAGGTAGCTTTTATCATTCATGAAAGTTTTGGTAAAAAAGTAGAAGAAGAATTAATTGCTATTGCTCAAAAATTAGGAGCAAAAGGAACTATTTATTACCAAAATGAAGCTTTAGGAACTGGTCATGCCATTATGTGTGCCAAAGATTCATTGAGTGGTCCAGCAGTTATTGCGTATGCCGATACATTAATTCGTGCCGACTTTGATCTGGATACATCAGCTGACAGTGTGATTTGGGTAAAACAAGTAGATCAACCGGAAGCATTTGGAGTTGTAAATTTAAATGCAAATGGAGAAATCATTGAATTGGTAGAAAAACCAAAAGAATTTGTATCCGATTTAGCAGTCATTGGCATATACTATTTCAAAGATGTTGCCGTTCTTAAAAATGAGTTGCAATCCGTTCTTGACAATAACATCATTCATGGTGGTGAATACCAAATTAATGACGGAATTAAACAAATGATGGCAAAGGGCATGAAATTTGTACCCGGTAAAGTAGACGAATGGATGGATTGTGGAAATAAAGACGTTACGGTTGAAACCAACACTAGAATGTTAGGATTTTTACATCATGACGGTGATGAATTGATTTCAAAAAAAGTAAAATTAGAAAATGCAACTATTATTCCACCTTGTTATATTGGTGATGATGTGGTTTTGATAAATGCAACAGTTGGGCCTAATGTTTCGCTTGGAAAAGGTTGTCATGTGATCGATTCAACCATCAAAAACAGTTTGGTTCAAACCCATTCACACATAAAGAATGCAAGCTTAGATAATGCTATGATAGGTAATCATGCTTCGTTCGACGGCAATTTTACGAGTATTAGCATCGGAGATTATTCGGTTTTAGAATAAAATAAAGAAAGTATTCAAGTTTTTCTTTTTCGAGAGAAATTCAAAGAGATGTAAAAATGATAAAACGCACATTACATATTCTACTTTTTATTGGAGTTTTTTTTCAATCCATAACCTTATTTTCACAAGTAGAACCGGAAGATATAGCAGTAGATTCAAGTGAATTTCAAGAGGCGTTTTACGAATCATTACGAGAGAAAGGGATAGAAAATTATGATAAAGCTGTAAATGCTCTTCAAAAATGTTTGGTTTTAGAACCCAATAATCCGGTTGTGCATTTTGAGTTGGGTAAAAATTATTTGGCTCAAAAAGAGTATAAAAAAGCGTATGATAGTTTTGAAAAAGCAACTCAACTGGATCCAAAAAACAGATGGTATTGGGTAGGGATGTATGATGTTTCTTATGCTACTCGTGATTATAAAAACGCTATTGTAATTATTAAAAAGCTTATAGAATTCAAAAAAGAATACAAAGAAGATTTAATATCGTTGTATATGTTTACGCAACAATATGACGATGCATTAGCATTAATAGATGAATTAACCACTACAATTGGAAAGTCGGAAGTTAGAGAACAATTCAGAAGTCAAATTTTAAGCACTACACGATACCAAGGACAAGAAACAGAAAAATTAGTTCAAGCGATTAAATTAAATCCAAAAGGTGAAGATAATTATGTGGCATTAATTTATCTGTATTCTGAAAGCAATCAAGAGGATAAAGCAATGGAAATTGCAAAATTATTAGAAAAAGAAATTCCCTCTTCTGATTGGGCTCAAGTGAGTTTATTCAAATTTCATTTAGAAAAAAATGAAGGGGATAAAGCTTCAGCCGCCATGCTTAAAATATTAGGAAGTGCTAAAATAGATAGAAAAATTAAACATAGAGTATTCAATGAATTTTTAATTTTTGCCAGAAAAAACCCGGTTTTTGCTATAGAAATCGAAAAGGCAATTCCGTATTTCAAAAACGATACTCAAATAAATGTTGCTAAAGAAGTTGGAAAATTTTACCAACAAAAATCAGATTGGAAAAATGCCGCTAAATTTTTTGAGCTTGCATCTGAAAATAACCCAACTGATTTTGAAAACAGTTTTTTATTGATGAATGCTTGGGCAGAAACCAATCAATATTCTTCTTTATTAACTTTTGCGGAGCGAAACAATGAATTATATCCTCTACAGCCGGAATTTTACTATTATGCCGGAATGGCCTATAATCAACAAAAAAAGTTTAAAAAAGCTAAAGATCTTTTAGAAATAGGTGTTGATTATGTGGTTGATAATCCAAAACTAGAGGCAAATTTTTATATTCAATTAGGCGAAGCTTTCAATGGATTGGGCGATGTGAAGAAAAAAGAAAGTTATTTTATAAAAGCAGATAAACTATTAAAAGCAATTAAATAATGAAACAAGTTTTTGGGATAATGATAATTCTATTTTCTTTAGTGGGTTGCAAAGCCAAAAAAGGAATTGTAGAAGGAAAAGCTTCGGATGATTTGACTACTCAAAAAATCATTGAAAATCATTATGCTTCAAAATCTGATTTTTCTACAGCTTATATTAGGGCAAACGCAAAGTATAAAGACAAAAATCAATCGTTAGCTTTTTCGGCTGAAATTAAAATGAAGAAAGACGAAATGATTTTGGTGAGCATTAGATTTCTTGGTATAACAATGGCCAAAGGGTTGATTACACCAAGTGAGGTAAAGTATTATGAAAAAAACGGCGGTAAATTTTTTGAAGGAGATTATACAACGTTAAGCAATTGGTTAGGCACTGATTTAGATTTTTTTAAGGTGCAAAACATGTTGTTAGGAAAAGCAATGGATGATTTAAGAAAAGGGAAATACAGCAATTTAATTGAAGACAAATGGTATAAATTACAGGAATTAACAGACCAAAAAAATGTAAAATCCTATTCTTTTGAAGCCAAAAATTTTTTGATTAAAAAACAAGAAATTGAGCAAGTTGAGAAAGACAGAAAACTAATTGTTTCGTATCCGTTGCATAAAGAGTATAAAGAAGCAATTTTACCGTTAAATCTATTAATTGAAGCCATTCAAAACAGTGAAAAAACAGCTATATCATTGGAATATAATTCTATTACGTTTAATGAGCAATTGTCGTTTCCGTATAGTGTGCCAAATGGATATGAACAATTATTTATCGAAAATTAAAGTCTAGTCTATGCAAAAGTCAGTTTATATATTATTTTTTCTTTTCTGTAGCACTTTAGTTTTGGCTCAAACGGAAGCTCAGAAGAAGTTAGAACAACGAAAAGCTCAGTTGTTGGAAGAAATCAGATTGAATGAACGAATTCTTCAAGAAAATAAGAGTAAAGAAAAATCAGTAGTAACGGTTATTCAACAACAAAAAGCAAAAATTGAATTGCGTGAAAAATTAATTCAAACCAATGAAAAACAAGCTAAATTATTGTCGGATGATATTTATACTAATCAAGTAAAAATAAATCAACTAAACCGCGAATTAGAAATATTAAAAGAGGATTATGCCAATATGATTGTCAAGTCCTATAAAAGCCGATCTGAACGAAGCAGAGCGATGTTTTTGTTGTCCTCACAAAACTTCACACAAGCCTACAAACGGATTCAGTACATGAAACAATATGCCGGACATCGTAAAAATCAAGGTGATGAAATCAAAGAAAAAACAACAGAATTAGAGGTATATAATGTGAAATTAGGAGCGTTAAAGGTTGAAAAAGAAAAAGTCATTAAAGAGCAAGAGCAAGAGAAATTAGTTTTAGTAAAAGAAAAACAAGAGCAAGAAAAATTGGTTAAATCAATTAAAAAAGACCAAAAGAAAATTATTGCTGACATCAAGAAAAAACAACAGGAAGCCAATGAAATTGACAAAAAAATCCAACGTTTGATTCGTGAAGCTATTGCCGCTGAAAATAAAAAAACTGCCAAAAAAGAGGGTGTAAAAACCAAATCTACCGGTACTTCAACGAATAAAATTGTGCTAACAGCTGAAGGAAAAGTAGAATCAGATAATTTTAAAGCGAACAGAGGAAGTTTACCTTGGCCGGTTGAAAAAGGATTTGTGTCACTTAAATTTGGTAATCAACCGCATCCCGTTCAGCCGTCTTTAATTGTGCATAGTAATGGTGTTGAAATCACAACTGAACAAGGTTCAAATGCCAGAGCTGTTTTTGGCGGAACCGTTATGTCAATTCAAATTCTTTCTCCGGTAAATAAGTTAGTAATGATTAAACACGGTGATTTTATTACGGTTTACCAAAATTTAGAAACAATTTCCGTAAGTAAAGGCGATAAGGTAAACATCAAACAAACTATCGGTAGAATCAGAACAAATGAATCTACTGGAAAAACGGCCATTAAATTTTCTGTGCTTCAAAATGATACTTTCTTGAATCCTCAAAGTTGGTTGTATAACATGTAATTAGAAAACGATAACAAAAATATAAGCCCCAAAAAGTTTAAATCTTTGGGGCTTTTTTATGGATTTATAAGAAAAGTGCTTTTAATTCTGTAGCATCGTTGGGTTTCATTTTTCCTGCTAAAACCAAACTAAGTTGTTTTCGTCGTAAAGCAGCATCAAAGCGTTGTTTTTCTAATTCGGTTTGCGGTTCAATTTGTGGAACAGGAACGGGATTTCCTGTTTCGTCTACCGCTACAAACGTATAAATAGCTTCATTTGCTTTTGTTTTATTTCCCGATTCGCGGTCTTCAATCCAAACATCAATATAAATTTCCATGGAAGTGTTAAACGCACGTGAAACTTTTGATTCAACTGTAACTACACTTCCAAGCGGAATCGCTTTATTAAAGGCAACGTGATTGACAGATGCAGTCACACAAATTCTTCTGGAATGTCTTCTAGCCGAAATACTTGCTGCTCTGTCCATTCGAGCTAATAATTCTCCACCAAATAGATTATTCAAAGGATTGGTTTCACCAGGTAATACCACATCAGTTAAAGTGGTAACAGATTCGGAAGGAAATTTTACTTGCATCTTTTTTTTTGCAAAGGTAGAAATCTACTTCTAAAAAAATAGACAAAGAAAACATAAAAAAAGCCCTTTTAAAAAAGAGCTTCATATATTATTCTTGAACTAAAAGCCAGGCTTCTTTGTTGTGATTGGCTTTAATTTCACCCAAGACTTGTTGTGCTTCTTCTAAACGGGAATAACTATCATAAACCACTGGGTGCAATCCATGTTTATTTGGTTCAATTTGACGAGCATTATAGCCTAATTTTTGTAAACTAGCCACAGCTTTTTCAGCATTTTTAAGTTCTCTAAAAGCACCGGCAACAATATGATAATTTTTTTGTTCCTCAACTACATTGAGTGAAACAGAAGAAATGGGGTTGTCAATAAAAAATGTAGCTTGTTGAATTTTTTGTTCAACTTTTTTCTGAACAGCTTTTTCTACTTGTAACAAATCATTGGCTTTTTTGGTTTCGTGCCATTGATTAACAAAAAAACCACTGATACCTAATCCAACTACTGCCACAGCGGCATATTTGAACCAATTTGGCTTCTGTTTTTCGGTTGAAAGAACGATAACCGGTTTTTCCTCTTTTGGTTCTGGTTCTACAGAAAGTAACTCTCTTTTTATAGGAGGAGATACAATTGAAGTTAAACCAAAAGCATCGGTTAAATAATTCAAAGTATCAATCGGTTCAAATACCAATCCGCCTTCCGGATTTAAGGTTAATTTACCAATCTGGTTAAGAAGTAGTGATTGTTGATTTTGAAGCAACAATTTCCATTCTTTTACTTCATTTTCAATTTGTTCAGTAGCTTTTTCAAAGCTAATTTTTTCAACTTTGGTAATGTAATTCGCCAAAATACCATCGTTGTTTTTTAATTGAAAATTAAACGAAATCATTTTTTTTGGCGGATAAAAAGTATGTGTTGACGCCACTAATTTAGCCGATTGAAACTCGGTAAGAAAACCGCCGAATCCCGGCACAATTACACATTGGTGTCGGTATAACAATTGGGATATATATTGCTCCATTCTCATAACAACAAAGAAAAAAGATTACACGGCCGTTTCAAAATTTTATCAACAAATTTTATCAACAATTCACAAAAAAAGAATAACAAAAAGAACCTCAGAATTTTAGAAAAGCCAATTCTTTAAAAAAATCAAAAAAATACGGTTTAGTGTTTTAAAATTAGTGTTTTTTTTGTTTCTTTGAAACTCATTTATACGCCATGTTAACATCTGAATTGTATTATACGCTCGCATTATTGAAGGCGGAAGGAGTAGGTGACGTAGTTGCCAAAAAACTCATCCAACATTGTGGTTCTGCCGAAAATGTTTTTCAATCTAAAAAGAAAGAATTACTTTCTATTGACGGAATTGGAACTGTTCTCTTAAAAAATCTCAACAACAAATCTATTTTTGACGATGCTCAAGCCGAATTGGATTTTATCCAAAAAGAAGGCATCAATATTCATTCGTTCAAAGACGAAACTTATCCCGAAAAACTAAAATATTGTTTTGATAGTCCAACACTATTGTTTTCATCAGGGGAAATTCAGCTGAATAAACAACCTATAATTAGTATTGTTGGCACTCGTCAAATTACGTCTTATGGAACTGCTTTTTGTAAACAATTAATTGAAGACATTGCTCCGCTAAACCCTATTATTGTGAGTGGTTTTGCTTACGGAGTTGATATTTTAGCTCATCAGGCAGCAATAGAGCATAATTTGCAAACCATTGGGGTTTTGGCTCATGGTCTAAATCAAATTTATCCCAAACAACATAAAAAATTTGTGGCTAAAATGGAGCAAAACGGAGGTTTTTTTACTGAATTTTGGCATACTTCCAATCCTGATAAGGAGAATTTTGTCAAACGGAACCGTATTGTAGCCGGAATGGCTGAAGCAACAATTGTAATTGAAAGTGCTGAAAAAGGAGGGTCATTGATTACAGCTACTTTAGCCAATGATTATAATCGGGATGTGTTTGCCGTGCCGGGAAGAGTTGGCGATAAATTTAGTGCCGGATGTAATAATTTAATCAAAACCCAGCGAGCTCATTTGTTGACGTCTGCGGCTGATTTGATTTATATTATGAATTGGCAATTAGAAACCCAAAAAACAAAACCGGTTCAAAAACAATTATTTGTTTCGTTAGAAGAAGACGAACAAAAAGTATATGATTTTTTGTTTCAAAAAGGAAAGGAATTAATGGATATAATTGCCATAGAATGTGATTTTCCTATATATAAAATATCTTCTATTTTGTTAAATTTAGAACTAAAAGGAGTAATTCGACCTTTGCCGGGCAAATTGTTTGAAGCCATTTAACCCTTAAATCGACTTTTCCCAAACTACTTCATATTTAGCATATTGACCATTTTCAATGGCTTCTAATACAAATATTTTTGGGAAAAGTTGATTGATGTCTTTTTTGAACTCATTTTTTTCTTCTTCAACAAAAAGATCATTGATGGTAACAATTTTTAGTTTTGAAAAGTCAGACGAACTAATAGTTTCAAATTGATTTTTTTTGAATTCAAAAACAAAAGTGTTTTTACAATAAATAAATCGAGTGATATTTACTTTGCGATGCCTTTTATGAATGAAAGACAAATTGATTTTTTTTAAAGGTTCTTTTTTAATGACAAAAGAACAGTTTTCACTCGCATTTTGGTTAAAAACAAGATAAACAGGTTCCTTACTTTGACCAAAACAAAGTAATGTTGAAATAAAAAAGGCGAGTAAAATAAAATGTTTCATCTTATAAAAAACCCAATTGTTGTCTAACTCGTTTAAGAACACCATCAGCCACAGAAGATGCTTTTTGAGCACCTTCACTTAAAGCTCGATCAACCTCTTGTAAATTGTTCATGTAATAAAGATATTTTTCACGTTCCGTTTGAAAACGTTCTAAAACTAATTCAAAAAGAGCTTGTTTAGCATGACCATAACCATAATTTCCGGCCAAATAGTTTTGTGTCATCGCGTCAACTTCAGCCGATTGGGCCAAAAGCTTATAAATGGCAAAAACTTTACAGGTTTCAGGATCTTTGGGTTCTTCCAAAGGTTTGCTGTCGGTTTCAATAGACATTATTTGTTTGCGTAACGCTTTGTCGTCTAAAAAAATATTGATGATATTTCCTCTGGATTTACTCATTTTATGACCATCAGTTCCCGGAATATACATCGTTTCTTCTTGGATTTTGGCATCTGGTAACACAAATGTTTCTCCCATTTGATGATTGAATCTCGAGGCAACATCTCGTGTAATTTCCAAATGTTGTAATTGATCTTTTCCTACTGGAACAATCTCTGCAT
>JAFLBT010000219.1 GCA_017302935.1 Flavobacteriales bacterium | reverse complement strand
TTAGAATCTTTTTATTTTCTCCCGGATACGTGTGACTCAAATTTTCAATTTCAAAATTAATTTTATTGTAGCAGTAGGAATGAGGCAGCTCGGAAACCTCCTCTATTTCCATATCAACCACTTGTCCGATTTTTTCAACAGATGTTAAACAGTCATAAAACGTTTCAAGTCCAATAATGATTTTTTCAACTGAATTAATGACTAATAAGATAATGATTTCTGCCGCTACGAACTGACCGATGTTTAGTTCTTGTTTGATCACTAAGAATCCTCCAATAAATAATAGTCCGGCTGAAATAAGTACTTTAAAGCCAATTAATTGCATGAATTGTTTTTTGATTACTGCAAAATGACTTTCTCTATAATTCAAATATTCATTGACTAATTTGTCATTTTTATATAAAGCAAACTCTGCTTCGTGTTTGCTTTTAAAACCAAAATAATTTCTTGCAATTTCTTGAATCCAATGGGCAACTTTGTATTTGTATTTTGACTCTTTTAAGCTTGTTTTTAATCCTATTTCAAATGAAAATTTAAAAATTAAATACAAAACAATAAAAAGGAGTAACCCGAAAAGAATGAAAAGTGGATGGTAAATGGAAAGCAACAACAATCCAAAAATAATTTGTAACAACGATTCAGAATAGTCTAAAACTAATTTCGCAACACTTTTCTGTACCGTTAACGTATCAAAAAAACGATTGGCCAACTCCGGCGGATATTGATTGTTGAATTCAGTATATTTAATTTTTGGAAAACGATAGGTGAATTCAAATGACGAACGGATAAAAATTTTCTGTTGAATAGTTTCTGTAATACGTAGTTGCATTAATTTTAAAATTCCATTGAATGTGATGCCTATAATTACTACGAATACTAAAATAATCCAGGAAATACTTACCAATCCACCTTGAATTAAGTTGATGATGGCTTGAATTCCCAAAGGCAAAGACAAACTCACTACTCCGGAAAAAATGGAATAAAACAACACTTGATAAATATCTTTTTTATCCAGCTTTAAAAGGTTGATGAATCGTTTTAAAGGCGATTCGCTATTATTGTTTTTCATGACGATTGTAGTTGTTTTAGCATTAAATCAGTAAAAAATTCAGTAGGGGTTACGTTTTCAGAACAATTGGTAATGGTTTTGAAATGGTTTTTCAGAAAATGTTGGTGCAAAGAGCCTTCCACTACCAAAGAAACTAAACTTTTCATAAATGGATAGTTTGGGTTTACTTCCTCAGCCATACCTATTATTGAGTTGATGACTCTTTTATAGATGAGAAAATAGCCATTTTTATTTTCATGATCGACTTCTTTGGTCAAATACGATTTTGAAAATTCACACACTACAATTTGATGTAATTTTATCTCATTGATGTGTGGATGATTGTTGTCAATGTTAATTTCTTCTGTTACAATTTCGATGGCTTTTGTTAATTTTTCTACCGGATTTTGCATGTTGTTGGTGGACAAAATCAATTTGAATTCTATCCAACCCCAATACCATGAAGATAGATAAAGCAGCAACTTATGTTTGTTTTCAAAATAGCGATAAATAGAACTTTCATTGGAACCAATGCGTTCACCTAATTTTTTAAAAGTAAAATTATCAAAACCAATTTCATCAATCAAATCGATGCTGTGTTCAATAATTTTCTTTCCCAAATCAGAAGTTTCTGGGTCTTTGACATAAATCATTGGACTCACATTTACCTTCAAACCAGATATAATATTTTGCATACTTTAACAATTTACCACGCAAAAGTAATAGTATTACTATTATATGTAAAAGTAATTAACTTATTTTTAATAAAAAAACCCGATATACTACGCATATATCGGGTTAAAATTGAATTAATTTGGAGTTAAACCAATGATTTTCCGGTCATTATCGCTGGTTTTTCAATGCCCATTAAAGTCAATATAGTGGGAGCAATATCACCCAAAACTCCATTTTGAATGGAAGTCAATTCTTGATCAACCAAAATCACCGGCACTGGGTTAGTTGTATGAGCGGTATTTGGTGTTCCGTCGGGATTTATCATCGTTTCGCAGTTGCCGTGGTCTGCAATAACAATGGTTGTATAATGATGAGCTAATGCGGTTTCAATCACTTCTTTAACACAAACATTAACGGCTTCGCAGGCTTTTATGGCGGCTTCCATCACGCCGGTATGTCCAACCATGTCGCCGTTGGCAAAATTCAAACACACAAAATCAACTTCTTCTTTTTGTAATTCAGGCACTAAAGCATCTTTCAATTCAAAAGCACTCATTTCTGGCTGCAAATCATAAGTAGCTACTTTTGGTGAATTACGTAAAATTCTGGTTTCGCCTTCAAAAGGTTCTTCTCTGCCACCGGAAAAGAAAAAGGTAACATGCGGATATTTCTCTGTTTCTGCAATTCTGATTTGTTTTTTATGGTTTTTTTCCAATACTTCACCAAGTGTTTCGGTAATGTTGTCCTTATTGTAAATGACTTTTACATTTTGATAGGTTTCATCATAATTGGTCATGGTTACATAATACAAATCTAATTTATGCATGTTTTGTTCATGAAAATCCCTTTGCGATAAGGCTTCTGTTAATTGTCTTCCCCGATCTGTTCTAAAGTTGAAGAAAATCACAACATCACCATTTTGAATCGTTGCAAGTGGTTTACAATTATTATCCGTCATGATAATAGGTTCAATGAATTCGTCTGTTACGTTTTCATCATAACTTTTTTGAATGGTATCCAGTGCATTGGTAGAAGAAGTTCCAATTCCATTGACTAACAAATCATATGCTTTTTTTACACGTTCCCATCGTTTATCACGATCCATTGCATAATATCTTCCACAAACTGAAGCGAGTTTAGCCTTAGAATGATCCAGATATTTTTCCAATGATTCTATATAGCCTTTACCTGATTTAGGATCTACATCACGGCCATCTGTAAAAGCGTGAACAAAAACATTTTCTAAACCAAAATCTTGTGCAGCATCCAATAAACCTCTTAAATGAGAAGTATGCGAGTGAACACCTCCATCCGAAACCAAACCCAAGAAGTGTACATTTTTATGATTGTTTTTAGCATAGGAAAAAGCATCTTGCACCACTTTTTCTTCATTCAATGTTGCAGCAGAAATTCTTTTTGCTGAAGAATAGCTTGAAGAAGAATAAGTTGTAGATGATGAT
This sequence comes from Flavobacteriales bacterium, assembly GCA_017302935.1. Classification (GTDB taxonomy): domain Bacteria; phylum Bacteroidota; class Bacteroidia; order Flavobacteriales; family Flavobacteriaceae; genus Flavobacterium. Next base: position 112 of record JAFLBT010000219.1, on the reverse strand, counting down.
GAAGATGCAATTTTTTCACTAAAATTATTACTTGAAAATTATTGTCCAGAAATAACACTTCTTGATACTTCTCAAGATTTTGCAACGGCCTATCAAAAAATTAATTTGTTAA
>JAFLBT010000218.1 GCA_017302935.1 Flavobacteriales bacterium | reverse complement strand
GGAAAGCGTAGAATAGTTGTAGGTTTCAATGTTCGTGGTGCTGATGTAAAAACGGTTGTAGAAACTATTCAAGCTAAATTAGACGATAAACTAAAATTACCTGAAGGATATTACACTACTTATGGCGGACAATTTGAAAATCTTATCGAAGCAAACAAACGACTTTCTGTTGCTGTGCCAGTAGCATTAGGTTTAATTCTAGTCCTACTTTATTTTACATTCAAATCAATTAAACAATCGTTGTTAATATTTACAGCAATTCCATTATCTGCTATTGGAGGTATTGTGGCGTTATGGTTACGCGATATGCCGTTTAGTATTTCCGCAGGTGTCGGATTTATTGCTCTTTTTGGTGTAGCGGTATTAAACGGAATTGTTTTAATCGGTTATTTTAATGAACTTAAAAAACAAGGTATGGATAATGTATATGACCGAATAAAAGAAGGAACTAAAGTACGTTTAAGACCTGTTATATTAACTGCTGCTGTAGCTTCACTTGGGTTTTTACCAATGGCAATAAGTAGTAGTGCTGGTGCCGAGGTTCAAAAACCTTTAGCTACAGTAGTAATAGGTGGTTTAATAACTGCTACTTTACTAACATTAATAGTTTTACCAATTCTGTATTTATATTTTGAAAAAGGGATTAAAATAAAACGAAAAACCATGAAGAATTCAGCTATGCTACTTGCATTTTTATTTAGTTCATTAGCAATCAATGCACAAGAAAAGCAAAAATTAAGTTTAAATGAAGCATTAGAAATGGGGCTAAAAAACAACTTAAACATTCAAGCGGTTACCTTAGAAACTAAAATGCAATCACAATTAGTAAAGACTGCATTCGAATTGCCTAAAACAGAAATTTCAGGAACTTTTGGACAAATAAATACGCAAGCTCAAGATAAAAATTTTCAAATTAGTCAGAGTTTCAATCCTTTTCAAATAAGTGCAAAAAGAAAATTATTGCAAGAAAATAGTTCGGCTAGTCAAAATAAATTAAGTGTTTCTAAGCAAGAAATAACATTTTCTATTCGTCAATCTTGGAATACCATTCTATACTTTGAAAAGCAAAATGCATTATTAGAAAAGCAAAATGAACTAATGCAAAAATTTGTAAAATCAGCAACATTAAAGTTTCAAACAGGTGAAACAAGTGCTTTAGAAAAAACAATTGCAGTAGCTAAACAACAAGAATTAGAACAAAAAATAAAACAATTCAAAACGCAAATTGCTATCGAAAAATCAAAGCTTAAAACACTTTTAGATTTAGAAAATGATATTGAAATTTCGGATACAACTTTTGTGCCTATGCCTTTTATTGCAAAAATGGATAGCACATTAGTGAAACAAAATCCGGTAGTTCAGTTAGCTAATCAACAAGTAAAAATAGCACAAGCCAATCATAAATTAGAAAAATCAAATTTATTTCCAGAGTTTTCAGTAGGCTACTTTTTGCAATCCATAACAGGGAATCAAGAAGTTGATGGTGTAACGAAATACTATAATAATTCACCACAATTTCAAGGTTTTTCTGTCGGACTTTCTCTTCCTATGTTTATGGGTAGCACTATTAATAAAAGTAAAGCAGCAAAAACAAATATAGAAATGGAGCAAAAAAATGCTAACTATATAAACCAGCAATTTAAAAGTCATTTAGAGCAGCAAATGGAGCAACTTACAACCTATCAATCATTGATAGATTATTATAAAAATACAGCGATTCCTAATGCTGATTTAATAATTAAAAATGCTACAAAAAGTTATCTAAATGGAGATATTTCGTATGTAGAATATGTACAAGGTATTGAAACGGCTACCGAAATACTAACTAATTATAATGAAGCTATAAATAACTTTAATCAAACTATAATAGCTATACAATATACTATCAATCAATAACATAAACAGAAATGAAGAAATCAAATATCATATACGCATCAATAGTTGGAGCAATAATCCTTGCTATTATTTTATATTTTTCTTTGCGTCATACGGAAGGTGATGGACATGAACATGCTGATGGCGAAACACATACAGAAGAAAGTCATTCAGATGAAAAAGAGCCTACAGCAATAAAAGAAGTAGAACTAAACGAAGCACAGTTTAAAGCATCAAGTATCGAATTAGGGACTTTTTCAGATAAAAATTTAAGCGAAGTAATAAATGTAAATGGTTATACAAAGTTACCTCCACAAAATCAAGCTGATGTTTCAGTTTATACATCAGGAATTGTAAAAACTATTACTATTTCAGAAGGACAATATGTTAGCAAAGGACAAACCATTGCAACTATTGAAAGTCCTGAGTTCACTAAATTGCAAGAAGCTTATTTAACTTCAAAAAGCAATTTGGAGTTTTTAAAATTAGAATTTGAAAGACAAAAAACATTAAGCGATGAAGAAGTAAATTCTAAAAAAACGTTTCAAAAAACAAAGGCAGAATACGAAATTGAAAGATCTCGATTTAATTCGCTGCAAAAACAATTAAATACTTTAAATATTAGTGGTAATGGAAACGCAACAGCAACCGTTCCTGTGCTTGCTCCAATTTCTGGAAACTTAACCGAAATTTATATTAAAATTGGAAGTAATGTAGAAGCAGGTAAACCACTAATGAATATTGTGGATAATTCAAAAATGCACGTAGATTTATTAGTCTATGAAAAAGATTTATTTAAGGTGAAAATTGGTCAAACTGTACGTTTTGTTTTAGTAAATCAAGATAATTCAGAAGTAAAAGGAAAAATATTTAGTGTCGGTAAATCCTTTGAAAACGATACAAAATCAGTAGCTGTACATGCAGATATTTCAAACAACCAACAAAAATTAATACCAGGAATGTATGTAAATGCGCTTATAGATGTAGGTTCAAATAACGTAAAAGCATTACCAAATGAAGCTATTATTAAGGCTGATGGACGCGAATTTATTTTTGTTTTAGAAGAAGGACATAAAGAAGAAGCTCACGATGAAAAAGACGGACATAATCATGAAGACGGACATGAACACGAAGAAGCTGAAGGAAAAACATTCCATTTTCAACGCATTGAGGTAAAATCAGGAACCACACAATTAGGATATACACAAGTTACTCTATTACAAAAAATCGATGCAAACGCAAAGATTGTTTTAAAAGGAGCTTATTACATTCAAAGCCATTTGATTAAAAATGAAGGTGGTGGTGGTCACGAACATTAAAAATTATTAATTTAAATTATAATCTAAATTCAATTAACAAATGAAAAAATCAATTTTAATTATGGCACTTGCCATTGCTTTAGGCACAACGGTTTCTTGTAATAAAAAAGAAGAAAC
>JAFLBT010000217.1 GCA_017302935.1 Flavobacteriales bacterium | reverse complement strand
CTAAATTAGCGTTTCTAAAATCACAATAATCAAGCATCTGCCAATTATAACTGAAGCGACTCGCTCCTATATACAATCCGCGAGCTTCATAGTAATGGTATCTTTTTTTAATAAAAGGATTTATTTTATCTTTGCAAATTTCTGATACGCCTTCTACAAAAGATATGATAAATTTTTTCATTAATTTTTCTTGCTGTTTCGTAAACTTCACAGGAATTCCCCTGTCACTAAATTCATGTTTCATAAAAATACCTTATATTAAAGTTATCTATCATCGTTTGATGTTGATGTTCCACTCCTCAAAACTTTGCCCCTCTTTTTTTCTCCCCGCCGGGGAATCGGGGTGGGGCTAAACGGAATGCCTCATAGTTTTCAACTTTTACTTCTCACTCTTCTATTTTCCAATTATTGTTTATATCGTAGATTATATTATCAACAGAATCACTGATAAATTCAAAAATATTTTGCAACTCTTTTTCGAAAACTTCTTCAAGCTTATGTTCATCTCTAAAATCTACCGTAAATGAATATTCTAAATCTTTATAATATAACATTATCTCAACCTTACAAAGAAACACTGTCGCAACTATTGGAATTTTCGAGTAACGTTCTTTATCGTCTTGAATACAAAATGAAAATGCTAAACATGGACCTTCAGTACCAACATAATCATATTCATTAGCTAAATTAGCGTTTCTAAAATCACAATAATCAAGCATCTGCCAATTATAACTGAAGGTACTCTCTCTTATATACAATCCGTCAATTTCATAGTAATAGTATCTTTTTTTAATAAAAGGATTTATTTTTTCTTTGCAAATTTCTGATACGCCTTCTACAAAAGATATGATAAATTTTTTCATTAATTTTTCTTGCTGTTTCGTAAACTTCACAGGAATTCCCATGTCACTAAATTCATATTTCATAAAAACACCTTGTATTAAAGTTATCTATCATTGTTTGATGTTGATGTTCCATCCCTCTTAAATTTGCCCCTCTTTTTTTCTCCCCGCCGGGGAATTGGGATGGGGCTAATCGAAATGCCTCATAGTTTTCAAAGAATGAATATTTTGAAAGAGTTAATCTATCAAAGTGCTTAACTCTTAACTGTAAATACTCATTACAATGATTGCTTCTTCAAATTTTTCTAATTCATCCTCCACAATCCAATCTTGACCTTTTCTAAACGTATGAAATTTTACATTAAACCCAAAGTCTGTTTCACTTAAAATTAATTTTAATACTAATCCACTCTTTTGATTTTTCCATAGCTTTATGAGTTCATCAGCAAAAAGTATTGCCTGTTCGAATAAATCAATCTCAGCATAATCATCAATGTGTATAGAGTTAATAAAACATTCGAATCCTGTTAAATCAATAAAATCCGATTCTTTGATGTGTGTTTGTTTATTATAAAGCGACTTAAGAAAATAACATCCATTATGCAGAATAAAACCGCTTTCGACGATAGCTCTTAAAGCACTATTAATTTTGTGTTTTAATACTATTTTGTTTAGAAAAATAGCATACATTTTATTGTTTAAAACATTATTCATATTTCGTATAATTTTTAATAACTAATATATTTGAGCCCTTTTTCAATTCCTTTTTTAAAAGAAGGACTTTTCAATAAATCATTGATTTTTTGGGAGCATCTTTAAAATTTCCGGTTGATGGGTCATATATATATTACCGTAATTATCTTAATAGTGCACTTGTCCCTGTCTTTCTGTTGGGTTAGGATTTCGTACATCTATTCTTTCTTTTCTTTCCACAAAGGCTTGCTGTTTGTCTGAGTCTGATGACCCTTAGCTGCCTCACCACCACCTGAAGAAGATTCTGATGAGCCACCACCCGATGGATTTCTTAGTGAAAGTAATCAAACCAACACCCTCCGCAACCTCATCAACATTTTTTCGCCCGCTAATGGTTGTGTAGCTTTGCTCGATGTTTTGCCAAAAATACTCATTTTTTGGCTGTATGCGGTTATATTGACTCAATGAATCGGCATTGCGCCAAGTGCGGTTCATAAAGATGGATTTCCGTATCCAATAGATTTGCTTCGCCGGGTTTGGCTTTCTCGCCTGTGGAAGCAATTTCCGAGCTTACTGCATCGCCGCGGTCTTCTTCTTCCATGCCATTATAGCCATAGCGATAATCCGCCCCCGCACTTGCCACTCTGCCCGCTTGAGCCCCTCTTCTTTTCTCCCCGTCGGTGAATTGGGGATGGGGCTAATCGAAATGCCTCATAGTTTTCAAAGAATGAATATTTTAATGAAAATACTAAAATATGTACTTTCAAAGCTTTTAAAATGCCATGCTATTTGCCGTGCGTTTTTGTTATGATAATTCTTTTTCTAATTCTATTTTTCTTCTGAAATAAATACTTTGCGTTTCTTCTTCCATTTCTACAATAAGATTTTCATACGCCTTTTTATCAGAACATAATTCAGGATAACCAAAAATAGCTTGTACAAAAGGATAAATGTCTTCGTCTTTTTCTATTAATCTGAAGTGCCAATTTTGACTTACTTTATTATCAACAACTTCAAACAGTTGACATGGACAAGCATAAATAAATCCACCACCATTAATTAATCTACTCTTATCAATTATTTCACTACCATCAATTAATCTAAAATCATCAATTAAATAGGCTTGATAAGTTTTAAAAATTATTATACCCATTACCAAATATTCTGTTCCTATATCGATCTCATTATATTCAGTATGATCAGTAGCTCCAAACCTACCCTGTACATTTATTTCTAAAGACCCATATTCAAATCTCCGCAAAAACGCGCCTTTATTATTTATGCAACGTACTTTCATTTTTTAGCATCCTTTGGAATTGGAAATTTAAAATCATCAACTGCTTTCAATATACCATTTTCGTGCAGACCAAAATAATGTACTGTAGCAGTTACGCCGTATCTTGATTTAACTACATACTGCATCTTTTGCTATCCAAGTCAACGGTCATCGTTCATTGGTTGTCCATCCATTATTAGTCGTCCCAAGGTCGGATCATCCATAGCATCTTTCATCGCCATTTCCTCCACAAGGTTATTTGGTTCATATCTTCCTCTAGTTCTTCCACGCCCTAATGGCTTTAATCTACCAAACTCACGATTACCGTCGAACCCCAAAGCATCATCTAATGTTTCCGAACCCGCCACCTCATCAACATTTTTTCGCCCGCTAATGGTTGTGTAGCTTTGCTCGATGCCTTGCCAAAAATACTCATTTTTTGGCTGTATGCGAGAGTATTGACTCAATGAATCGGCATTGCCCCAAGCGCGGGTCATAAAGACGAAATTCCGTATTCAATAGATTTGCTTCGCCGGGTT
>JAFLBT010000216.1 GCA_017302935.1 Flavobacteriales bacterium | reverse complement strand
GGAATTTCCTCGGGGTTGTCTTGTAAATCGGCATCCATAGTAATAACAACATCACCTTTAGCTTTGGCAAATCCGGCATGAAGAGCTTGTGATTTTCCAAAGTTTTTCAAAAAGCGGATGGCTTTTACATTCGGGTTTTGTTGCGTAAGTTGTTCGATTACATGCCAAGATTGATCCGTGCTACCATCATCAATAAAAATTACTTCATAACTAAAGTTATTTTCATTCATGATTTTTAAAATCCATTCATGTAATTCCTTCAAGGATTCATCCTCGTTCAATAATGGAATAACGATTGAAATATTCATTTACTCTTTGTGAGATGGGGTTTTAAAAATAAGTGCAACCAATAATCCTAAAACCGCGTAAAAAGCAATCTGGAAAAAATAAGATTTAAATTGAGCAAAAGGGCCAAAATTATCCGTTTTTTCAATCTCTTCAATGGCTTTATTGATTTCTGAAGCGGGTACTTTAAATTTAACCATCATTTCTTTTGTCATGGAAATAACATTATCGGTTAATGTATCTTTTGCTCCGGGATCAACTACATTAAAAAGTAGAATGTTAAATAATACAAAAAGCCCAATTCCAACGATGATAGGGAGAATGAAGCTAATGAATGCTTCTTTGTAACTCATGATTCCATTTAAAAATCTTTTGGAAGTTATTGAACTGTAAATAGCTAATCCTATGATGATTAAGAAATTTATAATTCCAACCCACCAATTTGTAAACAATGATAAATCAACTACATACATTGTAGTGGTGATGAGAATTAAGATTACACCTAAAATTACACCATTTGTTAAACCGACCTTTTTGATACTGTTTTCCATACTTTTAGTTTTAAAATACAAATATAGTAATTAATGCTCGTAATTTATAATGATATAGAAATGTGAATTGTTACTAAAAAAAGTCAATAGGAAGGTTTGTATATTCAAAAAATAGTGTAAATTTGCACCTCAAAATTAGTATAAACAAAAAGTTGTGTGTCGTTTATACCTTTTCTTAACGAAAAGCCGCAAAATGAGCACAACCATTAATAGAAAAAGATTTACACAAAATGAAAAAAGGAATTCACCCAGAAAATTACAGATTAGTAGCTTTCAAAGACATGTCAAACGAAGATGTTTTTATTACTAAATCAACTGTTGAAACTAAAGAAACAATTGTACACGAAGGAGTTGAATATCCGGTGTTTAAAATGGAGATTTCCAGAACATCACACCCTTTTTACACAGGTAAGTCGAAACTTATTGATACTGCAGGTCGTATCGATAAATTCAAAAACAAATATGCTAACAGAGCGAAATAAGTTCTCGTTACAATTCATAAAAAAATCCCGAGCGATCGGGATTTTTTGTTTTTATAAACATTCCTATTTTAAAATTCCTTCTAAAGGTTTGAGTTGATCCATGTTGATATCCGATTTTTTTAAGGCTTCTAATAAAGTCATAAAGTTTTCAGGATTCATTTTATAACCTAAAATTCGAACTACGGCAAAACCATTTTCAGCTTGGCTGCCATACAATACAAATTCTTCAATAGCATCATCTTTTCCAACAAAATAAACAGCAGCACCATCTTTTCCGGAACCAAATTTCATTAATTGTTGATATTTTTCATCCTTTAGAATTTCTTTTACTTTGGTTCGTTCATCATCAAACTTTGTTTTGTTTTTCTCATTGATTTTGAAAGCCAAAACATTCATCTTTTTAAAAGTTTTCAGAGCATTTTGTTGCTCAATAGTTAATGCATCCGGTTGAATGTTTAAGATACTAGGCGAAACATCAATCGTGATAAAATCAGTTGATTCTGTTTTTTCTACAAAATATTTTTGTAAAGTTGGTTCGTTTTGGCATGACCAAACACTAATGATAACAAATAAAATCAATACTTTTTTCATGTTAGTTTTCTTTTAAAAATTGTAAAATTCTTTCTTCTTTTTCAGAAAGTGGAAATGAATTATTTGTTTCCCAAAACTTATCTGTAAAATTCATTCCGTTATCATATAAACTTCTGGATTTGAAAAGTGTATTTTTATCGGGAAAATTGGTAATGTTATCATGATAATCTGTCACAACCAAATCGCTAATACTCGTCATTCGGTCATTCATTTGTTTGCCAAATTTAATATGAATATCAAGAATAGATTTCCGATAACTAGGAATATATTTTCCATTTAGGTACTTATAGGTTTGCTTGATTTGAATGTCATGAATTGCAAACTTCATAATCAAAGCATTGATGGTTTCTACATATTGTTTGTGATTATCAGACATTTTTATATCAATATCTAAAACCACTTTATTAATTGGGTCATACGTAATTTTACCAACCATCAGTGTTTTTTCAACATTTCCTTTCGGCTTGATATAAATCACTTCTAATGCATTTCCAAACTGGTCTTTTTTAGAACGTAATTCAAATTCGTAATTTTCATTGGCTTTATCAGATGAAATTCTGTCTATATATTCGTAGGTAAAAAAACCATTGGCTGCTTTTTGTATATCAAAGAAAGAATCTAATTCACTTAAATCTGCTTTGCCTTTTTTCTCAATTTCATCAACGTTGGCTAGTTGAAAAGCCCTACTTTGACTAACAATTAGTTTCGCTTCAACTTTTTCTTTTCGTTTAGGTTGAACATAAAAATCAATCATTCCATCAGAAAATTTTGAATACTTGTTATTGATTTTTACAAATTCACGATAATACGTTTCTAATTTGATACTTTTATCCAATTGATTTTTAGAATTCGATAAAATTCCGGCTAAGATTTGATTAATCGGTTTATTGGTCACGATTACTTCTTCAAGTGCCATTTCGTCTGTTTCAAGAAAAATGGTTATGCTTTCTTTAGAAATTAATTTTACTTCAAAAATTTGGCTCTTGTAACCGATGTGGCTAACTTCAATTTTTTCTGCTCCGTTTGGTATGTAAAACTTAAATATTCCGTCTTCATTCGAAATCACTCCTTGGGTCGAATTTTGGACAAAAATGTTGGCAAAAGGAATACTTTCTTTTGTGTTTTTATCGATAATTTTCCCTTCAAAAACAATTTGTCCAAAAGAGGATATAAATAAAAATTGGAAGCAAAGGAATGTAATTTGTTTCATGGATGTTAACGTAAATTATTTTGTATAAAAATAAGAAAACTTTGCCAAAATTGGCTTTTGACAAAGTTTATTTTAAAAACATTTAGTTTTATTTTTTTCCTTTTGAGGCTTTTTTCAAATCGTCACCTCCGGGTAAATTCATTTGTTCGGTTAAGGCTGAAATTTCATCCAAATTAAAATTACCGGTTAATGAAAACAAGACGGTTTCATTGTCTTTAGCATTTCCTTCAATGAACATAAATAATTCTTTTACTGAGTTTTCAGTTGCACCGGAACGCAT
>JAFLBT010000215.1 GCA_017302935.1 Flavobacteriales bacterium | reverse complement strand
TTGTACATAATTTACAGATAATCAACTACTAACAGGGAGCCTCAGCCGGCTCCCTGTTTTTTTGGCTTCCGGGCCCTTCTGGCCAGGCGGATCGGTTAATCCCGGTCAACAACTACGCCTAACCGTGGATTATTTCCGATTTTTTCTTAGCTTTAGTTCAACCCTTTCCTTGAAATTCGTCTGTTGCTGCCTGTTACGGCGGTATTGGTCCTGGTTCCCGGGGTCTGGTTTCAGTAAGTTTTGATAGGAGGGTGAGGAGCAGTTGGTGGGATTGGGGTGGATGGAGTGTGTGGGGGTAGAATGAAAGGGTGAATTACCGGGAAGATAAACTGTTAACAAGAATTTAAACAGAGCAAATTATAAGGAAATACGAAATTCAATTAGCCTTAAAGTTTCGTAACTAATAATTTGTAGGCAATTTTATGAACCACCCAACCTTATCACAGTTTTTCAAATGAACAACATTGGCATAATATCACAGTCTCCGACTTTAACAACAGGTTTTGGGATAACAACAAAAAAAATTGCAGATTTTCTTCATGCTAAAGGTTATCAAGTTTCTTGCTTTGGAATTGACCAAATTGGTGAAACTTTTGAAAGAAATAATTTCATGTACAAAATTTGGACTGTTGGAGGAACTGACGTTCATAAAACATTTTTAGATTATCTAAAATTCACTAAGCCTAGTTCTCTTTTTATAAACTTTGATATTGTTAGTATAGGCAGATGGTATTCTATTATTAAGGCATCAGGGTTTTCCGGAAAATTATATGCGTATTTAATTTTAGACGGAACTCCATTTTTATTAGCTGATTTAAGCTTCTTAAAGGAATTTGCTAAAATTATTGTTCCAACAAAACATGTACAAAATTACTTAGAGTCCCTTGGGCTTAGAAATGTTTACTATGCACCTCATGGAGTTGATCCACATTTTTACCCGATTGGCAACAAAAAAGAAATCAGAAGAAAACTAAACCTTCACAAAAAGAAATTAGTTGGCTGTTTCGGTAGAAATACCGAGAGAAAACAACAGTCAAAGGTTCTACAAGCAATTAATGTCTTAGTCAATGAAATGAATATGAAAGATTATTTATTTTATTTTCATTGCAACCCTTTTGATACTCTGAATAGTTGGAATTTGAATCTCATCGCAAGAAAGTTAAAAATTGAAAAGTATATCTGTTTTCCTCAAGATTTATCAAATCAACTAAGTGGAGTTCCATTATCTGATATAAAGAAAAGTATCAATAAAATTGAAGATCTAAATTTAGTAGAAAGGATCGGGATATGTGATTTATGTGTTAATATTCCTTTTAGTGGAGGTTTCGAATTACTCAATCTTGAAATTCAAGCATGCGGTGTTCCATTGATTAGTACTAACGACAACGGTAATATAGCAGAAATCGTAGGTAAAGGAGGGATTTTATTGAATTCAGAGGAAACTCAAATTTGGAGAACGGGAGCAGACATATATTTTATTAGTGCAAAATTATTAGCAGAAACAATATCACTTTTGATTTCTGACAGAAAAGCAAAAAGCACTCTTTCAAATGCTGGAAGAAAAAACGCAGCAAAATATAATTGGGAAATTTTAAGAAAAACATTAAATTCACTTTAGCAAAATCAATTGAACATGAACAACAACCTAAATCTTAAGTCCGTCAGTTTGCCTATCATCAATTATTTCGACTCTAATTCTAATATATTTTTGGACAGGACTTCTACATCTTTATCGACCTTTCTTGATAACAATATTAGTTTGAAGCAGTATTTTCTTGCATCTGGCTCATATGACGACGATGATGATGGAGACCGTTATGAGGGTACTTATTGGGGCAACAGGTAAATGTTTATTCTTCCTGAATTTACAAACACACTTCCAAAACTGCCTACAACATTTAGTTTAACAAAACTGGCTGTATAAATTAAGCTTCAACATTATATTATTATCATTGGTTCCGGGCAATCACATCATTTCCGGGCAATTGTACGCAGCTTCAAATTTTAATTATAAATTCATTATCATTCTGTCGGACAATTCGAAGATTCCCAACTTTGCAAAGCTCCGGAACAATGTCCGCATTCATAAAAAAGCCGCAAGTACTAACTGTTTACTATGAATAAATTGAAATCTGTAAAGCACCTTACAATTGCAATTTTCATGCTTTGGGCTGGTTCTGGTCTTGCAATATTTTACCTTTTTAAAAATCCCACTGAAAGAGGAACATTTGGCGATATGTTCGGGGCAATAAACGCACTCTTTTCGGGAATAGCTTTTATAGGAATTGCTTACGCATTTGTCTTGCAAAAAAGTGAAATCGAAGAATCAAAATATCAATTTAAATTGAATTTTCTTTTAAATCTACTGTCATCTCAAGTTAACGCGTTCAATTTGACACTTGCTGAATTTAAATTCGATACGAACCTTGATGAAATTTGGATAACACCGAAATTGGTTGATTTCAATACAGCTATTGATCTCTATGACACGATTAAAGAGTCAGAAATGAGTGTTTCTATATTTGTCGATAAAAATAGAAGCCGAATAAATCGAACAACGACTTTTATATCAGATACCTTTGATTTTGTCAAATACCTACTTGCCAAAGAGCAGCTTTCAGATCAAGATCAAAAAGTCTTAAAAAGACTTTTCACAAGAAACATCAATCGTAATATATTAGACTTTATATCCTTAGCCTTAACCGAATCGCAATCGACAAATAAACAGACAGGAACTTCGGATTCAGATATGGACTCATTAATTGAATCAATTAACAAGATTCATTTGGAAAAGCTCCGTAATGTTTTGGACTTCTTGGATTATAAAACAACATGACTGCGGATATAAATAATACTTCCCTAAAATCAGATCAGTGGGTTAGTTAATAATTTTTATTAAATTAACCACAATTATGTAGAAGTAAAGACTTCGGTTTATCTCTGCCACCCAGGCCCGATGATGTAACACCAGCCTTTAACTTTTTAAATCAGTACAGCTACAAATGAAAATGTACAAATGCAAAATTTGTCTTGGGCTGCTGGAGTCGGCAAAGGCGCTTAGAAATCACATGACTGCTTATCATTCAACCGGGGCAATAAAACGTAAAATGAAAGCGGCGAAAAAAAGAGCTAAAAACGGGCATGACCGGCCGTTCTGGTCTCCAATAAAAGCAGGCGGGCTTCCAGACTCAAATCGAAAACGTCACTAATTGCATACTGATTTTAACAGGACAACTCACATATCAAAATATCTGTTGAAATTTATAAGTCAGGCGCGTATAATTAGCTAAAATCCAGCTTTCATTCATTAACTTTACCCCTAAGGCCTGTTCTGATTATGCATACCGCCCATAATTCAGCAGGCCCTTATTTTTTTAACCCGGACAGGAACTACCAGAACTAACTAAAATGGCTAAAGCGAGCAAACCGAAAAAACAAGTAAGCATTGAAGAGGTACTGTGGGACAGTGC
>JAFLBT010000214.1 GCA_017302935.1 Flavobacteriales bacterium | reverse complement strand
AGAACCGGTATGCATATGAATCCCGTTGATGTGCATGTTGGTATTTTCCACTATACGCAGTAAATGCGGCAATTGATGAATGGAAATCCCGAATTTACTATCAATATGCCCCACAGAAATATTGGTATTTCCACCTGCCATCACATGCGGATTAATGCGAATGCACACCGGAATTTGCGGATGTTTGGTGCCAAATTGTTCCAAAATCGATAAGTTATCAATGTTGATTTGTACGCCTAATGCTGCTACTTCTTCAATTTCATCTAACGAAACACCGTTGGGAGTGAAAATGATTTTATGTGGCGGAAAACCGGCTTTTAAACCCAATTGCACTTCCTGAATGGAAACAGTGTCTAAACCGGCACCCAATTGATGAAACAGTTTTAGGATGGAAACATTCGACAATGCTTTTACCGCATAGTTAATTTGCAAGCTTTCTACCTTAGCAAATGCATTCGTTAATCGGTGGTATTGATGGCTGATTTTATCGGCATCATAGACGAATAGGGGACTCCCAAATTGTGTTGCGGCTTGAACTAATTGTTCCGTTTTCATTTTATTTTTTTTGGTAAAAGTAAAGGCTGAAAACAGGATAAGCAATTTAATGGCTGAATAAAACAAAAAACAACAAAATGTTATATTTGTAACAATAGGTAGTTGTTAGTCTATGTAATTTTAAAAAGGTGAAAAGTAATTTTTTCAAAATTAACTGTTGTGTAAGCTTGTTGTCGATCAATTTCCTCGGTGTGCCCGATTTACTCGCTAAACTTCACGCTTGGAACTCACCTTACAAGAGAAAGTTCTTGATTTTGATAAAAACGACGTATTTAAAGCTCTTTTTAGCTCAAATTAGCTTTGGAACAAATCAAAACACACCAAAATATAACTTGGCTTAAAACGAAACAAATTAAGTTGTAGAGAATGAAGTTTTGGAGAAAAGTGGGTTTTTTCACAGCCTGACGTTTTGCAGCTTGCAGAAGTGGCGGATTTTCAGCACCAAAGTTACTAAAAATTCCTGAACTTTCAATAAGCACAAAAGTTTCTAAAAATGCACTAAACCCGCCATTTTTGCAAACTGCTGTTATGCGACGTAATTTTATTAATTGCAATCTGTTCCTTCACAATAAATTCCAAGACTTTTTGTCTTTATAAATCCATTTCGATTGATTACTATTTTTACAGATTCTTTTCTTGTTGGAAATTCGTGATATTTCATAAGTTTAAGTTCAAAACCATTTGGAAGGTTTTTATATCCATTACCTGCAATATTATTGTCTAATTGGTAACCATAAGTTCGAGCTAATAGAATAGCTTCTTCAAGATTGTCAATTGTACCAATAAAATCTCGAAATTCTTCTTCAGTTTTTAAATTATAAATTTTATTATTATTAACTGTTACAATATAATTACAACGAAAATTTGGATGTCCGCCAAAAAATATTCCATAATTATAATTTGGTCTTGGTTTTTTATTGATTTTCTTTTTAAATGAAGAATCTCCGTCTTCATTTAAAACTATATATGTTTCTATATCTGAACCTTGTCTATAAGTTGCATATTGCCAATATTGATATTTACTATTTGGTACAATTTTTTTGGCTAAGCTGTCCAAATAATTTTCCCTTAAGTTGTATGGAATTTTAAGAAATTTATTTGTACCATCAACATTCTTGATTTCTTTAGTTTCATTTATTATATCAATTTTTTCGCTTTCTTTTTTCATGCAAGAGGTAAAAATTAATGCAATAGTTATTATTAAGTATCTCATTTTGAGCAGTTTTAGTATTATGCCGCATAACGTCAGACTGTGAAAAAACCTCCACAATCTTTTTAACAAATATACCAAAAAACTTGTAAGAAAAACAGAAAAGGTTTATCTTTAAAGATGCAACATATCCAAGGAATTTCCCGTAACCAGTTACAAGTATCGAGTTTAGAAGATACGATATCAGCAGACAACCCCGTTCGATTTATTGACGCTTTTGTAGGTAGTATCGATTTAGAAAAATTAGGATTTACCCCAAGAGTTTTAAAAACCGAAGGTCGCCCGAGTTTTGATACCGGGGTGTTTTTAAAACTTTATTTATACGGTTACATTAACGGCATTCGCAGTTCGAGACGACTCGAAAAGGAATGTCTTCGCAATTTAGAAATGCAATGGCTTTTGGAAGCTATTTGTCCCAATTATCACTCGATAGCTGATTTTAGAAAAGACAATCCTAAAGCCCTGAAACAACTTTTTAAACTCTTTGTATCGTTTTTAAAAGACGCCGATTTAATTTCCGGCAAAACCATCGCCATAGATGGCACCAAATCCAGAGCACACAATAGCAAAAAGGCCAACTTCAACCCAAAGAAAATAGAGAAACACCTAGCCTATATCGAAGCTAAAACCCAAGAATACCTCACGGCATTAGAGCAAAACGACACCCAAGAAAACAACACAGCAGTTACCAACATCCAACAAAAGATCGAACGCTTGAAGCAAAACAAAATCAACTACGAACTACTGGAAGAACAGCTAAAGGCCAGTGGCGAACCGCAAATAAGCACCACCGACCCCGATGCCAGAGCACTCTTGGTGCAAGGTCAAGTAGTAGAAGTATCGTATAACATGCAAGCCGCGGTAGACGATAAACACAACTTAGTGGTTGCCACACACACCATTAATCGAAATGACAAAAATGCACTTGCAGCCATTGCTATCGAAGCCAAAGAAAACCTAAAAACAGAAACCTTTACCGTATTAGTCGACAAAGGTTATCACAACGGAAGAGAAATTGAAACCTGTAAAAACAGCAGCATCACCACTATTGTAGCCCATCCAGACCAAGGCAAAAGCAATGAAAACGGAACGCAACCCGATTATTTAGTATCCAAGTTTATCTACAACAAAGAAAACAACACCTACACTTGTCCGCAGGGGCAAATTCTTACCACTTCCGGTAGTTGGCATAAGAAAACGGGACGTACAGAGGACAGCGGTTATCAGTTCCAAAAATACCGTACATCAGCCTGTAAAACCTGCCCGGTAAAAGACCAATGCACCAGCAGAAAAGGAGGAAGGGAGATAGATAGAAGTCAATATGCCGAAGCAGTAGAACAGAACCACCAGCGATACAAAGACAACCCACAACTGTATCGAAAAAGGCAAGAGATAAATGAGCATATCTTTGGCACCATCAAACGAAAATGGGGTTACAACTACACCGATTTAATTGGACTCGAAAAAGTAAACGGCGAACACAGCTTAATTATGTTGGTCTATAATATAAAACGCAGCATCAATATCCTCGGTGTGCCCGATTTACTCGCTAAACTTCACGCTTGGAACTCACCTTACAAGAGAAAGTTCTTGATTTTGATAAAAACGACGTATTTAAAGCTCTTTTTAGCTCAAATTAGCTTTGGAACAAATCAAAACACACCCAAATGTAACTTGGCTTAAAACGAAACAAATTAAGTTGTAGAGAATGAAGTTTTGGAGAAAAGTGGGTTTTTTCACAGCCTGACGTTTTGCAGCTACCCGAAGGTGGCGATTTCGAAGCACTTCACTGTCAACCAAGCACAAACTTTGATAGAAGCACAAAGCTTGATTTAACCACTGAACCGCCACTTTTGGGTAGGTGCTGTTATAG
>JAFLBT010000213.1 GCA_017302935.1 Flavobacteriales bacterium | reverse complement strand
AATTCATGCTAATTTTATTTTAGTATTAATTGTTGTCCGATTGATAATGAATCCGACTTAAGATTATTTTTTTTTCGAATTTCATCAACTGATAAATTGAATTTTTTGGAAAGAGAATACAAGGTATCGCCTTGAACAACCGTGTATGATTTTTCATTTGAAACAGAAACAACTTCTTTTTTTTCTCTTCGACTAGATTTTCCGGTTACTTCTTCATCATATTGATGTAAATTATAGCGATCTATCAATCCAATTAATTTATCAGGATATTTTGGATCGGTTGCATAACCTGCAGCTTTTAAGCCTTTTGCCCAAGCCACATAATCCCCAGCAGGTAAGGTAAACAAAGATGCATATCTACTTCTGCTGGTTAAAAACAATGAATGGTCTCTATACGATTCACTCGGATGTTGATATTTTCTAAAACACTCTTGTTCAGCATCATCGTCATGTGAAACACTAGGTCCATTCCATTCTTTATGACATTTAATTCCGAAATGATTATTAGCTTGTTGACTCAGACGTCCTAATCCGGCTCCGGATTCTAAAATTCCTTGAGCTAGGGTGATACTTGCAGGAATGCCATGCTGACGCATATTATCTTTTGCAATTTCCTTAAAATCATCAATATATTTCAAGACTACTTCAGTTGTAACTTTGACATTTGAAGTAGCTTCTAGTGTCTGACTTTGTCTATTTGTAGTTTCATTTGATGAAGTAGGATTTGAAGTTGAATTTCGCGTTGATGTAGTCTTTACTGGTGCTTTTTTAACTGTTGTATTTTTCTTCGGAACTGATTTTGTGGTTCTTACCGTTGGTTTTGTAGTTGAACAAGCAACAATAAAAAGACTTAGCATTAAGAAAATAATCTTTCTAAACATTTGTTATAATTTTTGGCAATTTTAATTTTTCTAATTTTTGATTCATCCCTTCAATTCCTTGAAGACCTCCGGAATGAATGGCGAGTATCTTTGAATTAGCTATAAAAAATTCTTTTTCAATTAAGTCATATATTCCGTACATCATTTTACCGGTATAAACGGGATCTAACAAGACAGATGTTTGAACAAAAAAATAGTTCATAAATTCAATTAACTCACTATTGATCTTTGCATAACCTCCAAAATGATAGGCGTTATTCAACTCCCAATTATCCTTTGTAACCCATTTTTGTATTTCTCCATTTAAAAAGTCTCCTTTTAAAGAAGGAAAACCAATTATTCTTTGATTTACATGAGAAGAATTGATAATTCCGGAAATGGTTCCACCCGTTCCAACACAGCAACAAATATAATCGAATTCAGCGTCATTTTCTGTTAAAATTTCCTTACAGCCTTTAACAGCTAATTCATTCGTTCCTCCTTCGGGAATGAGATAAAAAGCACCTAACTTCTGTCGTAAGGTTTCAATATATTCCATCTCATGCCTATTTCTATATTCTTCTCGCGATTCAAAAACAAATTGCATACCATTTTGCTGAGCAAATGTCAACGTTGGATTCTTATTTATTTTTGAATTTAACTCTTCACCTCTAATGACACCTATCGTTTGAAATCCGTATTTTTTTCCGGCATAAGCAACCGCTGCAATATGATTGGAATATGCTCCGCCAAAAGTTAATAAAGTAGCATGGTTCTCCTCTTTCGCTTTTGATAAATTGTAAAATAACTTTCTATATTTATTTCCGGAAATAAATGGATGGATTAAATCTTCTCGTTTTATAAATAATTGAATATTATTTTTAAACGTTCTGATAAATTGATTTTCTGTTATCCTTTCCATTTGACAAAAATAGCATAAAAAAAACAGCCTTGTCAGACTGTTTCCTTTTAACTGTAATAATCAATTTTATCTTTCTTGAAAAACAGATATTTTTTTATTTAATTCATTTTTGTCAGCAGTAATAACTTTGACAATATAAATGCTTTCACTCAAACCCGCGGTTGAAAATTGATAATTTTCATTAGAACCCAATTTAGTTTTTCTGAAAATTCTTTTACCGGTCAAATCATAAAGACCCACTTCTTTTATATCCTGAGCATTTGGGTTATGGACAATCAAGTTTTGAGAAGTATTATTTTGAACCACATCAAGTCTAGTTCCGTCAAATTTAGGATTTGACAATGTTTCTGCTAAGAAAGTAATTTCATAACGTTGATTATGAACGCCAGGCTCAATTTGAAATTGATATTCAGTATTTTTAATATCATGATAAATATTCGTGTTTTTATCGAACAAATACACATTTTCAGTTTCATTGAAATTCACAAAATCAGCCACTGCAACTCTAAAAGTTGATGCTGTATTGTTTTTAAATCCAACCGGAAAACGTTTGGTAATATCAAAACTAGTAGCAGATTGTACATATTCTTTGTTATCCAAAACAAAATACATATCAAAAGGAAGATTTCCTCCATCATCTGCTGATTTTGCATCGGCTTTATCAAGCCCATCTATTGAAGTTGGTAAAAACACCATTGCAATTTGTCTAACTGCTTGTTCATTAAGAGAAGCATTCACTAAAATATGTGGAGCAGGAAGTTTACTAACTTGCGTATAATCAATTCCAGCTACGTTTGGAATGTGCTCATAAAAAGAATTATTTTCTTCACTGTTCGCCAAAGCATTTCGTTCAAATTGAGATTGATTAACTACACCTTCTCTTCTAAAAACTCTGTATGTATTTCGCATAAAAACAGAACCATTTGCTACACCGCGTATAAGAAAACCTTGACCTATAGGACTAAAACGTCTTTGATACATATTCAAAGGAGTACTTGCGACAGTAGTTTGATTACCAGCTCCATCATAATTATAAAATGTAGCCGGAGTATAAACACTAGATGAGCCATTATACACACCATATCCTCCTCTATATTGAGCTATCAAATGCGAGTTTACTGATTTATCATGCTCCCAAAAAAGTGCTGTTCCATCAATAGCATTATTTAAAGGATCTGTTAAAAAAGAATTCAAATCAATTGCTGAAGGATAAGGATTACCTGTTAATGTTGATTTTGCATTCATGACAAAAATCTCAATATTTCCATCATTTGGTTTCCCTCTAAAATCATAGCGTTGAGCACTTCCTGCATTGTTTTGAACGCCAAAAAGTGTTAGTGAATTATCAGTACCGGATGTTCCCTTCATCGTAAATCCTTCACCTGCATTGATGGGATTTGTTCTGGTTAAAATCCAGTCAGTGTAAAATTCATTATTCAAAAATCGATATACCCATCTTGGAGCAATTGATAACGGAGAGGCAATACCGTCAAGAGCAGAATTTGATAAAATAACTGCAGGATTACTATTGATTATACTGGTAGGTCTATTAAATTGATTGATGGTAAAAGTTGAATTACCAGCTATTGCCGATGAAGCACCGACAGGAGAACACCAATAATTATATTGAAAATTATTTACCGTTCCTTCTTGAAAAATTGACAATGAGCCAAGCCCGGTATTGTTGGAAGTTGTTCTTTTTTGAAGTACTTGACTTTCATCTCTTAGAAAAATATTACCATTTGAAGCAAGATTAATTTCTTCTGTTACCGTAACATATTCAATGCGCTTCATCGAAAATCCAGGCGCCGATCTGGCGCGAGCGTATGGCGTCGACGAAGGCGCGGTTGCGAAACTGCTCGGGCGACAC
>JAFLBT010000212.1 GCA_017302935.1 Flavobacteriales bacterium | reverse complement strand
TTGTGCTTACCGGCCAAAACCGTGAACCCACTCCACCGGCCATTACTATTGCGTAATAATTTTTGTTCATTTTATTTTTTTCTGCAAATGTATTTGTGAAAATATAGGTTATTCAATTACATTCTTTTAAATGTTTATTTCATTCGATGAATTAATAGAATGTAAAGATAAAGAGTTATTTCTATTTGGATGTTGACTTTAAAAAAAATGAGATTAATTTAAGTAAGATATTGAAAACAAATAACAATTGTAAGCCTGCAAAAATTAATAATGAAATTATAGCTCTTAAATTATAATCAATAGAATCAAAAATGGAAGATGAATTTATTTTACCTAAATAATAGAAAAAAATTCCTAAAAAAATCAACGAACCATAAACATGAATTAAGGAGAGAATTGAAATGAATTGAATTTCAAAAAAATTAAAAATGAAGTATATCAATCCTGTAATGAAAAATATCAAACACAATAAAATATAAGCATGCTGAAAAGTAATTACATAATAAGTATCATGAACATTAAAATCCAATGTTTCCTTTTTATCTACTGTAAAAGACAAAATCAAAAATGAAATTGCAGCTAAAAGCAATAAAAAATAAGGTTTGTTTTTAAGCAATTCTAAAATCATAAATCGTTATTCTTAAATCGTTAATCAACCCGGAATAATTTCCACCTCAGCATTCGCATTAAACAAATATAACTTTCCGGTTTTTACTTCCAAACATTCATAGCGTTTGACACGTAAACCTTTTTTTTGAAAAACTCTTCCGTTTTTAATTCTAAAAAAACTACCGGAAGGCACTTCATGTATAAAATGAATATCCGGTTTTCGTTCGTCAAATTGTTTTAAAGCAAAAGCCAATCGGGCATCCGTGTCGCTACTGGCCGTTGGATTTCTAAAATGATTGGCTACCAAAGGCAAAACCGAATTCGGGAAAATCTCCGGTCGAATAAACGGAATCATCAACCGTTGAAAGGTAATTTTCCATTCATTACCATGTGGTTTAATCATTCGCCCATATTTTTCAAAAGCAGCCAAATGAGCAATTTCATGCACCAACGTAATCAAAAAACGGTATTTATTCAAATTGGCATTCACCGTGATTTGATGTTTCCCGGAAGGATGTCTTCTATAATCACCGTGACGTGTAACCCTTTCATTTACAATTTTTAAATGAACGGAATGGGTTTTGATTAACTCAAAAACCGATTCAACCGCATGCTCAGGGAGATATTTTAAGAGGACTTCGCTCATTTAGTTGTTGTCAATTTCTTTTTTTTGATTAAATTAAGCGAAAAAGTTGTTCTGTATCAGCTACATCAGTCTTATAAAATTTATCATCGGAAGATTGCATTTTCAGTTGTCCGATATTTTCGGACAACTGACTTCCCTCTTTTTTTAACTTCGCTTTTAAATCACTCCAATATTTTCTTGGGCGATCACTTTCAGTTAAAACTTCAATTACATCAATAATTGAAAAGAACCACTTCTCGTTTTCAACATCCCAAAGTGTTCTTACTTTTTTGTTTTCAAATAGCTGGATGGCGTTTTCTTGTTTCATAAAATGTAAAATTAAATTTGAATTACGGCGTAGAAGAACTTACCTGCAACACCTTTCCATTATAATATTTATTTCCGTTCAACGAAAAATCATAAATATAATCGGCCATTTCTTTAGCAGAAAGTGGAGCTTGATAGCCCGGAAAAGCTTCTTGTAACATTTCAGTTTGAACGGCTCCTAATGCCAAAACATTAAAGGAGATGCCTTGTTCTTTGTATTCTTCTGCCAATAATTCCGATAACGTAATCACCGCTCCTTTACTGGAAGAATAGGCTGCCAAACCGGAAAATTTCATGCTTCCTTGAATGCCTCCCATAGAACTAATCGTAACCACATGACCGCCTTTTTGCATAAAAGGTAAACAAACTCGAGTTAAATTTGCCACAGCAAATAAATTCACTTGATATACTTTTTCAAAATCGGACTGGGTGAGTTGCGAAAAAGGTTTGAGTACCAAACTTCCGGCATTGTGAATAACTATATCCACTTTTTTCCAAGCTTGCGACAAAAAATCGGTTACTTGATGCAATCCTTTTTCATCTGATAAATCAACGGAAAGACAAGTTATATTGGAATTTTCCAATAATTCTTTTGGCGTTTTTCGGGAAATGGCCAAAACCTGATGGCCTTCATTCGCAAATTGCAATGCCAGTTCAAATCCAATGCCACGAGATGTTCCGGTAATAATGATGTTTTTCATACCTTTTTTTATAAGTGCTAAAAATACAAAAACCCTTTAAGATAGCACTCAAAGGGTTTTAAAATATGTTGATTTGTGAAAAATTTTTACACCAAACCTCTCGAAATCACTATGCGTTGAATTTCGGAAGTTCCTTCGTAAATCTGAGTGATTTTAGAATCACGCATCATTCGTTCTACATGGTATTCGGCTACATAACCATTTCCACCGTGAATTTGAACCGCTTCATTGGCTACTTCTAAGGCAATTTCGGAAGCATATAACTTAGCCATCGCACCGGAATGGGCAATGTCTTTCCCCTCGTCTTTTTCGCAAGCGGCCTTCATTACCAATAATTTAGCTGCAGTAATTTTTACATACATATCGGCCAATTTAAAAGCAATAGCTTGGTGTTTGAAAATTTC
Organism: Flavobacteriales bacterium; assembly: GCA_017302935.1. Taxonomy (GTDB): domain Bacteria; phylum Bacteroidota; class Bacteroidia; order Flavobacteriales; family Flavobacteriaceae; genus Flavobacterium. Next base: position 1,114 of record JAFLBT010000212.1, on the reverse strand, counting down.
TTTCCCAAATGCTTTACGCTCTTGAGAATATTTTAAAGCCAATTCATAAGCACCTGTAGCAATTCCTAATGCTTGTGACGCAATTCCGATTCTTCCTCCGTTCAAAACATTCATGGCAAAAGCAAACCCAAATCCGTCTGCTCCAATTCTGTTTTCTTTAGGTACTTTCACATCCGTAAACATCAAGGAATGGGTATCACTTCCGCGGATTCCCATTTTCTTTTCTTTAGGCCCAATTTCAAAACCTGCCCAACCTTTTTCTACTATAAACGCGTTGATTCCTTTGTGGCCTTTTTCAATATCCGTTTGAGCGATAACTAGATAAGTAGAAGCCGTTCCACCATTGGTAATCCAGTTTTTGGTTCCGTTTAGCAAATAATAATCACCTTTGTCGATAGCGGTTGTTTTCTGCGAAGTTGCATCACTTCCGGCTTCCGGTTCTGACAAACAAAAAGCACCAATTACTTCCCCTTTGGCTAAAGGCACCAAATATTTCATTTTTTGTTCTTCAGAACAATATTTTTCCATTCCGGCACAAACCAATGAATTGTTTACCGACATGATTACCGCTGCCGAAGCATCTACTTTGGCAATTTCGGTCATCGCCAAAACATACGAAACACTATCTAATCCGGCACCACCGTATTTTGGATCAACCATCATTCCCATGAATCCTAATTCGCCCATCATTTTCACTTGTTCGGTAGGAAATTTAGAATGTTCGTCGCGTTCAATTACGCCGGGTAATAATTCTTGTTGAGCAAAATCTCTGGCTGCTTGTTGAATCATCAAATGTTCTTCGGTAAGATTGAAATCCATATCTGTTAATTTGAAGGTTTGTTTTTATAAATTTGAGGGCAAAAATAGTACAATTACCACTAATTCTCAAACGTTTTCGTATTTTTAAGCCATGTTTAAAGAATCCTATCAAGTTGTTGGTGTCATGAGCGGTACTTCGCTCGACGGAATTGATTTAGCTCACCTTTATTTTTCGCTTGAAAACGGCGTTTGGAACTATCAAATTGGGAATTGTCAAACGGTTTCATACCCTTCTGATTGGTTAAACAAATTGAAGCATGCCTTACATTATTCGAATGAAGAATTGCAAAATCTC
>JAFLBT010000211.1 GCA_017302935.1 Flavobacteriales bacterium | reverse complement strand
ATTAAAATATTCTCAAAAAATATTGTACCCTCTATGTAGAAATCCTTATATTGGACTTGGTGAATCTGCCTAAACTTACCGTGATTCAAGGTAGCACCTATGCGCCCATTCACAGGCCGTTTCGCCGACAGTATTGCATTCATGAAATCACCCTTCCGCACCGGACTGCCCCCGTATCGTTCGACAAAGCGGACATAAATCCTCATTCAACTGCTGCTCAAGGGGAGCCGAGGCACAAGGTTGACATAACGCCCGTTATAATTTAGGGCGTGAAAAGGTTTCATGAATAGACGGTAAATGGAGGATAAATATTTGGTGGAAGCCGGAAGTTTCCAGACCCACGGCTAATCCAAAAACGATTAGGACATCGCGACATCAAACGACGCTGCGCTATACCCGCGTGCCCCAACGAACGATGCGGAAAATCCAAGGCTCCTCGGCCTTCTTTTTCGCAAAAGTACGACAAAAACGGGAGAACTTGCGGATATAACTGAGTTGCACGAAATCAATGCCCTTTAAACCTAATAAGGTGGGCATTTCTCTGAAAAAATGTGTAAAAAAATACAATATCTTCAAAATAATTGTTAATTTTGCAAAAAAACATATAATATGAACTACTGGACAGACCTTAGCATTCAATATGCAAATCAGAAATCTTATTTGGATGATTTGTTTCAAGTTTATCCCACAATACCTGAAGGCATTAGAGAATTAGACGAAAATATTTGGAATGAAATAGAGATATTTTTTGAACAAAAAAATGATTTGGAACTTATTAACCGATTGTTAAAATTAGATTTATTTCCTATAAAAGACAGCTACATTGCCTTTTTAAAAAGAGATGCAAGTTCAATCAAAAGAAATCCGAAAACAATAAGCAGAATTTGCGGCAGATTGTACGAAATGGGATTGGGTAAAATTTTTGAAAAATGTTCAGAACCTAAAGAAACTAATAGACAAATAGGTCCGTTCTTTAAAAGATGGCTCAATAACAAATCGTTAGGGTTACAACCTGTAAAACTAAACGGGTTTATCTCGGACACAAAAGACGCTATCTTGGACGCGAGTGACAAGGAAATGATGGACTTCGCAAAAGAAAACTTGGGATACAATCGGGATAAAGGTCTTGATTTTATTGCACGTTTCAATCAAAAGTATGTGATAGGAGAAGCTAAATTTTTAACAGATTTTGGAGGGCATCAAAATGCTCAATTTGCAGACGCTATGTCCACTATTGAAGCAGAGGGCGTGAATGCGGTAAAAATAGCGATACTTGATGGGGTGCTTTACATCAAAGGAAACAATAAGATGTATAAAGATATTACAGAAAAATATAAGAATCACAATATTATGAGTGCATTGGTTTTACGAGAATTTTTATACCAACTTTGAAAAAAAAGTTGTATATTTGTCAAACAAAGTCGTGCGCTTTGAATGAAAATGTTTTAAGATGTACCTAAAATACCCCCATAAGAAAACAGAAATAGAAATCTATAATCAAATTATTGATTGCGATTTTGAGGAACTGAATCAATGTGAGTCTAAAAACATATTGATTCATGGAGATAATTTATTAGCCTTAAAAAGGCTAGTGAAAATTGGATTTTCTAACAAAATCGATTTAATTTATATTGACCCTCCGTTTGCTACCAATAATATTTTTACTATTTCCGATGAAAAAGCAAGTACAATTAGCAACGAAAAAAGCGCAAAAGTAGCATATACGGATACGCTACAAGGTGAAGATTTTTTAGAATTTATTAGAGAACGCTTGGTTCTTTTAAAAATGCTTCTTTCAGAGAAAGGTAGTATATATTTGCATATTGATTATAAAATTGGGCATTATGTAAAAATAATCATGGATGAAGTTTTTGGAATAGAAAATTTTAAAAATGATATTACTCGCATAAAATGCAATCCTAAAAATTTTGCAAGAAAAGGTTATGGAAATATAAAGGATATGATTTTGTTTTATTCAAAAAGCTCAAATCCTATTTGGAATGAGCCCAAATCTTCTTATTCAGAGGAAGATAAAATTAGATTATTTCCTAAAATAGATAAAGACGGAAGACGATATACTACCATCCCCTTACACGCACCAGGGGAAACAAAAAACGGTTCAACATCAAAACCTTTTAAAAACATTTTGCCGCCAAAAGGTCGGCATTGGAGAACAGATATAGAAACCTTGAATTTATGGGATGAACAAGGTTTGATAGAATGGTCAGATAAAGGGAATCCAAGAAAGAAAATATATCTTGAAGAACAAGAAGGGAAAAGGGTACAAGATATTTGGGAATTTAAAGACCCCCAATACACCGTTTACCCCACAGAAAAAAATAGTGATTTGCTAGATTTGATAATAAAAACATCTTCAAATGAAGATAGCTATGTTTTGGATTGTTTTTGTGGTTCAGGAACAACGTTAAAGGCTGCCAATAATTTAGGACGCAATTGGATAGGAATAGACCAATCCGATGAGGCTATAAAGGTGATTATCGAGAAGCTAAAAAATGATGCAGGTGGACTTTTTGCTGAACAAGTTGATTATCAAATAAAAAAAATAACTTCGTGCAACAGGGCACACACGTCAAGCGGCGGCAGCGACAAAGTTTGTTAGTTGCCGCCGCCTGCGTGTGTGCGGGACGTTGGTGGCAATTTTGGACGACCGCACATTTAAGCAACCAAAAAATTTCTAAAAAATCATATTACTATGCAAAAAAAATACCCGATAAAAAACTATAGTAATCTTGACGAGGTGAAAATTTCCATGCAATATATCAAGAATTTATTCGATAGGGACGCCATTTTTTAATCTTAAGACAATTAAAAAATAAAACTTTAATATTATTTCAAATAATACTCTATATTCGTAACTCTAAAATTTATCATAATGAAAAATCTTTTTTTAATTTCTTTTAGTGTTCTTGCTCTCTATTTGAGCTCTTGTGAACAAAAAAAATCTACTGCTTCTACACAGGAAAGTCCAAAACCTGAGCCGGGCTTAGTTGCTAAAATTGATACCACTCCAAAAACAATTACTTGGGAGGAAATGAAGGTATTAATTGCAAAAGCTGATTATCAAACAGCAGGACAAAGTCACGACCTTATGGCTACACTTGTTTATGATAATGGTACAAGGTTACAAGCCAAACAGCCAAAAATAGATGCTATATTTGAGGAAATGAAGAAATGTGAAAAATGTAAAGATATAATCAGAATGACTGAATAATCAAATATTCTTAATTTCCATAATTAAAACTGCCACCAACAAGGTATTGCCAAAAGCGGGGCTGAAGTGCATATTTACAAACTTTTGTACTAATTTGAACATTAGGAATATTTATGAACTTTAGTGCTAAAATCTCCGCTTTCGGCAATACCCGAACCGTTGGGCGTTATCTTAAAAAGACAAACAGAAAATGACAAGTGAAATTAAAATAGAAACTCTGCATTTATTTCCTACTTTGGATAGAAAACTGATTGAACTTTTAACCTCTCTAACAACAGAAGAATGGAATAGCCAAACTGTGGCTAAACTTTGGAAAGTAAAAGATGTGGCTTCTCATCTACTTGACGGAAATTTAAGAGCTTTATCTACGTCAAGAGATAATCATTTTGGAGAAAAACCTGAAAATATAAATTCATATCAAGCCCTTGTTAGCTTTCTAAATCATTTGAATATGTCTTGGACAAGTGCAACAAAAAGATTAAGCCCACAAGTAATTATCAACCTCTTGGAGAGTACAGGGAAAGAATATACAGAACACTTAAAATCACTCAATCCGTTTGACAATGCAATTTTT
>JAFLBT010000210.1 GCA_017302935.1 Flavobacteriales bacterium | reverse complement strand
GACTATTTGTTACTTTTATAATTTTGATTGTAATTAATTCTAAACTCAAAAGTGAATATCTGAAAAGTAACCGAATTGAGTAAAATCGTAACTTCTTAAAAAATAGAAATTTAAGTCAATGCAAAATGTATTAATCGTAAAATTACAGGCATAAAAAATAAAAAACATCTGCTAACAGCGGTTTTGCAAAAGCGGGGGTGAAGTGCTTCGGTTGACAGTTTTTAGTATAATTGAAGTGCGGTTTTCAAATGAACGGTAGTGCTAAGAAGCCCCGCCTTCGCAAAGCCGAAAAACGTTATATACTTTTTTACCGAAAATCACAAATACTAGAAAGTATCATATTATGAAATTAATTTTGTGTTTTAAAATACTGTTACTTTCTTCTTTATTTGCGTTTGGTCAAGGTCAAATACAATTTAACTCCCTAAAATATAATCTTTCCCCTGTAAGTGTAGGAGAAACTACCAATTTAAAAATTCCTTTCTCAAATATTGGAAACGAGCCTTTGATAATTACCAGATGTCAAAGTTCGAATGGAACATCAATAATTTCGGGAAGTAAAAACCCAATTCTTCCAAATCAGTCCGATACTTTAACCGTTAAAATTTTGAATAGCTCCGTTGGAAATTTTAAACACACATTTGTGGTTGGAATAGATAATCAAGAAAAATTCAATATTATTGAAGTTAATATAAATGTTCTTGGAACTAAAATTTTCGGAAAAGTTACTGATAAAAAAACAGGAGAACCAATTCCCGGAGCAACTGTTATTATTGATAAAACAAACTATGGAAGTCAAACTGATTTTGATGGTAACTATTCTATTATTGCTAAATTTAATGACACTTTGGTTTTTAGTTTTGTTGGAAAGGAAACTCAAAAAATAAAAGCTGATAAAGAAATAATACATATTCAATTATCAGAAAGTTCAAGTCTAAAAGAAACAGTTGGGCCTCCAATTCATCCAAAAATAAAAAGACTAGAGACAACTTCAATTGTAACCAAAAAAGACATTGAAAACGCAGATAACCCTAAATACAATTTTAAAAAGAATGCTAAAAACAATGTTTTTATCATTTTCGTTTCGGAATTGACATCATACGATTTAAACAAAGAAGATCAAGAATTTGAACAAAAATATAAAGTAAAATATTCTTTAATCGGTAATTACACAATCGATTATTTAAAAAAATACAATAAGCTAACTTTTAAACACCTTAAAAAGAAATTCAAGAAATCTTGGCTGAAAGAAATCAGAAAGGATGCTGTTGGTTTGAAAAAAGAATAAAAAAAATAGCATACACAGATTATGCAAGATTGCGTGTTTTGGGCTTACTTTAAAGTTGATTTTGTATCTTTGAGTGCAGTGTTTAATAGAACGTTTCGACTTCTTTAGTCCGCAACCTCACAAAATTACTAACCTGTTTTTATTTTTTTCCAACAAAAAAAATCCTTTTCATGCTAACTAAACTTCCTTTAATGAAAAATATATTACTTGTATTTGTGGTACTATGTTGCATTAGTTGCACACCAAAAAAGGAAGATATTACCTTTCATGAATGTGAGTTTCGTTTTTCAGAGGTGAATAACAATCCCTTTGATCATATTGAGGATTATAAAAAATGGATTGATAACAAACAAGAGGCAATACGTTCGAATCTTTATTTTTATGAGTTAGAACGGAATAAAAGAAACTTGGACAGTCTCTACAAAACAAAAGCACACTATTTATTTATTATAGGTGGTGGTGGAATTTGGGTTCGAGCTAAAGATTGTAATGCCGAAATTAAAAACGATACCCTATTTATTGCCTATACACCAAAATGGAACCGCAAACCGGTGGGAGAAGCTGCCCCAACCATGATGTGTTTAGAATTGGACAAAACAAAATATCCAAATTACAAAGCACTTGAAATAGTCTATATACAGCGATAATATGAAACCCATTCTTTACCTATACTTTTCGTTTTTCAGCCTATTGTGGTTTGCCCGATTACCGGAAGGAACAACGGAATACACCTCTATCCCCGACCCAAGATTTGAACAATGCTTAATCGATTTACAATATGACTCAGGTGAGATAGATGGAAAAGTACGAACCGCAGAAATCGCAAAAATAACTGAATTGGATGTTTCCAATAAAATGATTCATGATTTAACCGGTATTCAAGATTTTAAGTCATTGATTCGCTTGTTTTGTCAAAAAAATCAATTAATGGCTTTGGATATTTCAAAAAATAAAGACTTAACTCATTTGGATTGTAGTGAAAATAAATTAGATTACTTAAGTGTTGACCAAAACAAAGCTCTTCAATTTTTGAAATGTAGGCTCAATCATTTAGCCACTTTAGATGTATCCGAAAATTTAGCTTTACAATTATTGCACTGTGGTTCGAATACGTTAACTTCTTTAACTATTTCTACCAATACTGCCCTCACAACATTGGTAGCAGACAATAATCGGCTAACTTCACTAGATGTGCGTCAAAATATTGCATTACTGGAACTGAACTGTCTGGCCAACAAAATTACAACATTGGATCTTTCGAACAATAAACGGTTATCCTCACTTGATTGTCATTACAATCCACTTTCCGTTTTAGATGTATCCCAAAATACTGCCTTAACGATTTTAAATTGTTCAGAAAATAATTTAACTGCTTTAGATGTATCCAAAAATAAAGCTCTAATCGAGTTGTACTGTTATAACAATTTGTTGACAACACTCAACATCAGTAAAAATAAAGCCTTGACAAAGCTAAATTGCTTTTCTAATCAATTGACAAGTTTGGATGTATCGAACAATACTAAATTGGTTCTTTTGCATTGCTACCAAAATCAATTACGTGAATTGAATGTACGATTGAATAAAAAATTGGCTAATTTCAATTGCTCTTCCAATCAGTTAACTACCTTAAATACAAACAAGAACAAAGCTTTGTGGAGTATTAATTGCAGTTCGAATTTTTTAATCGAATTGGATACTCGCAAAAACACTAATCTGAAGTTTTTGGATTGCAATTCAAATCGATTATTGGAATTACATGTCACTAAAAATAAAGCTCTTTTGGAGTTGAGTTGTCAGCATAATAAACTGAAGAGTTTAGAGTTGTCTCACCTTCCAAAACTGATTAGACTTTTCTGTAATCATAATCAATTGAAAAAATTAGTTCTATCGCAAAATCCTGCATTGCTTAGTGTGATTTGCTCTTCCAACGAATTAACTGTACTCAATTTAAAAAACGGGAACAATCGTACTTTAGATTATTTGGATGCCAAAACAAACCATACCTTAACCTGTATTCAAGTGGACTCAATAGACAAACCGAGCTCAAGATGGTTTAAGGATGCTCATGCCAATTACAGCACCTCCTGCCAATAAGTTTGAAAAAAGAATTCTGTCATTTTAAATGTGCATGAAAAAATTACCCTTTTTCAATAATAGTAACTGATGCTCCTATTCGAAAAACAAATTTCCAAAATAACTTCGTTTATCCCTAAGCTTCGGGACATTTAATCGAGGTTTGTTTTATTATAAAATAATTAAGTAGCTCCACCTCTACTTTACCTCATCTTACTTCTCAACTTTACATAAAAAAAAACGCATCACTTTTATAAGTTGACCTTTGCTTTTACTCATTTATTTTCCTACATTTGATTTTCCATTATACAAATACCACACGATTTTTTATTTATATCAAATTTGAGTTGATGTGACTTTTTTTTTGAAAAAGTTATGTGAATTTGAATATATTTACTAATTGACGGTAATGCCAGAACCAATATTACAAATGTATGAGCAATCACAATTTTTTACTTCAAGAAGTTATTGACGAA
>JAFLBT010000021.1 GCA_017302935.1 Flavobacteriales bacterium | reverse complement strand
GAGAAATATTTAATAGAATCTGAAAAAGAATATCCGGTTTCGTTCAACGGAAAAATGCGTTTTACCATCAAATTACCTTTGGATTTAACCAAAGAACAAATTGAAGAAATCGTCATGGCAGACGAGCGAACGCAAGCTCAGTTGCAAGGAAGAACGCCCAATAAGGTGATTATTGTACCCGGGAAAATTATTAATTTGGTGGGATAGAAGAATGAAAACAGTTGTTAGCCTATTTCTCTTTTTCTTTTCATTTGTTTCAAATGCTCAAGATACATTGAAGTTTGTTGAAAAGGATCATTTTAAATTATTTGTTGGAGTAGGTGCTTCTTTTGTTGATGCTTATGAAATAAATAAATTTCTATCTCAAAACAATATTCAAACTATCGTTCCGGTAGATATCAATGCCACAGCCGGAATAATTTTTTATAATGATAATGTGGATATTGATTTGGGTTATGAACTTTTTGCTTCCGGAAAAAGTAATGAAACAACTAGAAACAGAGTTATTTCAAACGGAGTGAAATTGAGAGCTCATTATGTGTTTCAAGTATTCAAAAATTTTGAAATCGGAACCGGATTCAATGTTAGTTATGCAAAGCGAAAATTATCCGTTTTTTACACTGATTACGTGTTAGATTTTGATAATTTAAATCCGAATTTAAACGGAAATCAGTTTACATTGTATTTAGAAAAAGGATATGTTGGTCCATCCATTTCGTTTAAAATTAAAGAAACCGGAAGAAATTTCCAACAGACTAAAATTACAATTGCTTATGAGTTTTCAATCAATAATAAGCCATGGCAAAGCGATGCATTAAAATCACAAAATGTGATTTATGAGAAAAACTTAAATCAGTTGGTTATGAATGTGATTTTTTGTTTGTAACGATTGAAAAGAAAATTAATAGATTTTTTGTGCCACGATTGAAGTGAAAATTTCAATTCGTGGCATTTTTTTTGATAACAAATTTTAAATAAATCTTAAAGTAAAGCTTACCAAAATTATTATTTCATACTTTTATATTTCAAACACTTAAAACATTAATTTACATGAAAAAGACTGTTTTTGCACTTTTGTTTTTCTCTTTTGGAACACTATTGGCTCAAGAAGAATCTAAACCAAAAGATTCAACTTGTACAGATAAAGTTAAGGTTAATATGAGTATTGGTTTTAATGTTTTGGCAAATGATGCCTTTAATCTCAATAAAAAACTTCGAAGCCAAAATATTACAGAACTCAATGAAACGATTCCTGCTTTAGTCTTAGGATTAGATTTTTTTGGTGAGAAAATGTCCGGCGATATTGAATTTGGTTTTTTATATTCCAATCCTGAACAAAATAGTGTAGAAATTTTGCAAGTAGGCTTTGACATTAGAAGTAAAGTACACTATAATGTAGTAAACAAAGAAAAATTTGCTTTCACAACCGGTTTGTCATTGGCGTTTACTACGAATGAAATTGATATCTTTTCTAAATCAAACACTATTGATTTAAATGATTTGAATCCTAATAACAATAGCGGCCACATCAGTTTAACGAATCAAATGTTTTATGCAGGGCCATCACTTTCACTTTATTTATTTAAAAAATCTTTTCCAATAAAAGTGAATGCAGGTTATGAGTTTGGTTTAACAAGGGGAAGATATAAATCAGATTTTGGTTCTGTAATCAATAATATAAGAGAAAACGGAAACAATCGTTTTGTTTTTGGATTTGTAATTTTATAAATATGTCATTCTGGCACATTATAAATTTGGCTTAGGTTTTGATGATGAAAACATATAAATAATTAAAAAAAATGATAGGATATTATATTTTAATTGGGGTTATTGCTTTAGTGAGTTGGTTAGTAAGTAATCAGTTAAAGCGAAAATTTGATTTTTATTCAAAAGTACAACTACGTAATGGAATGAGCGGTGCTGAAATTGCTCAACGGATGTTAGAAGATCATGGGATTTATGATGTAAAAGTTATTTCAACTCCGGGACGATTAACAGATCACTACAATCCGGTAGATAAAACGGTTAATTTAAGCGAGGCGGTTTACAATCAACGTAATGCAGCGGCTGCGGCTGTTGCTGCTCATGAGGTAGGTCACGCGGTTCAACATGCTACTGCCTATGAATGGTTAACCATGCGTTCAAAATTGGTACCTGTTGTAAGTGTTTCATCCGGTATGTCGCAATGGTTGGTAATTGGCGGATTGATTTTAGGAGCAGCTTCCGGCAGTGCGTTCGGATTTTATATTGCTGTAGCCGGTTTAATTTTAATGGCTTTGGCCACTACATTTAGTTTTATTACACTTCCTGTTGAGTATGATGCGAGTAACAGGGCACTAGCATGGTTGAAAAAAGCAAATATGGTAGGACAACAAGAATATGAAGGAGCTCAAGATGCCTTAAAATGGGCGGCTAGAACCTACTTAGTAGCGGCAATAGGTGCGTTAGCATCTTTGTTATATTGGGCTCTTCAAGTATTTGGCTCTAGGGATTAGATTAATTTTAATTTAAAATAGTAAATCCGTTACGAAAGTGACGGATTTTTTTTGAATAATTGAGACCTATTTGAAGAAAATTTTTTTTGGCTAAACTTTATACATAAAACAAAAAATTATAACTGAATTTGTCTCTCAATTTGCTGTTCCAACGAAATAAAGGTTTCGGTTCTTGAAACACCATCAATAGGTTGAATTTTTTTGTTTAATAATTGCATTAAGTGTTCGTTGTCTTTACAAATTACTTTGATGAGAATGCTCCAATTTCCGGTGGTATAATGACACTCTAAAACTTCCGGGATTTTTTTTAATTCTCTTACTGCATCAGCATTGTTGGAAGCTTTGTCAAGATAAACACCTATAAATGACATGGTTTTATATCCCAAAACCTTATGATTAATCACAAATTTTGAACCTGAGATTACTCCGGCATCTTCCAATTTTCGTAAGCGTTGATGAATAGCTGCCCCTGAAATACCAATTCGATTCGCAATTTGTAAAATCGGTTTCCTAGCATCTTCCATTAAATCACGAAGAATTTCTTTGTCCAATCCGTCGATTTCTATTTCAAGTGAGTTAACTTTCATGGTTTATATATTTAAGTAAAATCTAAATTTTGATTTGAATTTTTGCTAAATTACTAATTATTAATTAAAAAATTATACTTTTTAATCAATCTCGAATTTCATTAAATAGGATGCTAACAAAAAATCCACTAAATTTGTTCATCTACCATCTTTTAAAACCATCATTATGAGCAGAATTATCTCCCTTTTATTCGTTTTTATTTTTGTCTTTGGAAATGCTCAAACGGCTTCAAAAGATAGTCTTCCTGCTTCCATTAACGGAAATTTGACTCAACAATTTGACTATGTTTTTCAAAAATCAAATAGTTTTCAAGAGTATAAAGTCATCAAAAAAGAATATTTTGCTTTGTTGAAAAGGAATAGCACTGATTCTGTAAATCGATTTAAAAAAGAATTGGAGCAATTAAAAAGTAATTTTTTAGCTTACGATAAAAATTTGCAATCGTTAAAAGATACTTTGGCTACCACAAAATCTACATTAAAAGAAGTGAAAAACGCTCAAAACAGTATGAATTTTTTGGGTATTTCTGTCGCTAAATCCAGTTATAGCATGATTATGTGGGCAATTGTTTTGCTATTATTATTTCTATCCCTAATCATTTTGTTCCGTTTTAAAAGTGCAAAAACGATAACCAATGAATCGCTACGCAATTTTGAAAAATTGGAAGAAGATTTTGAAGATTTCAAACGAAAATCCCTAGAAAAAGAACAAAAATTAGGTCGTCAATTACAAGACGAAATCAATAAACATAAAAAGTAAAACCGTTTAACTTCCTACGTTATTTGGGTTGTACCCCATATAAGGAACTTCTTTGTCATTGAAAACAACGCCAAACGTTTCTAATTCTTTCAAAATAGGTACATATACCTCTTTTTTTATTGGCAATTGTACACCGGGTGTTTTAATATTTCCATTTAGAATTTGAAGTGTAGCCATTGCAACCGGCAATCCAACTGTTTTAGCCATAGCAGTATAGGTTTGGTCATCACCGATGCACACCATAGTACTGTCAATTTGATGCTGTTTACCGTTTAGTTCATATCCAAATTTATGATACATCACAATCATGTCTTTGTCTTCCGGTTGAAGAGCCCATTTTTCAGCCAAAATATATTCTAAATATTGTGCCGGTGTAGCATTTTTAATACCGGCTTTTTTGGATGAATTAAACAAATCGAGTTCAACAAATTTATCCCAAATCACATCGTCTTGATCGATTTTTAAATAATGACGTAATTTTAATTCTACTGAATCGGTAGGGTGGTATGGCAAAAAGGAATTGGTAAATTCACGATAACTCATGTTCTCTGCGTTTTCTAAACTATAAGTATCATCTGTCATGCCAAGTTGAACTAACATATCCCATGCTTTTGAATATCCCACTCTTCTTAAAGTACCGCGATACATCGTTAAAATATCGTCTAAACCATATATGCTTCTATATTTTAAGGAATCACGATTGGCATATCCTTCAAACCGACCATATCCTTCAACTTCCATGAATTCTGTTCTTCTAAACAATTTGTTATAGGGAATGTATTTGTATTTCCCTTCTTGAATAAATTTTGAAACGCCACCTTGTCCGGCTAAAACCACATTTCTCGGATTCCAAGAAAATTTATAATTCCATAAATTCGTATCGCTTTCCGGAGCTACTAATCCACCGCAAAATGATTCAAATTGAATCATCTTTCCGCCTTTTTCTTTGATTTCATCAATAATTTTCATGGCACTCATGTGATCAATGCCGGGGTCGAGACCAATTTCATTCATGAATATCAAGCCCTTTTCTTTGGCTAAACTATCCAGTTCTTGCATTTTCGGACTAATATAGGAAGCCGTAACCATGTGTTTGTTTAAAGCTAAACAATCCTCCGCAATATCAATATGCATGTGTGCAGGAAGCATCGAAATAATGATATCCGCTTTTTGAATTTCTTTTTGACGCTGTTCGATATTAGCAATGTCCATTTGAATTGGAAAAGCATTTGAATGATTATTGGTTTTTTTCTTGGCCAATTCTAAAGACAAATCTGCAATAGTGAGCTGTAACTGCTCTGACTCAGATTTGCTTAGTAAATATTTTATTAAGGAAGAAGCAGAACGACCTGCACCAATAATCAATATATTTCTCATCTTGTTTTTATAAAAATCACACAAATGTAGTTAGATGTTATATTCCTAACAAATTTTAACGTGTTAATTCCGTTTGAGCATTCCGTTTTATTCCTTAATTTTGAGCATTATTTTATGAAAATGGAAAGAAAAATTCTATTGACAGCGACTTTTTTTGGATGTACAGCGATTATTTTGGGAGCATTTGGTGCACATGCATTAAAGGCAGTTTTGAATGAAAATCAATTGATTTCTTTTGAAACAGGAGTGCGGTATCAATTTTATCATGCCTTGTTTTTACTGTTTTTAGGAACTACAAATTGGGTTGCAGATAAAACCAAAAAGATTATTTTTTATCTGATTTTATTTGGGGTGTTGTTTTTTTCCGGATCCATATATTTATTAGCTACAAATGACCTGTTTTCAATTGATGTAAAATTCTTAGGTCCAATTACTCCAATTGGAGGATTATCATTAATCATGGCTTGGGGAGTACTTTTCTTGAGTATTTTTAAACAAAAAAGATAAAATAAGCATAAAAATATAATTGTAAAGATTTAATTTTTACTTTTGCCAAATATTTAAACACAACTAAACGACAAATTTATGGATACATACGCTCAATTTACGAAATCGATTTCGTTGGAAAAATACGGAATTAAAAATACTACAGAAATTGTCTATAATCCGTCTTATGAATTACTTTACAACGAAGAGTTAAGTTCAAACCTTGAAGGATATGAAAAAGGACAGCTTTCTGAATTAGGAGCTGTGAATGTAATGACCGGTGAATTCACTGGTCGTTCGCCAAAAGACAAATACATTGTTGAAGATGAAGTTACCAAAGATACTATTTGGTGGAATTCTCCTAAAGCACCAAATGATAACAAACCTATTTCTCAAACCACTTGGAATGCTTTAAAACAAACTACTGTAAATCAACTTTCAGGAAAAAGATTGTTTGTAGTTGACGCTTTTTGTGGTGCAAATGAAAATACACGATTAAAAGTTCGCTTTATCATGGAAGTGGCTTGGCAAGCACATTTTGTAAAAAACATGTTTATCCGTCCAACAGAGCAAGAATTGGAAAATTTTGGTGAGCCGGATTTTATTGTAATGAATGGTTCTAAGTCATCTTTCAAAGATTATGCGGCACATGGGTTAAATTCAGAAGTATATATTGCTTTCAACTTAACGGAAAAAGTACAAATTATTGGTGGAACTTGGTACGGGGGAGAAATGAAAAAAGGGCTTTTCTCGATGATGAATTATTATTTGCCTTTACAAGGAATTGCCTCTATGCATTGTTCTGCCAACAAAGGTAAAGATGGTGACGTGGCCGTATTCTTTGGTTTATCAGGTACAGGAAAAACAACTTTATCAACTGACCCAAAGCGTGAATTAATTGGAGATGATGAACACGGTTGGGATGATGAAGGTGTTTTCAATTTTGAAGGCGGATGTTATGCTAAGACGATTGATTTAAGTAAAGAAAACGAACCGGATATTTATGGTGCTATTAAACGTGATGCTTTATTAGAAAATGTAACAGTTGATGCAGATGGTAAAATCGACTTTAAAGATGGTTCTGTAACGCAAAATACGCGAGTTTCCTATCCGATTTATCATATTGAAAATATTGTTAGACCGATTTCAAAAGCGGGTCATGCTACAAAAGTTATTTTCTTAACGGCTGATGCTTTTGGTGTAATGCCACCGGTTTCTAAATTGACTCCAGAACAAACTAAATATTATTTTCTCTCCGGGTTTACGGCAAAATTAGCGGGAACAGAAAGAGGTGTAACAGAACCACAACCTACTTTTTCAGCGTGTTTTGGTAAAGCATTTTTGTCTTTACATCCAACCAAATATGGTGAAGAATTGGTGAAGAAAATGGAGCAACACGATGCAAAAGCCTATATGGTTAACACGGGTTGGAATGGAACCGGAAAACGTATTTCAATTAAAGATACAAGAGCAATCATTGATGCTATTTTAGATGGCTCAATTGAAAAAGCAGAAACAAAAGTAATCCCGATATTTAATTTTGAAGTGCCAACGGCGTTACACGACGTAGATTCAAATATTTTAGATCCACGAAATACGTATGCCAATGCAGAAGATTGGACGGCAAAAGCTACTAATCTAGCCGGATTGTTCATCAAAAACTTTGTACAATATACGGATAATGAAGAAGGACAAAATCTAGTGAAGTCAGGACCTCAATTATAATTTTACACTAACTAACCAAACGAAAAGAGTCCCGCAATTTTGTGGGACTCTTTTTTATGAAGTAGAATAATACTATTTGTCTTTGTTAACTTTAGCGATATATTTTTCTAAGGCCATTGTCATTGATGGAGCTTCCGGTGAAGGAGCCATAATGTCAACACGTAAACCATGATCTATCGCTTCTTTTTGAGTTGTACTGCCAAAAACTGCAATTCTCGTTTCGTTTTGTTTAAAATCCGGGAAGTTTTTAAATAGTGATTTGATTCCGGTTGGGCTGAAAAACGCTAAAACATCATAATACACATCTGCTAAATCTGACAGATCGCTCATAACAGTGCGATAAAAAATTCCTTGCGTCCAATTAACTTTTAAACCATTTAGTGTTTGTGGAACATCAAAATTTAACTGATCAGAAGCCGGTAATAAAAATTTTTCTTCTTTATATTTTTTAATTAAAGGAGATAAATCAATGAAATCCTTTTGACCAACATATATTTTTCTTTTACGGTAAACAACATATTTCTGTAAATAAAAAGCCACTGCTTCGGATTGACAAAAATACTTTAAGTCTTCCGGAACTTTATATCTCATTTCTTCGGCCACTCTAAAAAAATGGTCTACAGCATTTTTACTGGTTAAGATAATGGCGGTGAAGTTATTCAAGTCAATTTTTTGACTTCTAACTTCTTTTACAGGTACACCTTCGACATGAATAAAGGGTCTGAAATCGATTTTTACTTTATGCTTTTGTATCAGCTCAAAGTAAGGAGAATTATCTACTTTTGGTTCTGGTTGCGACACCAAAATTGTTTTCACTTTCATATCGAACTTGTTCTAAAAACTAACGTCTTGTAAACCAATAATACATGAAATAATAGGGTGCTATTTCAAGGGCACAAAGATACAAAATAAAATAAAACATCTTACTAAATAGTAAGTTTTGATATTTTTTCAACGACAAAATATAAGTAAAAGCATTGATAATCAACAATGTAAATAATGAAAAATAGATGATAAATCCGGGTAATATATCGTTGTAATACAGTAAAATGTTAATCGGCAATAAAATTAATCCAAGAAATGTGCGATAACTTACCTTTTGAAGGTTAAATTGTTCGGTGAATTCTTCAATTTTAAATGAAGTGGCAATGATTTTTTCAATCAAATATTTAGATAAGACAAAAACACCAATCAAAGTGATAATTTGTATAAATTTGATACTATCATTTTTATCAGCTAAACCAAAATGGTCCAATAAAATTAAAGCAAAAAACGAAAAGGAAATCAGTTGAACAAAAAACAAACTTATCGTAAACCAACTCATCATGTGAGAAGGATCTTTGTAAATTTTCACATATTTATCAGTGACTAAAAGTTTTAAAAATTCATTAAAACGGGCTTCAAAAAAGGTTTTAGTAATCGCTATCAAAATAAAACACAGGACAAACAAAACAGTTGCCCAGTCTTTCGTTGCTAAAATTCTTTCTTGAAATAAAATTTCCATAATTCAGTTTGTAAAATTACTATTTTTTTGTTTCTCACGGTTTATTATCATTTTATTATGAATCATGAGGGATAAAAAGTTTACTTTTGTTCTGAAAATTGGTATTTATGAAACTTGGATTGGTGGTCATTCCAACCTTTAATGAAATCGAAAATATTGAAGCAATCATTCGGGCTGTTTTTCAACTTGAAAAGCCTTTTCATGTTTTGATTGTGGATGATAATTCCCCAGATAAAACATTTGAAAAAGTTCAGGAATTGCAAAAAGAGTTTCCGGACCAACTTTTTTTAGAAGTTCGGAAAAAAAAATCAGGTCTTGGAACGGCTTATGTGCATGGTTTTAAATGGGCTTTGCTTCACAATTATGCCTATATTTTTGAAATGGATGCCGATTTTTCACACAATCCAAACGATCTTTTGAAATTACATGATGCATGTGAAAATGATGGAGCAGATATGGCCATTGGTTCTCGATATGTAAAAGGGGTTAATGTTGTAAACTGGCCCTTGAGCAGAGTATTGTTATCCTATTTTGCTTCAATTTATGTAAAAATGATTACCGGAATGAAAATTCATGATGCAACAGCCGGTTTCATTTGCTATCGAAAAGAAGTCTTAGAACAAATTAATTTAGATAAAATAAAATTTGTGGGCTATGCATTTCAAATTGAAATGAAATATCGAACGTATTGTAAAGGATTCAAGATTAAAGAAGTTCCGATTATTTTTACGGATAGAACGAAAGGTCAATCAAAAATGAGTAATTCTATCATTAAAGAAGCTGTGTTTGGAGTAATTTCGTTGCGAATAAAAAAACTATTTAATCGATTATAATAGATTTGAAGATGAAAAGGATTTTAATAAAGAATGCCAAAAT
Organism: Flavobacteriales bacterium; assembly: GCA_017302935.1. GTDB lineage: Bacteria > Bacteroidota > Bacteroidia > Flavobacteriales > Flavobacteriaceae > Flavobacterium. The sequence goes on along the minus strand of JAFLBT010000021.1, from coordinate 17,214 downwards.
TGTTAATGAAGGAAAAATTACAGAAGGCGATGTTTTAATAGAAGGACAATTTATTATTGAAATTGCCGACAGAATCACTGCCAAATCAGAATATAAAATCATTGATGCTGGAGGAAATTATTTGATTCCGGGTGCTATTGATGACCAAGTGCATTTTCGTGAACCCGGATTAACGCACAAAGGAACAATTGCAACTGAATCAAAAGCAGCTGTTGCGGGAGGAATTACCTCCTTCATTGAACAACCAAATACGGTTCCAAATGCTGTTACACAAGAATTGTTAGAACAAAAATACCAAATTGCAGCTGAAACATCGTATGCCAATTATTCGTTTATGATGGGTGGAACCAATGATAATTTGGAAGAAATTATGAAAACCAATCCACATAATGTGGCCGGAATAAAATTGTTTTTAGGCTCTTCTACAGGAAATATGTTGGTGGATAATGAAGAAGTGTTGGAAAAAATATTTTCTTCAACAAAAATGCTTATTGCGGTTCATTGCGAAGATGAAGCAACAATAAAAAATAATCTTGCCGCATATAAAGAAAAATACGGCGATGATATTCCGGTACAATTTCACCATTTAATAAGAAGTGAAGAAGCCTGTTATTTGTCGTCTTCAAAAGCAATTGCGTTAGCCAAAAAAACCGGTGCACGATTGCATATTTTTCATCTTTCAACTGCCAAAGAAATGGAATTGTTTACCAATAAAATTCCTTTGGAAGAAAAACAGATTACAGCAGAAGTTTGTATCCATCATTTGTGGTTTTCCGATGCGGATTATGAAACAAAAGGGAATTTCATCAAATGGAATCCGGCTGTAAAAACAGCTTCAGACCGCGAAGCTTTATGGAAAGCATTGTTAGATGACCGAATTGATGTGATTGCAACAGACCATGCTCCGCATACTTTAGAAGAGAAAAAGCAAGTTTATACAAAAGCACCTTCTGGCGGACCATTAGTGCAACATGCCGTTGTTGCGATGTTTGAAGCACATCATCAAGGAAAAATATCCATTGAAAAAGTGGTTGAAAAAATGGCTCATAATCCTGCAAAAATTTTCAAAATCGAAAAAAGAGGATTCATTAAAGAAGGGTTTTATGCCGATTTAGTCATTGTGAATCCTGCCTTGCCATGGACAGTAAAAAAAGATAATATTTTATATAAATGTGGTTGGTCACCATTTGAAGGTACTACTTTTAAGTCAAAAGTTACCCATGCTTTTGTGAACGGTTCGTTGGTGTATCATCAATCAAAAGTGAGTGAAGATAAAGTTGGAATGCGTTTGTTATTTAATCGATAAAGAATGAAAAAAATAATTTTCTTTTGCCTATTTCTTTATGTTTTTTCCGCCTGTAAAGAGGATTTGGTAGAAAAACCAAAAAAGTTGATCGACAAAAAAACGATGACAAATATTTTATATGATTTAGCTATTTTAGATGCTTTAAAATCTAATCAAGCTCCATTATTAGAACAGAAAAATATCAATCCTGCTACTTATATCTATCAAAAATATGCTATCGATAGTTTGCAATTAGTGGAGAATAATAAATATTATGCAGCCGATATCAAAGCATATAAAAAGATGTATGAAGCAGTTGAAAAAAGGTTAGAAGAAGCATCAGTCATGAATGATAGTTTGATGAAAAAAAACACTAAAACCATTGACCTTCCAAAAACTCAAAAGGATACAAGTAAACTAAAAAGAAAAAAAAGGAATTTGGACGTCAATCGTTTTTTGAATAAAACGGACTAATGGTCATGCAATATTCTTTGATGGGCAAAAAAGAATAGTTTAGTTTGTCTTTGATTTTTTGATTGGAATAAATATCCTTTGAGTGCAACGATTTTGCAGTAGCTCTTGAAAATCTCCTTGGTTGAAAAAAGAAATGAGCGAAAATCCAATCCAAACGCCAATATAGAGCTGTAAAAAATGGTTTAGCATAGAAAAAGGGTCGTTTCACTTTTAACCCATCAGCGATAGCGAATGATATAGTTTGAAAATCTATATTTTCACTAACAATCGTAAAACGTTCACTATTGTTTTTTTCTTTTTGTAAAGCGTACATTATTTTTACGACATCTTCAACGGCCACAAATCCTGTGGAACCTTTTGTATAAAAGGGTAAACCTTTAGCAATTTTAGTAAAAATTTCGCCGCTTCCGTTTTCCCAAAAACCACTTCCTAAAATGACACCCGGATTTATAATGACACAATTTAAACCTTCTTGTTGGGCTCGCCATATTTCCATTTCGGCTCCATATTTTGATAAAGCATAATCACTATGTGGTTTTTCAGGATTCCATTCAGTTTCTTCTGTAATAATGGTTTCGTGTTCACTTGAATCACCTAGTGCTGCAATAGAACTCACATAACAAAATTTTTCAACGCCTTTGGCAAGTGCAATATTCACCATATTAGCAGTTCCTTCGATATTTACTTTTCTTAATCGAGCTTCGTCTTTTGAGTCAAAGGAAATAAGTGCTGCACAATGATAAACGGTATCAATGTTTTCAAACGCTATTTCTAAACTTGGAATATTGTTTACATCGCCTTCAACCCATTCAATTTGATGAAATAAATCGTTTTGATTAAACTGGTGAAAGAGTTTTTCGGTTTTTAAAATGCTGTTTTCAGTGCGAAACAAAGCTTTCACTTTTTCTCCGTTTTGAAGTAAATGAAGCAATAAATGAGCTCCAACCAATCCTGTTCCGCCTGTAACTAAATTCATAAAAACAAAGATAAATGTTTCTTGACCACATTTTCAAATTATCGAATTAAAACTATCTTTGCCAAAAATAATAGAATGAGAAATTTAGTTGAAGAATTACGTTGGAGAGGTTTGTTTCACGATATGATGCCCGGAACAGAAGAGCAATTGTTGAAAGAATCTACCACTGCTTATATTGGATTTGATCCAACAGCCGATTCATTGCATATTGGTAGTATGGTGCAAATCATCTTATTGGTACATTTGAAAAATTTTGGTCACCGTCCGATTGCATTAGTAGGTGGTGCTACCGGTATGATTGGTGATCCTTCCGGAAAATCGGATGAGCGAAACTTATTAGACGAAGCCACTTTAAATAAAAATGTAGAAGGAATTAAAGGCGTTTTATCACGCTTTTTAGATTTTAATTCAACAGAAGCAAATGCTCCAATTCTAGTTAACAATTACGATTGGATGAAAGACTTTTCATTTATCGATTTTGCTCGTGATGTAGGAAAAAGAATCACCGTTAATTATATGATGGCCAAAGATTCGGTAAAGAAACGTTTTTCCGGAGAGGGGGAAGGAATGTCGTTTACAGAGTTTACCTATCAATTGATTCAAGGGTACGATTTCTATCATTTACACAAACATTACGGTTGTAAATTGCAAATGGGCGGTTCTGATCAATGGGGAAATATTACCACAGGAACTGAATTGGTTCGTCGTTTGAATGTAAATACGGATGATGAAGGAGCAAAAGCTTTTGCTTTAACTACTCCATTAATTACCAAAGCCGATGGATCCAAATTTGGAAAATCGGAAGGTGGAAATGTTTGGTTAACTGCAGATAAAACGTCGCCTTATAAATTTTACCAATTTTGGTTTAATTCTTCAGATGAAGATGCGGAAAAATACATCAAAATCTTTACTTTTTTAGATAAAGCAACAATTGAAGAATTGATTGAAAAGCATAGACAAGAACCGCATTTGCGTTTGCTGCAAAAGAAATTGGCAGAAGAAATCACTGTTTTTGTCCATTCAAGGGAAGAATTTGAAAAAGCAGTAAAAGCGTCTTCTATTTTGTTTGGAAATTCTACTTCAGAAGATTTAAAAGGTTTGGATTCAAAAACCTTTTTAGATGTTTTTGACGGAATTGCTCAATCAGAAATTTCAAAAGAAGAATTAAAAAACGGAATCAACATTGTGGATGCTTTGGCCGGTAAATCCGGTTTCATGTCTTCCAATGGTGAAGCAAGGAGAGCCTTGAAGGAAAATTCAATTTCGGTAAACCGAGAAAAAGTAACAGAAGAATTTTCGCTTTCTGCCCATGATTTAATCAATGATGAATTTGTATTGCTGCAACGCGGAAAAAAAACCTATTTTATTTTACGAGCGGTTTAACTTGACTCGAGACGAAGCCGAACAGAGCAAAGCTAAACTTGACACGAGCCCAAAGGGCGACTGGCGAAGCAAACCTGAAAATTGAAACAACTTTAAACAACCATCAAGTTACACCCTCGAATATCACTCGCATCAAAACGTCCCAACACTTCAAACGAATGGTTGGGATATTTTTTGCCCAAATCTTGCGTCGCAATAAACGAGCAAGAATTAATATTAGCTAAATCAATCACGTTGATGCCGCCGGTTTTTCCATACTCCACATACGTCAACGCATCTTCAGTATCTCGAATGAGTATGGACATCCAAGGCGGACATTCAAAAATGCCGTTTCCTAGCGAATAGGCTTGCGATAATAACTCGGTCATGCCATATTCGGAGTGAATACTTGGCACTCCAAAACCATTGTATAAAAGGGTGTGCAATTCTTCGCGAATGATTTCTTTTCGCTTACCTTTCATACCGCCTGTTTCCATGATAATGGTATTTTTCAATTGAAAAGATTGTTTTTCAATTATATCCAAAAGAGCATACGTTACACCAATTAAAAGTACATTCTGACCGGATGAGTCTAGTTTAATAAGTTTCTGAATTAACTCATCATAATTGTTCAAATAAAAACCACTCTCCGGATGATTGGAACCTTCAATCAAATCGTTGACCATATAGATTAATGAAGAACCCTCTCGTTCTAAATAGGAGGGGAGCAAGGCCAGAATCACATAATCTTCTATGTTGCCGTAGAATTGAGAAAAAGCATTACGGAAGCTTTGTTCGTATAGTGTAATATCGGTAACCAAATGTTTGCTTGTTATACTTCCGGTTGTTCCGCTACTGGTAAACGTTTCCTGAATCGGGTTTGTTGAACTTATAATTTCATGACTTTTAAAGAACTGAATCGGTAAAAACGGAATATCAGTGATGGTTTTTACATTCGATTTGTCTTTTTTCAGTAACAAACAAAAATCCTGATATACTTTATTGTTCTCAAACTGATGCCGAAAAACTTTGAGTGTTATTTTCTCAAATTCTTTCTGATTTCGTATAGAAAATATATCGGGGTAGGGATTCATGAGTGCAAAAGTAACAATAAAAAAAGCACCAACTTTCGTTGATGCTTGATTTATGTTGAAAGTAACTGATTACTTAACAGCCAATTTCACAGTAGCTGATTTTCCACCTTCGGTGATTTTTACGATGTAAAGACCGGTGTTTAAAGAAGAAAGGTTAATAGCTTCTGTTGAAGAGGTGATGTTTAAAACTTGTTTTCCAAGAACATCATATACTTGAACGTTTTTCTCTTCATTCAAATCGGTAGAAATATATAAAATACCATCATTTAAAGGATTTGGATACACTTTTAAACCGTTGATAGTATTGTTGCGAACAGATAAAGTTAAATCGTTTAACGAACGAGCAGTAACTTGTGCAGTCCCGTTAAAATTACCAACTAAAGCAACGAATGAAGTTGCACCACTTGGTACAAGTGAACCAATGTAATTTGACTCTACAAAAGTTGTTCTGAAGGCAACTGTATCCACTCCATCAGTAAAGTTGTAATTAGTAGCTGGTGGGTTAACAAATGTAGTAGTACCATTTCCATCAGCAAATGTTACGTTGTTAAAACGCACTAATTTACTTTCGTAATTTTGAACATTTGCCAATACATCAGCTAATGAAGCTACAATTGGGGCAACAGTATTTCCGGATGAAGCAACTGTTGCGTTTGCAGTAGGTGTAAACTGTAATAAACCGCTAAATAAAGAAGTTCTTCCGGTTAAACCTGACATAGCATCACCTTCAACAAATGGAGTTGTAATGATTCCGGCAACGTCGTCAATTAATACTGCTCCAGAAGCATCTTGAACGTATTTTTGGTTACGAGTTGTTCTTGCATACGTTACAACTGGTGTCTCAATAATTTGGTAATATTTTCCTGCACCATTCGCAATAACATCAGCACGCATCTCACCCAAATTACCTACCACATTTAAGGCAGCAATTTCAAAAACAACGGTTGCACCAACTGCGGGATTTAAAGGAGTATGTGAATTGTCAACTAGTTCCATAGTTAAGGTATAGATACCTGCAGCTAAACCGGAAAACACAATTGGAGTAGTGTCATATTTCATCACCATAGAGCCTCCTGGAGATAAGGTATAATGGATATGTCCATCAATTCCGGCACCAGGCGTTCCTACAACAAAATTTGTTACAGTAAGATTTACAGTAACATCTGAACCCGGAGCAAAAATAGTACCGTTAGACGGTGAACCAATAGCCAAGCTTGGAGAGGCTGCAGCACCAAAATCAGTCATTACAATGTCGTCAATATTCAAACGAGCGTTAGTTGTACCTGTTTCAGTAGCTCTTTTGATTCTGATGCGAACATCTGCATTTACATCCATTTGAGCAGAAAAAGTTTGAACTTCATCTGTAGCAGGAGCAGTAAAAGTACTTCCTACTTGAGTCCAGTCAGCTCCATCATTGATGGAATATTCTACTTTCCAATCTACTTGAGCATCAGTTCCATATCTTCTGTATAAGAAAGATAAATTACCAATACCTCCTGTTTTATTAGCCAACATGGTCATAGAAGATGTTCCATATCCTCTCATACGAGCGGATTTAGTTCCGTTTTTCCAATCAGCTGTTGCATTTCCAATTAAAGATTCTGTCATGTCCCATTCTATACCGGAAAGAGAAACGGCTGCAGAAGTGTAAGCTGTTTTTGTTTCATTTTCAAAGTTAACAGTGTACTGAGCTTGAACAGTAAACAATGAAAATGCTAAAAATAATAAAGTGTAAAGTTTTTTCATTTTTTATAAAATTTATGGTACAAAGATAAATACAATAAATTAGTAATAAAAATAAAATAGATAAAATTGAATTGTAGTAAAGGGCTAATTATTTGATAATCAATTTTCGAGTGGCAGTTGCTTCTCCTTCTTTGATTTTAATGAAATAGACACCTGGTGTAAGGGATGAAACGTTTAACTCTTTAGATGTTAACGTAGATTGTAAAATCGTCTTTCCTAAAATATCAAAAATTACAACTTCTTTTTCTAAAGATGATTTAGAAGTAATATAAATTTTACCATTGCTCACAGGATTAGGGTAAATGTTAAGACCCTCAATAGAAGTTTCCTGAGTTTTGGTGGGTTGTTGTGGCTTATTGTCCTGAGCAGAAGCTACTTGGAAAATAAGAAAAACCGCTAAAAGAATGGTATAAAAGTAATTTTTTGTCATCTTTCCGATTTGGTTTTGTAAAAGTATAAAAATTATTTCAAAATCTATACCAATTTTCAAAAAAATCAATTAAAACGCATTTCGAGTACTCCATTTTCGTTTTTCAACATCATAAAAAGTAGCATCATCCGGAAACTCAATGTAAAAATCATTACCAGAATTCTTAGTGTAGTAAGGCGTTAAATCTTCGTTTTTTACATATTTTTCAAACAGTAATTTTGTTTTTTCTTTCAGTTCTTGATCTTCCATTTTCCAAGTTCTAAAAGCTTCTTCGTAGTAGAGTAAATTTCCGCCATTATCCATTTTTAATTTGCCAACAGTAGCTGTTTTTTTTAATTTTATGCTTGGTGCAATTTTTGTAATGGCAAAATACACCGTATCATTTTCAGTGTGATAAAAAATTAAATCGGCATTTTTAGCCATTTCTTTGTAGATAGAATCGTATTCGGTTTTGAATTTATTTTCTTCAGTTACTTTAGCCGGAAGACGATCTACATACCGAATAATTTTATATTTAAAATCATTTATTTCTTTGGCTGATAAATAGTTACTAGGTTCAATGTTCAGTTTTTCTTTTTGACAAGCCGTAAAAATCAATAAAATAAAAAGAATTTTTTTCATGTGAAATAGAGGTTAAAAAAAAGAGTTTAACCAATAAAGGTTAAACTCTTCAAAAGTAATTAAAAGGATTTTAGTATGCTTTTAAATTAGGTACAAATTCTGCCCATTGTGTTGTCCAATCTGTTGCTCCAAATGCACCTTTAAATGTAGTTGGAGAAAAATAAGCATTTTGTAATTTAGGATATGTAAAAGAAGCTCCTGATGTTAATGAACCACTAGTTACCTCAAATGGTGGATTAAACGGATAGAAATTTTGTGTGTTATTGCCATAGAATATTGATGTATTGATACCTAAACCGGCATAAACAGCATCAAAATCAGTTCCGTTTAAGGTTTCATTACCGTTGGCATTCCAATAATTTTGAACATCAGTTGCATTGGCAGTCATTCCACTTCCTACACTAAAAATAGTAGTTGGCGTAGCCAAAACGTTATTTAACAATGCTCCTTCGTTAGCCAAATAATTATTATAAACAGTTTGTTGGTTCATACGAATTCCTCTTGGCATACCAACAAATACAGAATTAGCAATCGTTAAAGCGGTTCTTCTTCTCATGTCGATTGCATGTTGATAGTTACCACTGATAGCTGTAGCGTTTGCAATTTTAGGACCAATTCCGGTTAAGTTAGAAATTACACCATTAGTTAAAAATGGAACTGGGTTATCTGATGGTCCACTATCAGTTTCAATGATGTTAGAACCCGATTGATCAGCAAAAGTTGGGTATCTTACCGATAAAGCGAACTGAATGTTTCCGCTCCAGCCAAAATCTATGTCAAAACAGTCATCCCACATTCCAAACGCAATAAGGTATTTACCATTAACTGTTCCACCAAACCATTCAAATCCATCATCACCACCATAGGAAACTTGACAATATTCCATAGTTGTTCCTCTTCCAACACCTCCTAAAGTAATAGAGTTCGTTTCATTGTTAGGCGTCAATTCAATTCCGGCATACTCTACTCGTACATATTTTAAAATTCCTGAATTGTCATCATCGTTATCTCCACCGTAAATAATAGAAGGTGAAATTCCTTCAATAACTGGTTCAGATTGATTAACTCTGGCATTTCCTAAGATAACTAAACCACCCCAATCTCCTCTGTCTCTCGATTCTACTTTTTGTGATGAAGTAAATACAATTGGTTCAGCAGCAGTTCCTTCGGCTATGATTTTTCCACCTTTATCAATTATTAAAGTTCCTTTAGAAGCTTTGTCACCAAAAATAACTGCACCCGGTTCGATGGTTAAAGTTGCTCCACTTCTTACAAATACTTGTCCTTTGATTAAGTAGCGTTCTCCTTTTACCAACGTTTGTGATGGTAAATCACCCACTAATTCAATAAAGTTTTCGTTTAAATTTTGGTTAAAATCCAAATCGTCATCTATACACGAATTGAAAGTTACTAATGCGGTTATGAATAAGACTAATTTTTTCATTTTGTGTTTATTAGAAATTATAAGTTAGATTTAAGTTAAATAAAATTCCTTCTCTAAAAGAAGAGGTTTTGATGTCTTTTGACGAATCGATTTTGTAATTTTTATCGGTATCATCATATAAATTAAATGCGGCATTAAGTAAATTTTGAGCACTCCATTTTACAGTAATGGTTTTGAATTTCTTAGCAATTGCTAAATCCAATTGGTCTCTGGATTGCTCTAAAATGGTTGGAAAATTCAAGTCACCAACGGCATAAATACGTGTGCCGAATTTGTTGAAAATTGCATTAACTGAAAGTCCTTTTTCATCTTCATATCCTAGAGCAAAATTTAAAACATAAGGGGATTGTCCTTGTAACGCTCTTGTTTTATCTTGAGCAAAATCACCGGCACCTAAATCTACTTCAGATACTACATAAGCAAAGTTGATGTTGGTTGACAATCGGTCTAAATAAATGTTATTGAAAAAATCTTTGAATGATTTTTTTATTTCTAATTCAACTCCGTAGTTAAACGCTTTATCGGCATTGATCAATGAAAATGTACGTTGCTCAGCTGTAAAAATTTTGTTTTCTATTGGTTTGTCAAAATTTTTGTAAAATGCTCCTAAACTGATGGTTTCACCTTTGGTTGGATAAAATTCATAACGTAAATCAAAGTTGTCAATTGTAGCCGTTGTCAAAGATGGGTTACCTAAAATATTTGCGTTTAACTTAAAGTCATAGAATAAGTTTTCACTCAATTCTCTGAATTCCGGACGGTTAACGGTTCTACTATACGCTACTCTTAATAAGGATTTATCTGTAATATTATAGCCAACATTCAACGATGGTAAGAATGAAAATATAGAATTGTTGTTTTTGAAATAATCGTATCGATTGTCAAAATAGCGTAAACGTTGTTGGTTGTTTTCTACTCTTACACCGGCAGTGATGTCGAATTTATGTACAGGTAATTCAAACATGGCATATCCAGCTGTTAAGAAATTATCAGCTTTGTAAGAATCACTTGGTTTAGTTCCTTCTTCAATTACCCAACCGTTATTTTGACTAATGTTAAGCGGGTTAAATATTTCATCCAATGGAAGATTAATCAGTTCATCCTGACGATCCTGTGGAACATACCCTGGTAATAAATACGAAATATATCGCGATTTAAATAAGCGGTAACGGTAATCAACCAAATAACCTAATTTTAATTTAGCCGGAGCTAATTCTTCCTCTTCGGTTTGTCTGTTAAAAATAACAGTGTAGTTTAGACCTTGATTAGCAGAGAATTCTTTTAAATTTCCATAAAATCTACTGGTGTCAAATAAGTTTGAAGATGGGGGTGCAATCATGCTAAAAGGTGCAGAAGTATCATCTGCCGGTTGAACCGTTCTGAATCGTCTTAAATCCGGTTCGTTTTCTTGAAGATAATTATAACCAACCACCCAATCTAAAAGGTTGGTGTCATTTAATTTATGGTCACCATTTAATTGGCCAATATAAATTGAACGACTCTTGTAGCCAAACATGTAATTCTTGAATTTATCTTCGTTACGTTGTAAAAAGTTAAACCCTTCTCTTAAGTTTGTATCATTCTCACCAATTTGATTAAATAAATTTTTAAATTTGATTTTATGGTTATCACTTAACGTGAAAATCCAATTGGAAAGCACACTGATTCTAACATCTTCTTGGTTTACAGCATCATTATAATCCGATTTTAATGGTAACTTTTCACCGTTTAGATTATATCCTGTTACTTCACTAAAGCCTCTATTGTAAGTTTTATAACTTGTGGCGTAATTGAAACCATTGGTAGTAAAAATTTTAATTTTACCGGCATTGATTTTTCTACCAAAACTAAAACCAACAGAAGAGTTTAAGAATACATCTTGAGCTGATGGGCTAAAATTATTAGGTAAACTTTGAGCAGCATCTAAACGGATAGCTGATGTTCTTGGCGATTCCTGTAATACATAAGTACTTGGAAAACTAGAAGGCAAGTTTCTATAATTGTTGTCAAACCCTAAAAAGTCAGTATCTGATTTTTCAGAATGAAACTGTTTTTTAAAAGTAGTGTTTGTTCTGTAGCCAAAACCAACATCAACTTTAGTAAATTCTGAATTGTTTTCTGAGGTTGTTAAAGCAATGATTCCTCCGGCAAAATCACCAGGTTTGTCAGCTGAACCGGTTTTGTAAATCACCATTTTGTCTAACGCATTGGTTGGAACCAAGTCAAAAGAAAAAGTACGTTTGTTAACCTCGGTACTTGGTGCGATAGATTGATTAATTAAAACGTTGTTGTATCGCTCACTTAGACCGCGAACAATTACATATTTTCCGTCCACAACTGTAATTCCAGGTACTCGTTGAATGGCTTGAGCAGCATTTCCATCGGTTCCTTTGCTCATTTGCTCAGCGGAAATGGCACTAACTACTTGTTTGGCTTCTTTCATTTCCATAACCAGAGCAGCTTCTGTGTTTTTACGTCTGGTAGTGGCTACTACGACATCTGCCAACATTACACCTTCACCTGATGTCATTGATTTGTTGATGGTTACCGTTTGATTAGCTTTTATGGTTACTGGGTTTTCAATGGTTTGATAACCTAAAAAACTAAAAACAACCACATAATTTCCCGGTTCTACTTGTAAATTGTACTTACCGTTTTCATCGGTTGTGGTTCCGATAGTAGTTCCTTTAATTTGAACATTGGCAAATGGAAGTGGTTCATTATTCATGTCTTTGTCTGTCAATACTCCGGAAATCGTTCCTTTTTGAGCTTGAACAAAGCAACTGAATGAAAGAATAACTAAAAAGAAAAATTGTTTCATTGGTTTAGATTAAATTTTGGGGCAAAATAAGGGTTGCTATTTAAAGTGAGCGTTACAAACTTGTTACCATTGCGTTTGACTTAAGTTATGAAAACGTTAACAGATTAAATTACGGTTAACAACGTAAATCATTTTGTATTATCTTTACCTTTACATCGCAAAACGCATTTATTTTTTGATATGAAAAAAAAGGACATTAAAATCTTATTGGTTGATGATGAACAAGATATATTGGAAATCGTTGGCTACAACCTTGCTCAGGAAGGCTACCAAATTGTAACTGCTGTAAATGGTAAAGAAGCAGTTCAAAAAGCCAAAAAGGAATTACCTCATTTAATTATTATGGATGTGATGATGCCTGAAATGGATGGGATGGAAGCCTGCGAACACATCCGTAAAATCCCAGAATTAAGCAATGTGATAGTCACTTTTTTAACCGCTAGAAGCGAAGATTATTCTCAAGTAGCCGGTTTTGAAGCCGGAGCCGATGATTATATTGCCAAACCCATTAAACCAAAAGTATTAGTTAGCAAAGTAAAAGCCCTTTTAAGAAGATTAAAAGAAGAAGATGCCAAAAGCGATGTCTTAACCGTTGGCAATATTGAAGTAAACCGCGAAGAATATAAAATTATTCAAGATGGTAAAGAAATTGTTTTACCAAGAAAAGAATTTGAATTGTTTTATCTGTTAGCATCAAAACCCGGGAAAGTATTCAAAAGAGAAGAAATTCTCGATAAAGTTTGGGGGAATGAAGTTGTAGTTGGCGGAAGAACAATTGATGTTCACATCCGAAAATTAAGAGAAAAAATTGGCGATGATCTATTCAAAACCATCAAAGGAGTTGGTTACAAAATAGAAATTTAGGCAAATACTTTGTTTGAAAATAGTGTATCTTTGACAGCAATATAAAGAGTAGAAAGCTGTTTTCAATGGCCATAAAATTTAAAAAAACATACAAATTTGCCCTTAAATCGGCACTATATGTTTCCCTGTTTTCAATGGGGTTTTTGTTTATTCTTACTTTTTTGTTTTACCAAATCAATTGGCTTTTTATTCTGCTGTTTGGCTTATCTGTATTTCTTTTTTGCTTTTTTGTCATTCAATATCGGGTGGAACGATTTATTTATCGTCGGGTAAAAAAAATCTATGATGATGTTTCGCTTTTAGATTCTACTACGTTAAGAAATCAACCTATCACTACTGATATGGCTACGCTTACTAAAGAAGTAAAAAAATTCGCTACCGATAAAAAACTAGAAATTGAAACCCTAAAAGTTCGCGAAGAATATCGTAGAGAATTTTTAGGAAATGTTTCACACGAATTAAAAACGCCATTGTTTACGGTACAGGGTTATATTTCAACATTATTAGATGGAGCGATGAGTGATAAAACGCTTCGAAAAAAATACCTTGAAAGAGCAGAAAAAGGAGTGGAGCGATTAATCTATATTGTGAAAGATTTAGATATGATTACCAAATTAGAAACCGGTGATTTGAATTTAGATTATGCTGATTTTGACATTGTTGAATTGATAAAGAATGTGTTTGATTTGCTTGAAATGAGAGCCAACAAAAAAAATATTACATTAACTTTTGACACTAAATATCCCAATCCAATACTGGTTCATGCAGATCAAGAAAAAATCCAACAAGTAGTCACAAACCTCGTGATGAATTCTATTAAGTATGGAAAAGAAGGCGGAACTACAGAAGTAAGCATCGAAAATCTTGTCAAAAATAAAATCATTGTTCGCATTACTGATAACGGTGAAGGAATTCAAAAACAACACATTCCAAGGCTTTTTGAACGTTTTTACAGAGTTGACAAAAGTGGTGCTCGTTCCGAAGGTGGTTCCGGTTTAGGATTAGCCATTGTGAAACACATTATCGAGGGTCACAATGAAAAAATTTATGTAGAAAGTCAATTTGGTGTAGGTTCAGAATTTTCATTTACACTCGAAAAGCAGAAATAAATCATTTTTTTGTAGATTCTCTAACAATGATTTGTGTGTCTAAAACCACATTTTCGATAACTTTTGGTTGTTCCTCTTTTACGGCCTTGATTTCTTTTAGTAACAAATTAAAAGCACTTACTCCCATTTCATAACTAGGTTGATCTACCGTACTTAATTTAGGTTGAATAACTTGTGACATAAACCAATTGCTAAAACCGATGACAGCAATTTGTTCCGGCACTTTAATATGGTGTTCGTTCAAATAAGCTAAAACTCCCACAGCTACTAAGTCTGTAATTACGAAAATTCCATCTACATCCGGATGATTTTCACAAATTTCTTTTGCAAACGCATAGCCTTCTTCAAACGAAACACGAACACAGGTATAAACCAAATTTTTATCAAATGGAATTTGGTTTTTTTCCAACGCTTTTTTGTACCCCAAAAAACGATCAATGGCATTTTGTGGATTTACCGGGCCTCGGATATGGGCAATTTTTTTACAACCTACTGAAATCAAATGTTCAACTGCTGCTGCTGCTGCTTTTTGGTCATCAATAATTACTTTAGAACACGGAATCATTTTAGATATCTTGTCAAACATCACAAACGGAATGTTTCGATGAATAATCTCTCGAATATGGTCATCATCATTCGACTCATTGGATAACGACATTATGATTCCATCTACTCTTTTATTGATAAGAAGTTGAACTTGTTTTTTTTCTAGTTCCAGCGATTCATTTGATTGAAGAATAATGACTAAATATTCATTTTTTTCGGCTTCTGCAATGATACCGTTAATAACACTTGAAAAAAAATGATGAACAACTTCAGGTATAATTAATCCGATAGTTTTTGATTCTTTAGTTCTGAGATTTACAGCAAAAGAATTAGGTGTGTAGTGCAGTTCTCTTGCTAATTCCAACACACGTTCTCTAGTTTTTGGACTAACATCAGAGTAGTCTTTCAAAGCTTTTGAAACTGTTGTTATGGAAATGTTTAATTTCTCTGCAATTACCTTTAATGTTGTCTCCTTTTCTTTCATGTTACAAATATGAAAAAAAATACAATACAAAAAATCGAAAACGTTTTCGGTAATTTCGAAAACGTTTTCGATTTTAAATAGTTAATTTTTTAGCATTAAAAAAAATAGATTCGTAAAAAATATCACTTAATTTTATTAACTAAACAAAACAAAATGAGAACAAAATTACTATTTCAAAAGGTTGCTTTTCTTTTCCTATGTTTTTGTTCATTACCAATTTTTGCTCAGTCTGGTTCTATTGAAGGTGTTGTAAAAGACAATGCCGGCAATATTCTACCGGGGGTGAATATTGTGGTAGAAGGAACATCAAAAGGAACTTCATCAGATATGGATGGTGTTTTCCAACTTTCTGGGTTAGAAAACGGAAATGTAACTTTAGTAGCATCTTATATTGGCTACAAAACGAAAAAACAAGTTGTTACGGTAAACGGTTCAACTAAAACAGAAGTCATTTTAGTAGAGGATGCCACTCAATTAGAAGATGTAGTGGTGACAGGGGTAATCAATCCAAGATCTAAATTACAATCGAGTGTGTCAATAAGTTCTGTATCAACCACTCAAATTGAACAAGCTGCTCCCAGAGCAACAGCGGAGATTTTCCGTTCAATCCCCGGTATTAAATCAGAATCAACAGGAGGTGAAGGTAATGCCAATATCACCATCAGAGGTATTCCCGTAGCATCAGGTGGAGCAAAGTTTCTTCAAATTCATGAGGATGGATTACCGGTAATGCAATTTGGTGATGTTGCCTTCGGAAATGCCGATATTTTTGTGCGTGCCGACCAAACGATTTCAAGAGTAGAAGCTATTCGTGGAGGTTCTGCTTCTACTTTAGCCAGTAATTCTCCTGCCGGTATCATCAATTTTATCAGTAAAAATGGTAAGACTGAAGGGGGTTCTTTGATGCAGTCTTTTGGTGTTGACTTTAATAATTACCGTACTGATTTTGAATATGGTTCTCCGATAGGGAACGGGTTGTTCTTTCACGTTGGTGGTTTCTATCGTCAAGGGGAAGGCCCAAGAAATGCAGGATATACTGCAAATGTGGGAGGACAAATTAAAGCAAATATTACAAAAGAATTTGAAAAAGGATATGTACGACTGTTTTTCAAACACTTAAATGACAGAGCAATAGGTTATTTGCCAATGCCGGTAAAAGTTAGTGGAACCAATTCAAACCCAAATTGGAGTTCTCTTTCAAATTTTGATATTTTACATGATACACAACACAGTGCTTTGTTTTTAGATAATTTAACTGTGGGTCAAGATGGTCAAAGAAGAAGAAGCAACATGGCTGATGGTATGCGTCCAATGGCTACTTCGTTTGGTGGTGAACTTTCTTTTGATATTGGAAACGGGTGGAAAATTGAAGACCGTTTCAGACAAAATTTCCATAAAGGTCTATTTGTATCTCCATTTCCTGCACAAGTTCAAACGGCAGCTGATTTTGCTACTGAATTTGGTGTGCCTAATTTAACGTATGCGAATGGTGCTCAAGCCGGTACTAACGTGAACGGAAATGACTTAGTTATGAGGATTCACACCTTTGATACTGAAATCAATAACTTTAATAATTTCACCAACGATATGAAATTATCCAAAAAGTTTGGTGATTTCGATTTAACATTAGGATATTATAAAGCCTATCAAACCCTTTCGATGTCATGGTTATGGAATTCGTATTTAATGGAAGTAAAAGGCGACAATGCAGCTTTGTTAAATGCAGGGCCTAATTCAGTTAACGGATTATATGCTTACGGAGTTCCTTTTTGGGGAAATTGCTGTACCAGAAATTATGATACAAATTATGATATAACAGCTCCTTACATTGTCGGTCAATATAAATTTAGCGATAAATTTAATGTAGATGTTAGTTTACGTTTTGATAGCGGAAAAGTAAGAGGAACGTATGCTGGTGCCGTGCAATCAACAAATTTAGATGTTGATAATAATGGCAC
>JAFLBT010000209.1 GCA_017302935.1 Flavobacteriales bacterium | reverse complement strand
AAAATTAATGCCGAACATGTTATGGCATTTGCATCACCAAATTATCCTCCTTTGGCAGAATCAGGTGTGCATATTAAAATCAATCATGAATATCTTTTGAGATCTATTACAGTTAAAAAATTGACTGTACATAAAGAATTGGATTCAAATGTTGCCATTATAAAAATGTTTCCCGGACTAAATGAAGGAGTTCTTTCATCCATGTTTGATATACCAAATTTAAAAGGAGTGGTATTAGAAACCTATGGAGCAGGTAATGCTCCAACGGAAGAATGGTTCATTGCCATTTTGAAAAAGGCAATAAAAAAAGGAATTTACGTTATAAATGTAACACAATGTTCAGGCGGAAGTGTGAACATGGGACAATATGAAACAAGTACGTATTTAAAAAAAATAGGCGTAATTTCAGGAAAAGACATCACAACAGAGGCAGCTATCACAAAATTAATGTATTTGTTAGGACAAAATGTTTCTGCTAAAGTGTTCAAAACCATTTTCGAAACTTCTTTGAGAGGAGAATTGTCATAAAAATAACAAAATTAATTTTTTCAAGTGAGTTTTTTTTTGTTATTTGGCACTCTTAAAATGCATTCGAAAGTATTGGAGAGGTGTCCGAGTGGTCGAAGGAGCACGCCTGGAAAGTGTGTATACTCCAAAAGGGTATCAAGGGTTCGAATCCCTTTCTCTCCGCATATTTTTTAAATTTGTATTTTTTTAAAAATTAATTTATACCTTTAACCTGATTAACTAATTAAAATTAAGAACGAAAGCAATGAAAAGATTATTTTCTATTTTAGCAATTACAAGTCTAATGATGTTTGGATCAGTTCAAGCTCAGGACTCTACACAAACAACTGAACCTGCTGCTGTTGAAGCTGCTGCTCCTGCTGCAACGGAAGAAGTTGCAACTACTGAAGCTACAGATGAAGAAGCTGTTGCAGAAGAAAAATCATTTACACAAGAATTAAAAGAAAGATTTATCCAAGGAGGTCCTGGTTTCATGGGAATCGTATTATTGTGTTTAATTCTTGGTTTAGCAATTGCAATTGAAAGAATTATTTACTTAAATCTTTCTACAACAAATTCTAAAAAATTAATCAAAGATGTAGAAGATGCATTGAACTCAGGTGGTGTTAACGCTGCTAAAGAAGTTTGTAGAAACACTTCTGGTCCCGTTGCTTCTATTTTCTATCAAGGTTTAGATCGTATTGACCACGGAATTGAATCAGCTGAAAAAGCAGTTGTTTCTTATGGTGGAGTTCAAATGGGACAATTAGAGAAAAATGTATCTTGGATTTCATTGTTTATTGCATTAGCACCTATGTTAGGTTTCATGGGAACAGTAATCGGGATGATTCAAGCATTTGACAAAATTGAAGCAGCTGGAAACATGGACGCTTCATTGGTTGCCGGTGGTATTAAAGTAGCTTTATTAACAACTGTATTCGGTCTTATCGTAGCAATGATTTTGCAAATATTTTACAATTATATTATTGCAAAAATTGACTCTATTGTTAATGATATGGAAGATGCATCTATTAGCTTAGTAGATATTTTAGTAGATTACAAAAACAAAAAATAATTTTAAAAAGACAATAACATGAACTTACAAAAGTTAACAAGATTACTCGTTATTGTATTAAGTGTACTTTCAATAGTTTTCTTGGCAACCATTATGATGGCTGATGCTCAAGATGGTGGAATGATTTCCCCAATTATTTATGTGTCATATTTGATGCTATTGATTGCTATTGTGTTTGTATTATATTATACTTTTAAAAATTTAGCTTCTAAAAAAGGTGAATTAAAAAAGACTTTTATGAGCATAGGTGCATTTTTAGGGGTGTTTTTAGTGGCATTCATTTTTGCTGATGGAACAGCAGTGCCATTAAAAGACGGAGGAGAAGTATCTTCTTTTGCCTCTAAAATGGTTAGTACCGGACTTAATGCATTTTACATATTAGCACTAGTTGCTATTGGATTGATGGTTTTCACAGGATATAACAGAATTAAAAAGTAAACAATGGCTAGAAAACACAGAGATGCACCGCCAGAAGTAAATGCCGGTTCGATGGCAGATATTGCTTTCCTGCTGTTGATTTTCTTTCTGGTAACTACCACTATCCAAACGGATCAGGGTATCAATAGAAAGTTACCTCCAATTCAACCTGACCAGATTGATCCACCACCGGTAAAAGAGAAAAATATTTTTACTGTTTTGGTAAATAAAAACGATCAATTATTGGTAGAAGACAAGTTGATGGATTTAAAAGACCTAAGACAAGCAGCTATTGATTTTCTAGATAATGGAGGAGATGGTTCTTGTGCTTATTGCAAAGGAGAAAGAAATCCTGCCTCGTCTGATAATCCGGATAAAGCGATTATATCATTGCAAAATGACTCCGAAACTTCTTATAAAGCGTATATTTCCGTTCAAAATGAATTGGTAGCGGCGTATTACTTTTTAAGAGATAGAGAGTGTCAAGCACGATATGGTAAATCGTTTAGAGATTTAGAAGCGATGTTTGAAGATCCAAAAACAAAAGAAGCTCAACGCAATAAAATTGAGCCATTTATTAAAGAAATTCAAACGTTGTTTCCGCAGAAGTTATCTGAAGCAGAGCCTAAACGTAATTAATTTGTAAATTTTAGAACTATGTCTAAATTTAAAAAGAAAAAAGGAGGAGACGTTCCAGCGATTTCAACAGCTTCTTTGCCTGATATTGTATTCATGTTGTTATTCTTTTTCATGGTAGCTACTGTGTTAAAAGATAATGATTTGTTGATTCAGAATAGTTTGCCAAAAGCTGATCAGGTAACTAAACTTGAAAAAAAGGATCGTGTAATGTTTATTTTCGCAGGTAAACCTCACGAGAAATACAGAAAAAAATACGGAGAAGGAGCAAAAATTCAATTGAATGATCGCCTTTCTGAAGTATCAGATATCAAAACATTTATTTTAGCTGAAAGAGCTTCAAGAAATCCTGAATTAGAAAAAGTTTTAACTACTTCATTAAAAGTAGATAAAGAAGTAAAAATGGGATTGGTTGGAGAAATCAAACAAGAGTTAAGAAAAATGGATGCACTTAAAATCAATTATACTACAACTAAAGGTAGTGTAGTTGATTAAGAAATAAAAATCTTTTCAAAGAAAGCCACGTGAATGCGTGGCTTTTTTAGTATTTTTATATTTCAAAAATCGATGATATGTTTAGGATTTTGTTTTTTTGGTTACTCTCACTTTCTGTATGGGCTCAAGATACTATCCCCCATACAAAAAAATTAGATTTAAAGTATCGTGAAGATCAATTTTATGTTGGAATAGCCTATAATATATTGCAAAATAAACCAAATGGTTTAACCCAAAATAAATTCTCAACTGGATTGCAATTAGGTTTTCTAAGAGATATGCCTGTAAATAAACTAAGAACGTACTCAGTTGCGGTCGGAGCCGGTTTTACCTATCAATCTTATAATCAAGATTTGTTGATTTCAAAAGGAGATAATGGAATTTTATATTCTATTATAGAGGATGGATTTGATTACGATAAAAACAAATTTTACTTCCTAAATGTTGATTTACCAATTGAATTCAGGTATAGGACATCAACTCCGCAAAGCCACAAATTTTTTAGACTTTATGCAGGTTTTAAGTTGAGTTATATGTTATTGAATCAATCTAACTTTTTATCAAATACAATAGATTATAAAATTTCTAATAGCAATCATTTTACAAAATTTCAGTATGGTGTTTATCTTGCTACCGGTTACAACACTTGGAATTTTTATGCCTATTATGGACTGAATCCAATTTTTAATAACAAGGCAAAATTGAATGATTCTTCTATTGATTTAAGAACTCTTAATCTAGGGTTACAATTT
>JAFLBT010000208.1 GCA_017302935.1 Flavobacteriales bacterium | reverse complement strand
CAAAAAGACTATGCCGATGTGCAAACGTTTCGACTGGAACAAAATTACCGCTCTACCAAAAACATTGTAGAAGCAGCCAATTCCATCATCGATAAAAACAAAACCAAACTCGACAAAGTAGTTTGGACACACAACCAAGACGGACCCAAAATAAAAGTCAATCGCAGCATTACCGATGGGGAAGAAGGTCGTTTTGTGGCTTCGACCATCTTTGAAGAAAAGATGCGAAACCAAATGAAAAATGGCGAATTCGCTATTTTGTATCGCACTAATGCTCAATCCCGTGCTATGGAAGATGCCTTGCGAAAACGTGACATTCCGTATCGAATTTATGGTGGATTATCGTTTTACCAACGCAAAGAAATCAAAGATGTGTTGAGTTATTTGCGATTAATCATCAATCCAAAAGACGAAGAAGCTTTGGTTCGGGTCATCAATTATCCCGCACGTGGAATTGGGGATTCCACCATTGAAAAATTAACGGTGGCGGCCAATCATTACAAGCGTTCCATCTTTGAAGTGATGGAAAATATTGATAAGATTGACCTCAAACTCAATTCCGGAACCAAGCAAAAATTGGAAGATTTTGTAATGATGATCAAAAGTTTTCAGGTCATCAACGAAAATCAAGATGCGTTTTATTTGGCGGAACATGTGACGAAAAAAACCGGTTTGATTCAGGAATTGAAAAAAGACGGTACCCCCGAAGGCATTCAACGCATTGAAAATATTGAAGAATTGCTCAACGGTATCAAAGACTTTATCGAAGGGCAAAAAGAAATAGACGGTGCCCGTGGAGCCTTATCAGAGTTTTTAGAAGATGTAGCTTTGGCAACCGATTTAGACAAGGACACAGGTGATGATGACCGTGTGGCATTAATGACCATTCACCTAGCGAAAGGATTGGAATTTCCAATGGTTTTTATCGTGGGAATGGAAGAAGATTTGTTTCCTAGTGCGATGAGTTTGAACACCCGAAGCGAATTGGAAGAAGAACGCCGTTTGTTTTATGTTGCCTTGACCCGTGCGGAACATCAAGCGTATTTAACCTACGCACAATCCCGTTACCGTTGGGGGAAATTGATGGATAGTGAACCTTCACGTTTTATTGAAGAAATTGACGACCGATATCTGGAATATGTGAGTCCGGTTGAAACAGGTTATCGTTACAAACCGATGATTGACACCGACATTTTTGGTGATATTGATAAATCAAAATTACGATTAGCGAAACCAACTAACGGAACGCCACCCAAACGATACGGTGAAGAACCGACATCTACGATACGAAAATTAAAACCGGTTTCCGGTAATGCACCCAGTGGAAATAACTTGTTTGATTCTAAATTAATTCCCGGAAATATTGTAATGCACGAACGTTTCGGAAAAGGAGAAGTCCTTAACCTAGAAGGCGTTGGAGCCGACAAAAAAGCCGAAATAAAATTTGAAGTGGGAGGAATTAAGAAGTTGTTGCTGCGTTTTGCGAAACTGGATGTTATCGGTTAATGTTTAAAAGTTTAAATGGTTTTGGGAAAAAGTCTATCAACATAAAATATTTCCACAATCTTGTCATCCCGACGCAGGAGAGATCTCATAAAATAATGAAAAATTAAAAAATAACTCAGATTCTCAGTTTCTCAGCAACTCAGAATCTCAGCGACTCAGCAACTCAGAAAAAATGAAATACACCAGACTGACAAAAGAACAATTCGAAGCCTTACACCAAGAATTCGCTAACTTTTTAGCCACTCAATCCATTGATAAAAAAGAATGGGATGAAATAAAAATCAACAAACCCGAAGTAGCCGAACAAGAACTCGATGTGTTTTCGGATTTGATTTGGGAAGGCGTTTTGGCACAAACGAAATATGTAGAACATTTTTCAAAAAATCATATTTTTCTATTCCATTGTTTGGAAACCGAAGTAAAATCGATTGTGTTGAAAACCATGGAACCCGAAGTTGATTTTATGACTTCCAAAGGTTTGGAATGGATGGTCAATAATTTATTTACCGATGCCATAGACATTCATGTGGGACGAAAAGAATACCAAGGCGAACGCAATGCCGCCATTTTTGACATCATCCAACAAGGAGCAATTTTAAGCGACGGACAATTGTACCAACAAATTGATAACATCGTAAACGCAAAGTAAAAACTTAGTAACTCAGCATCTCAGCAACTCAGAACATGAATATCCAAATCAAAATTCAATCCCTTCGTGAAACACTTAACCAACACAATTACAACTATTATGTGTTGGATAAACCCACCATTTCCGATTTTGAATTTGATCAGTTATTGAAAGAATTACAAGATTTGGAAAACCAACATCCGGAGTTTTTTGATGAAAATTCGCCAACGCAACGCGTAGGAGGGAGCATCACCAAAAATTTCAATACGGTGGTACATGAACATCGGATGTATTCGTTGGATAATTCCTATTCTACGGAAGATTTGATGGATTGGGAAGTTCGAATTCAAAAGATTTTGGGTAATGTGGAATTAGAATATACATGCGAATTAAAATACGACGGTGCTTCTATCAGCATCACCTATGAAGATGGAAAATTAAAAAAAGCAGTCACACGAGGCGATGGATTTCAAGGAGATGAAGTGACCAACAACATCAAAACCATTCGTTCGATTCCTTTGCAATTAAAGGGAAATTATCCACCAAAGTTTGATATTCGAGGCGAAATCATTTTGCCTTTTGCCGGATTTGAAAAAATGAATCAGGAATTGATTGAAATAGGTGAAACACCTTATTCCAATCCCAGAAATACTGCTTCCGGAAGTTTAAAATTACAAGATAGTACTGAAGTAGCTAGACGACCGTTAGAATGTTTGCTTTATTTTATTGTGGGGAATAATTTGCCGTTTCAAACACAATTTGAAGGCTTACAAGCCGCACGAGATTGGGGATTTAAAGTGCCTTCGCAATCCAAATTGGCCAAAAATATGCAAGAAGTATTGGATTATATTGCCTATTGGGATGTTCACCGTCACGATTTACCTTATGAAACCGATGGTGTGGTAATAAAAGTCAACAGTTTGCAATACCAAGACGAGTTGGGTTATACGGCCAAATCACCTCGTTGGGCTATGGCCTATAAATTTAAGTCGGAGCAAGTTTCTACGCGACTAAATTCCATTTCCTATCAAGTGGGAAGAACGGGTGCGATTACTCCGGTGGCGAATTTAGAACCGGTGCAATTAGCCGGAACGATTGTGAAAAGAGCATCGTTGCACAATGCCGACCAAATTGAAAAATTAGACATTCGCATTGGCGATAAAGTTTTTGTAGAAAAAGGAGGAGAAATTATCCCCAAAATTATTGCGGTAGCCGAGCGTGGCAATGAAACTGAACCTATGCACTATATCACGCATTGTCCTGAATGTCAAACGGCTTTAGAACGAAAAGAAGGAGAAGCCAATCATTATTGTCCGAATTTTTATGGTTGTCCGCCACAAATTATTGGTCGTATTCAGCATTACATCACCAGAAAAGCGATGGATATTGAAGGATTGGGTGGTGAAACAGTTGCTTTATTGTACAACAATGGTTTGGTAAAAAATTATGCCGATTTATATGATTTAAAAATAGAACAAATACTTCCGTTGGAGCGAATGGCTCAAAAAAGTGCGGAGAATTTGATTAACGGAATTGAAAAATCCAAAGAAGTTCCGTTTGAACGGGTATTGTATGCGTTAGGTATTCGTTACGTGGGTGAAACCGTTGCTAAAAAATTAGCCAAACATTATAAAAACATTGATGCTATTGCCACCGCCAGTTTAATGGATTTGATTTTGGTGGATGAAATTGGAGATAAAATTGCTCAGAGCGTTATCGAGTTTTTTGAAAATCAGGACAATTGCGACA
>JAFLBT010000207.1 GCA_017302935.1 Flavobacteriales bacterium | reverse complement strand
CTCCAGTCCTTTATAATTGTCATTTATTACACTCAATACCAATCGATAGGCATCAACGCCCACACGAAGACCATAACGCTCTGTTTTTGGAGTTGGAATACTATCTGATTTACTATTTTGTGCTTTTCCGTAAGAAAAAGTGCAAATCAATATAACACTAAAAATACATTTTGATATGTACATCATCTTCAGAATCAATTTTATTTTTTATCAGTTCAATGTTTTCAATCCAATATTCATCATCATCAGCCGGATTGGATTTTACAATACCTTCAAAAAGGTTTAGTTCAAAATTAGTTTTAAACCCGCAGCCTCTTGAAACATAAATGTCGTTTCGAGTGTAGTTAAAACGCAGTATATCAATATTCGAGAAAGTGGACGATGTGGAATTGATATTCAACGTATATTGTGTGAAATTTTCATTCGTTTTTAAGGGCAGCTCAATTCGGGTAACCAAATTAAAACTCAAGGTTGAATTTGCACCTTCACCAATTACTTCTAAATTGGCTACTTGCTTTAAAACAGATGTATTTTGACTATCATAAAAATCAATGATTAGTCGTGGGGTAGTATTAGGTTCTGTGCAAATATCGTCTTTTTCACATCCTAAAACTAAGACAATAAGCCAACTGAATAGCCAGATTTTTTTCATTTATTTTTTTTCTAAAAGTACAACATTTTCAACATGATGCGTTTGTGGAAACATATCCACAGGTCTAACTCTTGTTACTTTGTAAAGTGCATCAAGAATAGCCAAATCTCTGGCTTGAGTGGCACTATTACAACTTACATATACAATTTTTTCAGGTGCAACTTTCAATAATTGCTGAACAACATCTGCATGCATTCCATCTCTTGGTGGGTCAGTAATAATAACATCAGGTTTACCGTTTTGTTGAATAAAAGAATCAGTAAAAATTACTTTCATATCGCCAACAAAGAACGAACAATTATCAATATTATTTCTTTTGGCATTTTCTTTGGCTTCGCTAATTGCTTCCGGTACCGCTTCTACACCCACTACTTTTTTTGCTTTTTTAGACACAAATTGTGCAATTGTTCCCGTTCCGGTATACAAGTCATAAACGATTTCATTTCCGGTTAATCCTGCAAAGTCGCGAGTAATTTTATACAATTCATACGCTTGGTCAGAATTAGTTTGATAAAAGGATTTAGCATTGACTGAAAAATGCAAGCCTTCCATTTCCTCTAAAATATATTCTCTTCCGTGAAATAATTTAATTTCTTGGTCGTACAACGTATCATTTCCTTTTTCGTTGATAACATACAACAAAGAAGTGATGGATGGGAAAGTAGTTTTGATGTGATTGAGCAACGCTTCACGCATGCTTTTTTCTTCTTTGAAAAATTGCAACAAAACCATAATTTCTCCAGTTGAAGAAGTTCGAATCATCAACGTTCTCAGAATACCGGTTTGATTTCGGGTATTAAAAAAAGGGATTTCATGCTCATTTGCAAAAGCCTTAATCGAATTTCGAATGGCGTTTGAAGGATCTTCTTGTAAATAACAATGTTCAATATCAAGAATTTTATCCCACATTTTGGGAATATGAAAACCTAAAGCATTTCGGTTGGTAAATGTTGCTTCTTGTTGAATTTCATTTTCGGTCAACCAACGACTATCAGAAAAAGAAAACTCCATTTTATTGCGGTAGTAAAATTGCTTTTCAGAACCTAAAATAGGCTCAAAATCAGGTAAATCGATTTTACCAATACGTTTTAAATGATTGTAAACCTCGTTGTTTTTATAATGTAATTGTTTTTCGTATTGCATGTTTTGCCATTTACAACCTCCACAAACGCCAAAATGAGAGCATTTTGGTTCTACTCTGTCTTTGGAATATTGATGAAAATGAATGGCTTTCCCTTCAAAGTAGGATTTTCTCTTTTTAAAGGTTTGAACATCAACTATATCTCCCGGCACTACATTAGGTATAAAAATTACTCTACCATCTTCTGCTTTGGCTACTGATACTCCTTTTGCACCGGCATCTAAAACGGTTACTTCTCTAAATATTATTTTATCTGATTGTTTTCTTCCCATAACGCAAAAATACTCTTTCACCACTAATTATAAACGATTACAAGAATTTATTTTCATAAAAAAAGCCTTCCAATTGAGAAGGCTTTGACTTGATTATGTAGTATCTTAATATTTAATCTTCATAGTACCATTGGTTAAAGCAATCACACTGTCATCATTCATATTAATTAAATTTCCTGAAAATGTCGCTTCATAGTTTCCACTAGAATTTTTAGTAATATTTGAAATAAATGTATCTGCATTTTGTATTTCATAATAATCACTACCGGAATAATGTGAACATCTCCATATTTCACCTTCACCGGTCACACCAAATTGCGAGGCTATAATAATTGATTTCGAAGGATCACTTTCCATGGTAGCAGAAATGATGATGTCTTTGTATTCTATATAATCTTCTATATCAACTGAAATAATATTAAATTTCAAGTCAACACCATTAATTTTTGCCTTAATATAATTTACATCTGATTTATCACTATCGGATGAACATGAAAATAATGTTGTTATCGAAAAAAATATTACTAGAAGATACTTTGATTTCATGATTTTTTTTTAGAATTTTAAATTGAAAATACCATTTGACAAAGATAATGATTCTCCTGTATTTGGATTAGTTAATTTACCTGAAAAACTACCTTCTAAATGGTTTTCGTCACTTTTAGTAACTATTGTAGTAAAAGCACTATTATCTCTGGTGTAAAGAATTCCATTGTAGGTAATATTAAATCTCCAAATTGATTCAGCACCTAACTGACCTTGTTCAGCAATAATTTCTATTGAGTTTAAAGGATCTTCATTTATATAACCTAAAATCCGTATATCAGTCCATTGATAGCCGGTTTCACTATTTGTATAATCTTGTTTTGTAATAGTGAAGTTTTTAAATTCAACTATTTGGCCATCAATACTAGTCTTTATGGTTTCAATTTTTTTTAATTCATTGTTATCATCATTATCAGAACAAGCTGTAAAAATACTAATGAAAACCAATAATAATAAATATTTCTTCTTCATGACTTATAATTTAAATTTCATGCAAAGTAAGAAAATGTAACTTTAAAAATTAAAGTTAATCGTTAAAAGACAATTATTATCGATTAAGATGTCAATTAGATGAAAAATGAAACAAGCACTGTTGCAATAATAATTAGTGCTGGCCCTACTAAACCTACAAAAAAGCCTCCTATTCTAAATTCTGATTGATCAATATAACCGGTGCTATAGGCAATTGCATTCGGAGGAGTTGATACCGGTAAAAGTAAAGCACAAGAAGCACTTAATCCAATAACCAACGGCAATATAATTGGATTCAATCCACTTGAAATGCTGGAAAGGGATATGGCAACCGGAATTAAAATGGTAGTTGCCGCAGTGTTACTCATAAAGTTTGATAATGTAACCGTTGTAATTGAAAATAGAAAAAGTAACAGATATACATTTAATTCTACATTGCTGATTTTTGATATGAAATAATTGGCAATTCCTTGTTCCTGAATGGCTAACCCAAGTGCTAAACCACCCGCAACCAACATTAAAGTATCCCAAGGCAATGCTCTTACATCATCAGCATCAATAATGCCTAACATGGTTAAGGCTACAATTGGAATACCCGAAACCGCTGCAACCGGAATACCGGTCCATTGTGAGGTTAACCATAATAAAAGTGTTGTAATCAAAACTGTTAATACGATTCTTTTTCTTATTTTTTCTTCTTCTTTATATTCTTCCTCTGTTTCAACATTTTCTTGAAGAAAATCAAGCGATACTATTTCGTTTTTGATAGCATATTTTACTACTAATACTTTCCAAAAAAGAAAAATCAAT
>JAFLBT010000206.1 GCA_017302935.1 Flavobacteriales bacterium | reverse complement strand
AATCTTCAGCTGCCATTTGAGCAGCATAAGGAGTATTCTTTTTTGAACCTCTGAACCCCATTTTACCGGCAGATGACCAAGAAATTACTTCTCCTTTTTTATTTGTTAAGGAAATAATGATATTGTTAAAAGTTGCATTAATATGAGCTTCTCCCGTTGATTCAACGATAACTTTACGTTTTTTTGTTATAGTCTTAGCCATATTATTTATTATTTAGTTGCTTTTTTCTTGTTAGCAACAGTTTTTCTTTTACCTTTTCTAGTTCTAGAATTGTTTTTCGTTCTTTGTCCTCTTAATGGAAGACCAGATCTATGACGAATACCTCTGTAGCAACCAATGTCCATTAAACGTTTGATGTGAAGAGATACTTCTGAACGTAATTCACCTTCTATTTTGTAATAAGAAACTGCATCACGAATTGCACCGATTTCATCATCGTTCCAATCTTGAACTTTTTTGTCTTGACTAACTTGAGCTTTCTCTAAAATCTCAATAGCTCTACTTTTACCAATTCCGAAGATATAGGTAAGAGCGATAACTCCTCTTTTGTTTTTAGGTATATCTACCCCTGCGATTCTTGCCATAATTATCCTTGTCTTTGTTTAAATCTAGGATTCTTTTTGTTAATAACGTACAATCTACCTTTTCTGCGTACAATAACGCATTCGGCACTTCTTTTCTTTACTGATGCTCTAACTTTCATTGTGAAATAGCTTTAATATCTATAAGTAATTCTTGCTTTTGTCAAATCATAAGGGCTCATTTCCAATTTCACTTTATCACCAGGTAATAATTTGATGTAATGCATACGCATTTTTCCGGAAATATGAGCGATCACAATATGACCATTTTCTAATTCTACACGGAACATTGCATTAGATAATGCTTCAATGATTGATCCGTCTTGTTCTATTGCTGATTGTTTTGCCATAAAAATTAAGCTACCGCTTTTCTATTTTTACCACTTTTCATTAAACCATCATAATGTCTATTCAACAAATAAGAATTTATCTGTTGCATAGTATCAATTGCAACTCCAACCATGATTAATAATGATGTACCTCCAAAAAACATACCCCAATTTTGTTGTACACCCATTAGATTTACTACGAAAGCAGGGAACACTGCAATCAAAGCTAAAAATAAAGAACCAGGGAAAGTAATTAAGGACATAATTCTATCTAAGTAATCAGAAGTTTCAATACCTGGTCTGATTCCAGGGATAAAACCACCACTTCTTTTTAAGTCATCAGCCATTTTATTAGTTGGTACTGTAATTGCGGTGTAAAAATACGTAAAAACAATTATTAGTAACGCAAAAACTAAATTGTACCAAAATCCAAACATATCACTGAAAGCAGTTGTTACAGACTGAGCAGCTTCAGTTGAAGAAAGCCCAGCTACAGCAGCAGGTATAAACATAATTGCTTGAGCAAAAATAATTGGCATTACGCCTGATGCATTAAGCTTAAGTGGAATAAATTGTCTATTACCACCCATCATGTCTTGTTCAAAATCTCCACCGGCTGTTCTTCTTGCGTATTGTACAGGAATTTTTCTAACGGCCATTACTAAAAGAATACTAGCAATAATGACTAATAACCATAATATGATTTCAAATACCAACAATACTAGTCCACCATTGTCTTGCGTTACAGTTGAAACAAATTCTTGTAAAAATGCTTCAGGTAAACGTGCAATGATTCCAACCATAATTAACAGTGAAATACCATTTCCAATACCTTTATCAGTAATTTTTTCTCCTAACCACATGGCAAAAATAGTACCCGTAACTAAAATTACAACGGCAGAGAAAAGGAAGGAAAATGAATTAAATCCTAATAAAAATGCATCTGATGGTAATGTTCTGTATAAGTTGTAAATATATCCAGGACCTTGTACCAAAGTAATAGCGATGGTCAACCAGCGAGTAATCTGATTAATCTTTTTTCTTCCGCTCTCACCATCTTTTTGTAGTTTTTGAAGATAAGGAACAGCAATTCCCATCAATTGAACCACAATAGAGGCTGAGATGTAAGGCATAATTCCTAAAGCAAATACTGACGCTTGAGAAAATGCACCACCGGTAAACATGTTTAAAATTGAACCAATACCTTGATCCGTTTGAGAAGTTAAACCACCCAATTTTGTAGCATCTATACCTGGTAAGGTTACTTGTGCTCCAAAACGATAAACTAAAAGTAAACCTAGCGTTACTAGAATTCTATTTTTTAATTCTTCAATTTTCCAAACGTTTCCGAGAGCTTCAAAAAATTTCTTCATACAGACATTAAATTATAAAGTTACAGCTTCTCCACCTGCTGCTTCGATAGCCGCTTTAGCAGTTGCTGTAAATTTGTGAGCAGTTACTTTTAATTTAGCTTTTAATTCACCACGACCTAAAACTTTTACTAATTCATTTTTGGTGGCTAAACGGGAATCAATCAATACAGAAAAATCTACAGTATCAGTTACTACTCCATTATCAACTAAACTTTGCAAAGTATCAAGGTTAATTCCTTGGTATTCTACTCTGTTAATGTTTTTAAATCCAAACTTAGGTACACGTCTTTGAAGAGGCATTTGTCCTCCTTCAAAACCAATCTTTTTAGAATAACCTGAACGAGATTTCGCTCCTTTGTGACCTCTTGCGGAAGTACCACCTTTACCGGAACCTTCTCCTCTACCTACCCTTTTATTTTGATTATGTGTTGAACCTTCAGCAGGTTGTAAGTTACTTAAATTCATTTTGAATAATATTATTTAGCTTCTTCAACAGAAACTAAGTGTTTAACTTTATTTACCATACCAAGGATAGCAGATGAATTTTCATGCTCTACTACTTGTCCTAATCTTTTAAGACCTAAAGCAACCAAAGTTCTCTTTTGTGTTTGAGGACAATTGATTTGACTTTTTACTTGTTTTACTAAAATCTTTGACATAATTTCCTTGTATATTAACCTTTGAATACTTTCTCTAAAGAAATTCCTCTTTGTTTAGCTACTGTATGAGCACTACGCATTTGCAATAATGCGTCAAAAGTTGCTTTTACCACGTTATGTGGATTTGAAGAACCTTGAGATTTTGATAATACATCGTGAATACCTACAGATTCCAATACCGCACGTACAGCACCACCGGCAATTACCCCGGTACCGTGAGAAGCAGGCATCAAGAAAACACGAGCACCACCAAATTTACCTTTTTGTTCGTGAGGAACTGACTGACCACTCAAAGGGATTCTAACTAAATTTTTCTTTGCATCTTCTACTGCTTTAGCAATAGCCTCAGAAACATCTTTAGACTTTCCTAATCCGTGTCCAACTACTCCGTTTTCATCACCTACAACAACAATTGCAGAAAAGCCAAAAGCTCTACCACCTTTTGTTACTTTGGTAACACGATTTACACTTACCAAACGATCTTTTAATTCAAGACCACTAGGTTTTACTAACTCTACATTTTTGTATTGACTATACATAATATCTTAGAATTTAAGTCCGGCAGCTCTCGCTCCTTCTGCTAATGATTTAATACGACCGTGGTATAAATAACCTCCTCTATCGAAAGTTACTGTTTCAATACCAGCTTTCAATGCTTTTTCAGCAATCAATTTACCAACAGCGTTAGCTACTTCAACGTTTGTACCTTTAGCATCAACACCTTTATCTCTAGAGGATGCTGCTAAAATAGTAACTCCATTTAAGTCATCTATCAACTGTGCGTAGATTTCTTTATTGCTTCTGAATACAGAAAGTCTTGGGTTTGTAGCAGTTCCGCTTACAATCTTTCTTATTCTGAACTTAATTCTCTGTCTTCTTTCAGATTTTGTTAACGACATAATCTTAATTTTTAAGCTGATTTACCTGCTTTTCTTCTTAATACTTCACCTACGAATTTAACTCCTTTTCCTTTGTAAGGCTCAGGACGACGGAAACCTCTAATTTTAGCGGCAACCTGACCTAGAAGTTGTTTATCGTG
>JAFLBT010000205.1 GCA_017302935.1 Flavobacteriales bacterium | reverse complement strand
CTCAAAAACACTTCAACTACCCTTTTATGAAACTATTTTACGCCGAGAAAGTTATGCTGTAACCCAAACCAAGAAGAGTTTTTTTGAACGCATTGATGACCCAAAAACAAAATTCACCGTTACGTTTTCTGAAACCGACCACAACAAACATTTTTTACTCATTGATGATGTCATGACCACCGGAGCTACCCTTGAACAGTGCGGAAAAGCTCTTTTATCGATTCCTGGAACCAAAATTAGCATCGCTTGTTTGGCTTACACACACTGATAGAAGTAAAAGAAAACCTAAAACATTTTATTTACACTAAATATAATTGTTAATTTGTGGCTTGATTTGAATTTTTGTCCAAATGAAGCGAATACTTTATTACTTTTTGATTGTACTACTTTTTACCGGTTGTGCCAAAAGAGGATTCATAACAGGTGGTCTTAAAGACACTATTCCACCGGTATTGCGGTTGAGTGAACCGAAAAATTTTTCAACCCAATTCAAAGGAAATGAAATCAAACTTCATTTTGACGAGTACATCAAACTAAAAGACCTCAACAAACAGTTGATTGTTTCTCCTCCGATGAAAAATCAACCGGAAATTTTACCTTCTAACGCTACCAAAACACTAACAATTCGCATAAAAGATACACTATTATCCAATACAACCTATAGTTTTAATTTCGGTCAAAGTATTCAGGACAACAACGAAGGAAATCCGTATCCGCAATTCAAATATATTTTTTCTACCGGCGATTATATCGATTCTTTGCAATTGAAAGGAAAAATAAAAGATGCTTTTTTACAAAAAACCGACAATTTTGTTTCGGTCATGTTGTATGAAAAAAACGAAACCTTTTATGATTCAATAGTGTACAAAGAAGTACCTCGCTATATTACCAATACATTGGATAGTTTACCAACTTTTACTTTAGAAAATTTAAAAGCCGGAAATTATCTTTTGGTCGCTATAAAAGACGACATCAAAAACAATAAATTTGACCCGAAAAAAGAAAAAATTGGTTTTTACCAAAAAACCATCACCCTTCCGAACGATACGATTTATGAATTGGAATTGTTTAAAGAAATTTTGCCTTTTAAACCTTTAAAACCAAGTCAGCAAGCGAGTAATAGAATTATATTAGGTTATGAAGGAAAAGCATCCGATACAAAAATCACTTTGAAAAACGGCAACGAAATTATTCCCACGGTGGTAACCCCTTTTCCCAAAAAGGATTCCCTTCAAATTTGGTTTAAACCAATGAAAGATGTTGACTCTCTCAAGCTAAATGTAAAACAAGATAAGGTAGAAAAAGAGTTTACTTTTAAATACCGCAACCAAAAAGCAGATTCACTCAAGATAAATGCGGTTCAAATGGGTGTTTTACATTTTAGAGAAACCTATAAACTAAGCAGTAGCGTTCCGTTGAAAAATATTGACGAAACCAAATTAAAACTCATCAAAAGAGATTCTTCCAGTGTTGCTTTCACAACTCGCTATTTAGATAATGAACAACAATTAGAACTCGATTTTAAAAAAGAACCGGAAGAAAAATACAAACTGATTATTCAAAAAGGTGCATTTACAGACATTTTGGAACGCAGTAGTGATTCGCTACAATTTCAGGTTTCTACTAAAAGTATCAGTGAGTATGGTAATTTAAAACTTCAATTAGAAGGACTTACTTCGTATCCGGTAATTGTAGATTTAACAGATGAGAAAGGAGAAACGCTGGCTACAAGTTATTTAACCAACAATCAACCAATTGAATTCAATTTATTACTACCCCGAAAATATACTGTACGCATCATTTATGATACCAATCAAAATAAAGTTTGGGATACAGGAAATTTTTTGGAAAAAAGACAATCGGAAGAAGTTCGTTACTTCCCAACGCCAATAGATGTGCGTTCCAATTGGGATGTTGATCAAACACTTAAGTTTTCGGGTGGTTGATGATCGTTATCGCTATTTTTTGGGTGGATAGTAAACACATCACGGTCATTTAGAAAATTAAGTTCTTTTCGAGCCGTTTTCAAAGGAGCTTTATACACCATCACTTCAAAAATTCCTTCTTCTGTTTGTGGTTCAAGTAGATAATCGCCAAAAAAGTCTATTGCTTGTGAATGACCAACGTATTCGTGTTTGTTTTTATCTGTTCCAATTCGATTTACGCCAACAACATAACACATATTTTCGATAGCTCTGGCTCGAAGCAATGCATCCCATGCTTTAATACGAACACTTGGCCAGTTGGCTACATAAATCAACACATCATAATTTTCAACATTTCTGGAAAATACAGGAAAACGCAAATCATAACATACCTGAAGGCAAATTTTCCAAAACTTATAATTAACAATCACTTTTTCTGAACCGGGAGAATATACTTGATCTTCTCCCGCTAAAGTGAACAAATGTCGCTTGTCATAATAATCAATTTTCCCATTCGGGTGAACAAACACCATTCGGTTGTAGAATTGCTTATTTTCAAAAATAATGATGCTTCCAGTAATCGCAAATTGAAATTGCATAGCAGCTGTTTGCATCCAACGAATCGTATCGCCTTGCATGGTTTCTGCGGTTAAAAAAGGGTTCATTGAAAAACCGGTTGTAAACATTTCCGGTAGCACCACTATGTCAGTTCTTGGATTGACGGCTTTGAATTTTTCATGAAAATACAGCATGTTGGCGATGGGGTTTTCCCAAACCAAAGGAGCCTGTATTACTGAAATAACCATATCAACTGTTTTGTGATAAAGATATAAAAATACATCATTTTTATCTTACTTTTTAAGTGAAAAAACTGAAAAAAGAGCTAACTTTACCAAAATCATATTGTTCCCTCAAATGAAAAAAATTATTATTCTTTGTTTTTTGACAACTTTTTTCTCCACTGTTCAAGCTCAAACCGGAGCAGAAGAATTTTGGGGAAAATTAAAAGTTTTATGCAATAAATCCTTTGAAGGTAAAATTACAGAAGCTCCTGAAAATGATTCTTTTCGAGGTAAAAAATTGGTGATGCAAGTAAAAAGCTGTGAGCCCAATCAAATTCGCATCCCGTTTTATGTAGGTGACGATAAATCCAGAACTTGGGTGTTGACCCTTGAAAAAGGTTTGATTACCCTTAAACACGATCATCGCCATGAAGACGGCTCACCGGATAAAATTACTCAATACGGCGGAACTTCTTCTAATACCGGTTTATCGGGAATTCAAATTTTTCCTGCGGACCAACAAACGTGTGATTTATTGCCGAATGCATCTACCAATGTATGGTGGATTACGCTGGATGAAAAAACCTTTACCTACAACCTTCGTCGTTTAGGAACGGATCGGGTTTTTTCGGTTTCGTTTGATTTAACTAAACCCGTTGAATGTTCTGATTTCCCTTGGGGTTGGAAGGATTAATTCTTACAGAAAGCACGGAAAACACAGAATTCTTTGGTCAAAAACTTTGAAACCTGACACGAGAATAAATGGTGACTGTCGAGCAAACGTGAAACCTGAAACTTGAAACAAAAAAACAAAATACATCTACTCCACCGTAATCTCATCCACAAATATGAACGCCTCCCCGTTAAACGGAAATCCTTGGTGCCATTCGGGTAGTTTGCCAAAGTTGGTGGCTTTTACTTTTACGTAACGGGCTTTTACAGGCTTTTTAACGCTTTTAAATCCTTTGATGATGGAATTGTACTCTTTCGGGTCAATCGTGTTGTTTTGCGTGTCAAAAAGGGAGAAATTCACGTTGTCATCGGAAATATAATACTCCACTTTTGTAGGCATTAAAATCCAGGATCGGGTGTCTTGTAAAAAATTGGCCGTAATTTGACTGATTTCACGGGTGGATTGCATATCAATCACCGCTTCAAAATCTTGCGATTGATAGCCTTGCCAATCGCCTTTTCGCCAGTTTTCTGTACCAAAAATACCGTCAATCAAGCCTTCCGGACCACCGGCGTGGTATTGCGGATTGTATGTTGATTTGATGTCAATGGTGAAATTGTTTGGTTTTTTGAAGAAAGTAGCAGAGACAGTTGCACTCAAAGGTCCTTTTGACTCCATTGATTCTCTAAAGTAAGTTTCAATTGTTGATGTTTTAGAAATTTCAAATGGTTCAAAGTAGGGTTTAAATTCTAAATTTTTGTTTAATTCATCAATAACTCGATAATAAACAGCTTGTCCTCTAAATTTTCTTTCAGATAAAGTAGAATGTGTAATTTCTATCTTCATTTTATCTTTAAATGATTTGCTTTCAGCAAGAATAACAGGAACAACAGAAAGTAATCTAGAATAATAGTAGTCGGATGTATCAATTGGTCTCTTAATAAAAAAACCTAGTTCTTCATTATTATTTTTTATTACATCTACAG
>JAFLBT010000204.1 GCA_017302935.1 Flavobacteriales bacterium | reverse complement strand
AAGGTTTAAATTTATATGAAATTAGAAAATCAGATGAAGCAATAGAATCCTATAAAAAGGCATTAAAATTTGCTGAGGAAATTCAAGATAAAGAGTTACAAGCGTTTTCATTGCATAATTTGGCTATAATTTATTCAACACATAATAGAGAGTTAGAAGCAATTGAATTAGAGAAAAGATGTTACAGAATTTTTACTGAACTTAAAATGGAACCCAACTGTATTAATGTACTTAATACAATAGGGGTGTGTTATTTTAGATTAAATGAATATCAAAAGGCATTAGAATATTATTTTAAATCTTTAAAAATTGCTGAGAAATGCAAGGACGGTAAATTAATTGGCACGGCTTATGAAAATATTGCATTAGTTTATAAGCGGAACAGTCAACATGTTAAAGCATATGAATATTATGAAAAGGCAATTAAAATATATTCTGCTATAAATTATAAACAAGGAATAATTAATGTTTATACAAATTATGGTACAGCAAAAGATCAAAATAATGATTGGGTTGGAGCACTGCAACTTTACGAAAAAGGACTCCAAATTGCATCAGAGATTAAGGTAGATTGGTACAAATATAATTTGCTTACAAATATTGCAATAATTCATAATACTCAAAAGAAATTTGAAATTTCACTTCCCCAATTAAAAGAATCTATGAATTATTACATCTCAATTCAAGATGTAGATTCTGAGTATGTTTCAAAAATGTACTATGTAGAAGCAATTTTGGAAGCTCCGGATGAATTGTTAAAAAAAGAAAATATTAACCCAACAGAAAAGTATATGATTTCTCTATCATATATGTTACCCATTTTAAATTATGCTTTAGAAAATCAAGATAAAGAAACAGAAATGTATGCAAGAGAAATAGTGGCTAAAATCTATGAAAAGCAAGGCAATACAAACTTATCACTAAAAGAATTTAAAGAATTTGTAAAATTAAAAGACAGCTTAACTGATTTTGAAAAGAAAGAAGAATTATTAACAAAAGAGCATGCTTATCAAATGGATAAGGAGCGTATTTTGAATGAAGCTGAAATCAACCGACAGAAAATTATTAAGTATGCAACTATAGGAACAAGTAGTGTGGTTCTATTGACAGGTATTTTTCTCTTTATTGGTTTTAGAAAAAGACAAGTTTTTAAAGAAAAACAAAAAGAAATTCTATTTAAAGCTCAAATCAGTGATACCGAATTGAAGGCTTTACGCTTGCAAATGAACCCTCATTTTATTTTTAATTCGCTTAACTCTATAAGTGATTATATTCAGAAAAACGACAGTAAATCAGCAGATTATTATTTAGCTAAATTTGCTAAACTCATGCGTGGTATTTTAGAAAATTCTGAAGAAAAAGAAATTACAGTAGAAGAAGAATTGAAAATGTTAGAAATGTATATGCAATTAGAAGCCATGCGATTGAACCATAAATTTTCGTATGAATTTAAAATTGACCCTAAAATTAATATTCGTGAAACTTATATTCCTCCGTTAATTCTTCAGCCATTTGTAGAAAATAGTATTTGGCATGGTTTGGCAGAAAAAAATGGTGAAGGAAAAATAATCATTGAAATTGCAGAAGAAAATAAGATGCTTAATTGTATTATTGAAGATGATGGAATCGGCAGAAAAACAAAAGAAAAGTCAAATTATAAATCGTATGGAATGAGTATTACAAAAGAAAGACTCGCCATTCTGAACAATATTAAAAACACTAATGCTCAAGTTAATTTAATTGATTTAGACAAAGGAACAAAAGTAGAAGTAAAACTGCCATTAGAAATTAAACCCGATTAATATGATAAATGTTGTAATTGTTGATGATGAAAAACATTGTCAAGATCGGCTTCAAAAACTTTTTGAAGATTATTTACCTGATATTTTGGTTTTAAGAGTTTTTAATTCTATCGAAGAAGCTTATGTTTTTTTGCAAAAAGTACATCCTGATATACTTTTTTTAGACATTCAAATTAATACTTCTACCGGTTTTGATTTATTGGAAAAATTAGGAAGTATAAATTTTGAAGTCATTTTTACAACAGCATTTGAACATTATGCTTTAAAAGCAATCAAATTTAGTGCTTTTGAATATTTACTTAAACCTGTAGATCCGGATGATTTAATCGCTGCTGTAGAAAAATGGAAAAATAAAAAAAACGACAAAAGCGGTTCTTCTGAAAATTATCATGAATTATTAGAAAATTTTTCTCATTTAAAACGACAGAATAAAAAAATTACAATTCATACTCAAACAGAAACTCTTTTGATATCTATCAGCGATATTATTCGCTGTGAAAGTGATATTAATTACACAACTTTATTTCTCAACAAAGCAAAACCAATTTTAGTTTCAAAAACATTAAAAGAATTTGAACAATTGTTATCACCGTTTAACTTTTGCAGAATACACAATTCTCACCTCATTAACCTAGACTACATGAAAAGTTACGACAAAGGTAAAGGCGGATATGTTCATTTACTAGATAACTCAGTGGTTGAGGTTTCTGTTAGACGCAAAGACGATTTAATGAAAAAATTAGAAAACTTATAACTTTCTTACTTTCTCAAGCTCTTTCAAAACCGACTTCCGTCCAATCGTTCTCGTAATCACATCTTTCTCCAAATTCCAGC
This sequence comes from Flavobacteriales bacterium, assembly GCA_017302935.1. GTDB lineage: Bacteria > Bacteroidota > Bacteroidia > Flavobacteriales > Flavobacteriaceae > Flavobacterium. The sequence continues at coordinate 1,809 of JAFLBT010000204.1, read as the reverse complement.
CACGTGCCGGCGAATATTCTCGTCCGTACCAAATAATCTGAAGATGCAAATCGTTCCACAATTCTCTCGGAAAAATCGCTTTCGCATCTTTTTCGGTTTGCACCACATTTTTTCCATCCGATAAATTCCAGCGATACATCAACCTATGAATGTGCGTATCCACCGGAAAAGCCGGAACACCAAACGCCTGACTCATCACCACACTCGCCGTTTTATGTCCAACCGCCGGAAGTTCTTCCAACGCCTCAAAACTTTGCGGAACTTCGCCATTGTGCTTATCAATCAAAATTTCAGACAAACCATAAATTCCCCTCGATTTCATAGGCGAAAGTCCACACGGACGAATAATTTCCTTAATTTCTTCCACACTCAATTTCACCATATCATACGGATTATCGGCCTTAGCAAACAAAAGTGGCGTAATTTGATTCACCCGAACATCCGTGCATTGAGCAGAAAGTAGCACCGCAATTAGCAAAGTATATGGATCTTTGTGATCTAACGGAATAGGAATGGACGGATATAATTCATTTAACGTATTTATAACAAATGTCGCACGTTCTTTTTTAGTCATTTTTGTATTTTTATGAAGGTAAATTTAAGATAATAATCGAACAATTTAAATATCCATAAATCGAACAATCTAACAATCCAATAATCATTTAAAATGACTAAATTAGAACCAGGGGACAAAGCCCCCAATTTTTCAGGAAAAGACCAAGATGGAAATGTACACTCATTATCGGATTACAAAGGAAAAAAATTAGTAGTTTTCTTTTATCCTAAAGCCAACACACCGGGATGTACGGCAGAAGCGTGTGATTTACGGGATAATTATGCCCAATTTCAAGCAGGTAATTATGCTCTTTTAGGTGTAAGTGCCGACAATCCTAAAGCTCAATCCAATTTTAAAAACAAGTTTGACTTTCCTTTTCCCCTACTAGCGGATGAAGACAAAGCAGTTATTCAAGCTTTCGGTGTTTGGGGACCAAAAAAGTTTATGGGTAAAGAGTATGATGGTATTCATCGAACTACCTTTGTTATTGATGAAAACGGAATCATTGAAAAAGTGATAACCGATGTAAAAACAAAAGCTCACGCTAAACAAATATTATAAAAAATGTCGCCTATTTGGCGACATTTTATTTATGTAGTTTTTTCAGGTATTACATTTTTTAATGGGTCATATCCGAATAAGTTATCTTTTTTGATGATTTCGGCTACTCCTTTCGGCAACATATCTTCCCATCCGGGAGTTCCTTTTGAAATCATTTTTAATACATGACGGGAATAGATTTCTAAGTTATTTGGATTAAAACCTTCAATGTCAACTACTTTTCCATTGAACTTAAAGAATTTATATAATTCTTTCATTCGAGGGTGAACTTTAAGGTTTTCAGAATCAATAACTTCTCCATTTTCCCCTTTCATTGGGTATAAAAATACTTTTAAATCACGGTAGAATAGTTTTCCAAAAGCTTCTAAAATTCCGCCACTTAAATGACGGTAATATTTTTCGTCAAAAATATCTACTAGATTATTTACTCCCAAGGCTAATCCCATACGGGCTTTGGTGTAATTTGAGAAATATTCCACCACACGATAGTATTCTTGGAAGTTGGAAATCATTACATATTGACCAAGTGAACAAAGTAGTTCGGCTCTGTCCATAAAGTCACGTTCATCAATTTCACCTTCAGAACGTAAATTAGAGAGTGTAATTTCAAAAATCACCAATGTTTTATCGGCTTCTACTTTACTTTCGCTCAAGAACATTTCTAAGGACTTCTCATACATGTCCATGTTTAC
>JAFLBT010000203.1 GCA_017302935.1 Flavobacteriales bacterium | reverse complement strand
GTTCCGCGCCAGCGACGCGATCGAGGCGCTCAAGGGGAGGGTGGCTGGTGGCGGCAACCCGCGCGACGGGATGGAGGAAAAGAAGTAGTAGATTCTTTAAAACCGGATTGGTGGTTTGGTATTTCACCGGAAGGTTTCGGAACAGTAGCTATGATTGCCAACTTTGTTGTAGCTTTGGTTGTGAATAAATTTACACCGGAACCACCGCATGATGTTCAGGAAATTGTGGAAAACATTCGAATTCCTTCAGGAGCAGGAGAAGCTGTTGACCATTAATTTATAATCAATCTTTTAATACATACTCTGCTTTTGAATATCAAGAGCAGAGTTTGTACATAAATTGAAATATGAAAATATGAAAAAAAGACATCTTCAAAAATTTGTAATTCTTAGTTTGTTGCTTTGGGTAGCGTTTAACTTCCCAATTCTATTGCTGTTCAACAACTCCGATGCAATTTTTGGGATTCCAATCATCTATTTTTATATTTTTTCTGTTTGGACTTTATCCATCATTTTATCCTTTTATTTTCTAAAAAAATACAATGAATAGCGGGTATTTATTAGTCATATTACTCTTATATCTTGGGTTACTTTTCTTTATTGCACAATGGGCAGAAGGAAAAGGAAATTCAAAATGGACAAATAATCCTTATATCTATTCACTTTCACTTGCGGTGTATTGTACCACTTGGACGTACTACGGAAGTATAGGCGTGGCAGCCAATTCAGGTTTGAATTTTATTCCCATTTATCTCGGTCCGGTTATTGCCTTTCCGGCTTGGATTTTGATTCTAAGAAAAATAATTCGCATTTCAAGAGTGAATAAAATTTCGAGTATTGCCGATTTTATTTCCTTACGTTATGGCAACAGTCGATTCATGGGGGCTTTGGTTACACTAATCGCATTAATCGCCATTTTACCCTATATCGGATTACAATTAAAAGCTATTTCTGAAACGTTTCATATTGTTACAAATTCTGAGGAATCTAACAATGTATTTTTTGATACTTCTACTTATGTTGCGATTGTTTTAGCCGTATTTGCTTCTTTTTATGGTACTCGCTACGTAGATGCTTCCGAAAAGAGAAAAGGAATTGTAACGGCTGTGGCAATGGAATCATTACTCAAATTATTCTTTTTCATCATACTCGGATTGTATGTCACTTTTTTTGTATTTGATGGTTTTGAATCCATTTATGAAAAAGCATCTTTGATGGAATATTTTGAAGAAAGAAACTCCATCAATGGTTTAGAAGGAGCAATGAATTGGATGATGCTAATTGTATTATCGTTCTTTTCGATATTTTTATTACCGCGACAGTTTCACATGTCAATCGTTGAAAATAATCGCGAAAAACATATTCAAACCGCCATATGGTTGTTTCCGCTTTACTTATTGCTTTTCAATGTATTTGTTTACCCGATTGCTTGGGGTGGAAATATATTATTTGAAGGAAAAAATGTTAATCCGGATATGTTTTCCCTTTTGATTCCACAACTTTTTGACAATACAACGATGACAGTAATGGTTTTTTTGGGTGGATTTTCTGCCGCTATTTCTATGATTGTGGTTTCATCCATTACGCTCTCAACTATGTTGAGTAATAATTTATTGATTCCATATGGCGTTTTAGGTTCCTTACAAAAAGATAATCAGGAAAGTAACAGCGAAAGAATTGTAAACATTAGACGAATTGGAATTTTTCTTCTAATCATTTTAGCCTTTATTTATTACCGCTACTTTATCATGGATTTTTCGTTGGTATCGGTTGGTATGATTTCGTTTGTAATTGTAGCCCAACTTGGTCCCGCTTTTTTTGGAGCTATTTTCTGGAAAAGAGGTTCACTAAACGGAGCAGTAGCAGGTATTGTGGTAGGAATGTTAATTTGCTTTTATACTATAATGCTACCTTTTTTACTGAGTTCAATTAATCCGGAGAGTAATTTCTTTAAAGAAGGTTTTTTCGGATTCACAATATTACAACCTTTTCAGCTTTTCGGATTAGATTATTTGGATCCTATTCCACATGCTCTTTTTTGGAGTTTGCTATTTAATGTATTGGTTTATATGGCTGTTTCTGTTAGTTTCAAAGGAAATTACCGCGAGCGAAATTATGCAGAAATGTATGTTGACATCGACAAATATATTAACAATCACGAAAATGCTTTTGTATGGAAAGGAACCGCTTATGTATCTGATATTCAAAAAGTATTAAAGCGTTTTTTAGGGGAAGAACGAACCAATCGGGCACTTTCTATTTTCAAAATGAAATATAATATCGCTCCTGATAATTTGATGGCAGATGCTCGATTAGTCAAATTTGCTGAAAACTTATTAACCGGACACATCGGAACAGCTTCAGCTAAAATTTTAATTGAAAGTGTAACCAAAGAAGACAAAATCAGTTTACCCGAAGTCTTAAAAATATTAGAGGAATCGAAAGAAAATCTTATTATCAATAAAAAATTAACGGAAACCTCCAATGAACTAAAAGAACTTTCCTCTCAACTGAAAAAAGCCAATGAGAATTTGGTTTTGAAAGACAAACAAAAAGATGAATTTTTGGATACTGTTACGCATGAATTACGAACACCAATCACCGCCATTCGTGCCGCAAGTGAAATTTTGCATGACGATGATGAAATTCCGGATGAATTGAAAAAGCAATTTCTTCAAAATATTATTACCGAATCAGATCGTTTAAATCGTTTGATTGATAAAATTTTGGATTTGGAAAAATTTGAAACCGGTAAGCAGAAAATTTATCCAACTCAAGGGAGTTTAGTTCGAACCATTTCAAAATCACTATCGCCTTTGCAACAATTGATTTCTAATAAAAAAATACACGTTGAATTTGATGAAAATCAGAATACCACTTTTATTTCTTTTGATGAAGAAAGAATCATTCAAGTGATTACCAATTTGGTTTCCAATGCTATTAAATTTGCTGATGAAAAGGATGGAATAATTATCATCACCCTTTCTGAGCATGAAGATGAATATTTGAAAGTGAATGTATTTAACAACGGAAAAGGAGTCAATCCCGAGGATTTAGAGTCTATTTTCGACAAATTTTATCAATCCAGCAATCAAAATATTAAAAAACCAATCGGAAGTGGTTTAGGATTAGCCATTTGTAAACAAATTATTGAAGCTCATAAAGGCAAAATTTGGGCAGAAAACGTACAAAATGGCGTAACCTTTTCATTTACTCTTCCTAAAAAAATACAATAAAGATGAAAAAGATTTTATTAGTAGATGACGAACCCAACATTATCATGTCGTTGGAATATACGTTCAAAAAACAAAATTTTGAAGTATTTATCGCTCGTGACGGTCAAGAAGCTCTGGATATTTTAAAAACAGAACAACCGGATGTAATTATTCTCGACATCATGATGCCCAATGTTGATGGTTATGCTACTATTGAATCGATTAAAAAGAATGAAAAATTAACCCATTGTAAAGTCATTTTTCTCTCTGCCAAAAACAAAGAAAGTGATATTGAAAAAGGAATGCAATTAGGTGCTGATGCTTATATGACGAAACCTTTCTCTATTAAAAAATTAGTGGATCAAGTGAATGAATTGATTGATACTAGTTCATAGTCCTTAGTCAGTAATGAAGAATGAATTACAAAATTAGAAACAACACACAAAAATGAAATATTTAGCATTATATCAAAAAAGTCTTGACAATCCGGAACAATTTTGGAGCGATCAAGCTGAATCTATACATTGGTTTAAAAAACCCGAAACCATTTTATCTAAAGACAAAAACAATTATCCGCTATGGTATTCCGATGGTGAATTAAATGCGTGTTACTTGGCATTAGATAAACACATTGAAGACGGATTTGGTGAGCAAACTGCCATTATTTATGATTCTCCGGTTACGCAAACTGTAAAAAAATATACGTATAACGAAGTAAAATCTGAAGTGGCAAAACTTGCTGGAGGTTTACTTTCGTTAGGCATTAAAAAAGGCGAAACTGCGGTTATTTATATGCCAATGATTCCGCAAGCCGCTTTTGCCATGTTGGCTTGTGCTCGAATTGGAGTTACTCATTCCGTTGTTTTTGGCGGATTTGCTCCTCATGAATTGGCAATCCGAATAGATGATTGTAAACCAAGAATTATTTTAACGGCGTCTTCCGGTATTGAAGTTGATCGTTTGATTGCCTATAAACCTTTGGTTGATGAAGCCATTGAATTAGCTAATCATAAACCAAAAAAAGTGGTCGTTTTAAACCGAAAATTAGGAGCGAGAGTTCCTTTCAAAAAATACGATGTGGATTATGATGCGTTAGTGTATGGTTCTGAAGAAGTTGATTGTGTTTCGGTGGAATCGACTCATTCGTTATATGTTTTATATACATCAGGAACAACAGGAAAACCCAAAGGAATTGTCAGAGATACAGGTGGTTATGCAACCGCACTTAAATTTTCAATGCAATACATTTACGGAGCTCAACCCGGTGAAGTTTTTTGGGCCGCTTCCGATGTAGGTTGGGTGGTTGGACACAGTTACATTGTTT
>JAFLBT010000202.1 GCA_017302935.1 Flavobacteriales bacterium | reverse complement strand
AATGGAAGTAAATGAATATGTGGCAAAGTTCTTAGGGATTTTTTTCCTCATTGTGTTTTATATACTTTTTGTATGTTTGTGTTATTTGATTATAAAATACCATTTACGAGATTTAGAGTGGAAGCTTCATGAGGAGAATGATGAATTGTATGCAAAAAGGAAGATATGGCAACGACGCCTATACCTGTGTATGGTACTGTGGATTATATCTGGATATTTATCTCATTATTTTGGGGAGATGGGAGGATTATAATTTGGTATATGTTCTATTTAAGACACAGGTATTTTCACCCGTTACATAACGCAAAAGCAGTACGCACTCACCGACCACCTTGGCAATGTGCGTGTGGTGAGTAATGACATCACATCACGGGCGGTGAGTACAATGCCATTTACAATAAAAACATGTAACTTTGCGAACTATTACCCATTCGGAATGCAGCAGACAGGGACGGCAGGCAGCTATAATCTGAGCAGTGATTATCGCTATGGGTATAATGGCAAAGAAAAAGATGATGAAATAAAAGGAGAGGCAAATAGTTTGGACTATGGCGCAAGAATATATGACCCGAGAGTAGGGAAGTTTTTAAGTACAGACCCACTTCAACTTCAGTTTCCCTTTATGTCTCCATTCATTTATGCTGCTGATGATCCAATAAGCATGATAGATGAAGATGGTAAAGGACCGAAACCATCAACAGGAGCCACCTTAAGAACAGGTATTTTCTTTATCACTCATTTTCCTACAGCGCATGCTATAGGGAGATATAGTAAAGGTGCAGATAATATTTCAACAGTTTCGCAAAGATTCGCTGGTAGGCTTGGTTTTACAGAGGAGAAGGATATTGCCGAACGTGGTAATGAGGTAAATGCATTTAGACATGTTTTGTGGCAAGCAGAAATCACAGCGCGATTTGGAGCTACTGTTGCAAAAGAAGCAGGAGATGCACATGAAGGAAACCCGAATGCATTACCAATTAAATCGTTTTACACCAATTTAGACGATGCTGACGAAGCGGTTGACTTAATGAACAATATAATTGGAAGACAAATTGGAAAAGCAACTGAAGGACTAGATACGAAGTTTAGAGCTTTTGTAGTTTTATCACATTTTAAGGAATCTGGACTATGGACAGCGACACCCATAATTGAAAAAAACAAAGTAATAGGTTATAGTGTGAGTCTAACAAAATTAACCGTAGATCAATTTGATTATGCCAAAACAGTAATTGATGGTTTAAATTCAAAAGGACGTACTTCAGAAGAACAAGATGCCAAAGATAAACTAGATGAGAGAAAAGAAATTACAAATAATACACCAGGTTTTTAGAATATTTTCAGGTCTAAATTACATGAAAAAGTATATCTTACTTTGTTCTTTATCTGTACTCTTTTTAAATTGTTCAGGATATAAAAAATCAGAGTTTGAAACATGGGTAGAAAAAGAGTTTAAGTCTAAATGTGGTGATTCAGATGGTTGTTCATTGGATATTAAAAAATTTAAGAATTTAAAATGGGATAAATTATATGTTTTTAGTTCTTCAGCCAGTTTGGAAGAAGTTAATAAAATGATAGGATTCGAGTATCCGTTTTATATTGAACCGGGTGAGAGAGTTGTTTTCGTTAGAAATAATAAAGTTGTGTATCATGATGATTATTGTCAGACTTTTGATGATGATGTATATAAGACACTATTGTTTGATTTGGGTGGCAACCATAATAACCATGTATTTTCTTCTGAAAGTGCAATCTTTAAGGTAAGAAAAATAAAAGATTATAGAAATCAAATATATTATGTATTCAGCAGATAAACACTTTATGTTTTATAAAAAGTTATCTACTACACACGATGTTGAACAAGCTCCTGAAGAAGTAGAAACTAGAGTGTTGAATCAACTTGTTTTGAGACAAGAGCAAAGAAGATAAAAAACCTAAAAGTTAAGAATTATGAAAATTTTTCTATTCGTATTTTTGAGTATTGTTTTTGTGCCTGTTTTGAAGGCTCAATTGCTTGATATAGAATTACATAGATATTCAAATGTTATCTGTGATTCATTGAAAAAGTTCGGTGAGGTAGATTCTACTCGTAGCTGTACTCAGATAAATAGATTGATTTATTCAAGGAAACTTAAGCTAAATATTGATTCGGTAATGTACTACGAAATTGGCTTAACATCTGACCATGGATATAAATTTTTGGGAATATTAAGCAGCAGTGGTTTCAAGTTATTAAGAGGTAAAGATTTTTCAGATGAATATTCTGAAATTATCAATCCTTTCTTGCTTGATAAGAAGACAAGTGTGTATTTGATACACGTATATCTCTTTTTTAAGGAAGTAAAAAAAATATATGATTATAATGTAAACCCACCTTGGAAGAGAGAACATTGAGCATAACAGAGAGACGAAATTTTGTTTTATAGATTCACTATTTTCTACCCTAATCTTCTATACGTTATGAAGGATAGGAGGAGTTACTCAACATAGTCATAACTTACATACAGAAAGACATATTGTGTATAAACACAACAATTTCATTTATCTCTATACTTTATGCCTACACCTTGGCAATGTGCGTGTGGTGAGTAATGACATCAAATCACGGGCGGTGAGTACAGTGCCATTTACAACAAAAATATGTAACTTTGCGAACTATTACCCTTTCGGAATGCAGCAGACAGGTACGGCAGGCAGCTATGATCTGAGCAGTGATTACCGCTATGGGTATAATGGCAAAGAAAAAGATGATGAAATAAAAGGAGAGGCAAATAGTTTGGACTTCGGCGCAAGAATATATGACCCGAGAGTAGGCAGATGGATGAGTACAGATCCTTTGGAATCAAAATATCCGAGTATGTCATCTTACTGTTCGTTTGGTAATAATCCTATATATTATATAAATCCTGATGGAAGGGAAATAGTAGATCCTCAAGAAGTAGTTAAAAAGATAGTTGCTCCTGCTGATAATACAAGAGTTGTTAAACCAATGCCTCATAGATAATGATAAAAATGTATATTGTTTGTATATTGTGTTCAATTTTTCTTTTTGGTTGTACAGGTAAAAAACTTGAAAGTAAAATGAATTCTGAAGTGTTAGAATTTTCTGAAGTGTTAGAGTTTTTGGATAAAAAGGATTATAAATACTCTGAAAATAAAATTGATATTCCTGCCATAGTTATAGACAGTATTAGTAGTCTAAATAAACAAAAATTTAAAGTGGGAGATAGTAGTGATATAGGTAAAATTAGCTTTTCTGATGCACGTTTATTGAAGGCAGGAAAAGATACATACGAATATAGAAGGAAATTACATTTTGTTCTTGTAAGCGATACGGCTTGTTTAGTTGTTTATACTGAAGGTGGTGTTGGTACTTGTGACGTTGTTGATTATCTGAGGTGTAAAGGTGGGTATAAGCATATCAGATATACAACCACAGAAGTTTTAAGCGATACCCTTAAACTTGGAGTGTTTTTACGACGAAATCCAAAGCCAGAAAAGTAAAAATGTAAGTCAATAGTTCCCAATCATGAGAACGACTTTGTGTTATAGACTCACCTCATAAATCTAAACCCAATTAATATTGCATTGTTTTTATGAAAAAAATATTAATATTTTGTACTTTGGTATTTATCGTTGTATTGATTGCTGTTTATTTAGAGTTAACGTATAGTTTGCAAACAACGATGGATTCGTTAGTTAAAGTATCCGAATCTGTCGAAGAATCAAAACAACATAAATCTTTTGTAACCAATTATCAAGTTTCCTACATATCCGATTCAATAGTAGCTTATCTTAATCAACATAAACTGACTTATATTGATTTTATGAAATTAGATTTTTGGGTAGAAAAAAAATATCATTTTTATCATGAATACATATATATTAGAAAGTATGTATATAATGATGAGTTGAGACTGCTTATTGAAGACCCTACCAATAATGTGGGCTTACATCCTGGTTATCCACACGTAGGTTTTAAAATTAAGGACTCACTAGAATATTCGGGAGACCAAGGTATGGGTGGAAAGGTATGTGTACTCAATATAGGGAAAGAACTTAAAGAGAAAATTGAATTAGAAGTATATATTGAAGATGATAGTACTACGTATATAGGAAATCTCATGATAGAAAAAGATAACTATAATCATCATAAATAAAATTTCAAAAGAGATAGTTCATTATATTGTTTTACATTCAAACACAACTTTTATGTAATCATTTTATCAAAACCGCATCATCCTTCTTTAAGTTACAAAGTTGTCAGTTTTTATGAAATCCTATCAATATTGCAAAGTTATCATTTCTTATCAAACAAGTTTTCCACACCCAATTTCCCACTGACATCAAATCACGGGCGGTGAGTACAGTGCCATATATGAATAACTTTGCAGTTCATGTTGTATATTTGTACTCTCCATTTTCAAGGACAATATACTTATGAGATACATTCTATTTTTGTCTGCGGTATTGCTTTTATGTGTGCAAGATGTTTATTCCCAAGCCACACACAAAGGCAAAGAGTTTTATACGTCTGTTTTACCTATACTG
>JAFLBT010000201.1 GCA_017302935.1 Flavobacteriales bacterium | reverse complement strand
ATCTGGTTACCGCACCTGATCTGTTAAATGATCCCAATTTCTATACTTTTAATAAAGTAACCTTGGATAGCTATTTAGATATGAATGCTAATGTGGGCTACAAATACAATGAACGATTGACGCTATTTTTAAAAGGAAACAATTTATTCAATCAAGCCTATGAGCGTTGGATGAATTTCCCCGCTCAACAAATTCAAGTGGTGTTAGGAGCCAATTACAAATTTGATTTTTAGTTAAAGAAAAGATTGAAAAGTAAATTTAATGTAAGTGATAGTACTCTTTAATCCTTCAAAATTCGTTAATCAACATTCATCATTCGTTAATTTAAAAAAGAGTCCGCAAAGTAGTTACCCTTGCGGACTTTTTTCGCCCTTAGCCCTTTAACCTTTGTCCCTTAGAACCTCAGCCCCTCAGTACCTTAGCACCTCCATAAAATGAAACAAAAAATTATTCAGCACTATTCTAATTTTCTCCAACATAAAATCGAGTCACTCCGTCAAATGATTGCAGATTTAGCTTTGGATGCTCAAAATGACGCAAAAGGTTCAGCAGGTGACAAACACGAAACAGCACTTTCGATGATGCAATTGGAACAAGAAAAATTATCCAATAAAGTAAAAGAATATTTAGAACTAAAATCCACATTCGATAGTATTGCATTTGATAAGAAATCAGCTAAAATAGGGATAGGTAGTTTAGTCAAACTCAATGATTTCTATGTGTTACTTTCCGTTAGTTTGCCAAAAACGGAAATAGAAGGTTTTTCTGTTTGGGCCATTTCTCCTCAAGCACCATTGGCTCAAATCTTACTTAACAAGCAAAAAAGCGATCAATTTTCCTTTAATGCTACTCATTACGAAGTGATTTCAGTAGAGTAGAGGGTTTTAATTTTTTAGTAGGTGGCTTTTTTGATTTTAATTAAGTTATAAATAATTATTAAATAATTATTTTTAATTAAAAATTGTAATCAATATTAATTATTTGATTTAATAATTAAAACATATATTCGATTTTTGCTTCATCAAATAAACTATAATTAAAAGCAAAAATACTATGTGTGGAATATTAGCCATAATCGGAAAAGGAAAAGACGAAGCAGCCGTTCAGGAATTATCACAAAGAATGTCTCATCGCGGACCCGACGAACGGGATGTACATGTAACGGAAAAGGGTCATTTTTTAGCTCATGAACGTTTATCAATCATTGATTTACACACCGGAAAGCAACCTATTCAAGGAACTTCAACCGCTTGGATGGTACACAATGGTGAAATTTATAATCACAAAGCGTTAAGACAGGGTATATTGAAGGACCATACCTTTAGAACCACCTCTGATTCCGAAGTGATTGTGCATCTGTATGAAAAATTCGGATATGATTTTTGCAATTATTTAGACGGTATGTTTGCTTTTGTGGTAATCGATGGTGATGATTATATTGCCGGAAGAGACCCACTAGGAGTAAAACCATTATATTACGGAATAGACGAAAGAGGGAGAATGTATTTTGCCTCTGAAATGAAAGCGATTGCCGATCAATGTAAAACGTTTTCTACTTTTCCTCCCGGTCATTATTACACACCTGAAACCGGTTTTGTAAAATACTATCAACCAAAATGGGAAGATGAAACGTTAGCCGTTGAAGAATTAGATTTAAAAGCCATCAGAGAAACACTATCAGAAAGTGTACGTAAACGATTAATGAGCGATGTGCCAATTGGCGTATTATTATCCGGCGGATTAGATTCATCGTTAACCTCATCCATCGCGGCCAGATACATGAAAGAAATGGGTAAACCATTACATTCCTTTTCGATTGGTTTAGATGCGGATGCACCGGATGCCAAAGCAGCAAAAAAAGTAGCGGAATTTTTAGGAACCGAACACCATGAAATTCATTTTACAATAGAACAAGGAATTGAAATTTTGGATCAATTAATATGGCACTTAGAAACGTATGATGTAACGTCGGTTAGAGCCAGTACCCCCATGTATTTCTTATCCAAAGCCATTACGGAGAGAGGCATAAAAGTTGTACTTTCTGGAGAAGGAGCCGATGAAATTTTCGGAGGCTACCTATACTTTAGAAATGCTCCTTCCGTAATGGATTTTCAAAAAGAAACCATTGAAAGAGTGCAAAAGCTATTTACTGCCGATTTATTAAGAGCAGATAAATCAACTATGGCACACGGATTAGAGGCTAGAGTTCCATTTTTAGATAAGTCTTTCTTGGAATTAGCCATCAAAATAAAACCGGAAGAAAAAATGCCACAAACCTATCAAGGAGTGGAAAAATATATTCTGAGAAAAGCTTTTGATACTCCGGAACAACCGTATTTGCCGGATGAAGTGTTGTGGCGTCAAAAAGAACAATTTTCTGATGGAGTAGGCTATAATTGGATTGATACCTTAATCGACTTTTGTGCCTCTCAAGTAACCGATGAAGAATTTGAAAAAGCGGCTGAGTTATTCCCTTATAATACACCGGCTACTAAGGAAGCATTTTATTATAGAAGCATTTTTCAAAAGCATTTCCCACAAACCGCAGCGGCTCAAACCGTGCGTAAATGGATTCCGAAATGGCAAGAAAATCAAGACCCAAGCGGACGTGCAAATGCAGCTCACGTAAAAGCAGATACTTCAATTGCTACTTTAAAAGTAGATGTTCCCGCATAGATAATTTTTGGAAGTTTAGTTTGTTTGTTAAAGGCGTGCTCCCTCGGGAGGACGCTTTTTTAGTTTCGTAGAATTTTTTCCATTGGCTTACCCTTAGCCAATTCATCAATCAGTTTATCCAAATACCGAATTTTTTGCATCAACGGGTCTGTAATTTCCTCCACCCGATAACCACAAATCACACCGGTAATTTTATAGGCATTGGGATGAAATAACGGAGCTTCATTAAAAAAGACTTCAAAAGAAGTTTTATCTTCCAATATCCTTTGTAAATGGGTTGGTTCATAACCGGTTAACCAAAATATAATGGCATCTACTTCAGCTTTAGTTCTACCTTTTTTTTCCGCTTTAGCAACATAATGTGGATAAACAGATGAAAATGACATTTGAAAAATGCGGGTATTTGGTGTCATGCTTTGTACTATTATTTTTTAATTACTGACAATGATTATTGCTCAACATATTTACGTACAGAGTGAAAGATTTTCTGTAAATTAAATCCATTCACAAAATTAATCAAAAAAAATAGGCTACCATTGCTGGTAGCCTACTTTTCCAAAAGAGGAAAAAGGTGAACAATTATTCTTTAATAAATTTTTGTTCAAATGGTACGTTATCTAAAGTAGCCTTTAATATATACATGCCACTACTTAACTCATTAACATCAATGTTAGTGGGTGAAGTAATCGTTTTAATTGATCTTCCGCTTAAGTCAAATATTGTTCCTTCAAAGTTATCATAGTTAGCCGGTAAACTCAACTGAATCATTTCCTTTGCAGGGTTTGGATACAAACGAATTACTGACATATCGATATCATTTACACTTAATGGAATTTCAGTCAGAGGAATTAAATTTCCACCATCTGCAAAAGCCACCCATAATCCAAAAGCAGGACCATTACTGTTTTGTGTAGGATCTAAGAATCCACTCGCTACCACAGTGATAGCTTGACCTGTTGTTCCTAAGGTTTGTAAAGGAGCTTGATAAGAAGCTACAGTAACTGTTCCGGTAGCATCACGCACATCAAGTGTAAAGTCTAAGGTTGGTAATTCTAAATAACCGGCAAAACTTGGATACGATAAATCATTCACTATCGTTCCGGCAGGTACTGAAGTTTCCACTACATCTACAGTTGGAGCATCTGGTGAACCATGATTAACCAATACATCTGTGTTAGTAGCTACAGTAGCCGCTTCACGTCCTTGAGCAAATACAGAAAGGGCAAAGTTAGGAGCAGTTGAATAGCCTGTTGGCGATACAATTCCGTTGGCAATAGCAATATAGGTTTCACCTTCAGCTAAAGTAGTAGTTAAGTTATATAAACTCTCAGCAGCAGAAGTACTGTTACCCGGAGCCACATCAATACTCAACGCTACACCGGCAGGTACATCCACAAATGGAGTAGCCGTTCTGAAAGCAAAGTCATCTAATAATATTTCACCGTTTACATACACGTCAACTGTTGTAGCCGCTAAATCAGGTGAATTGTGAATCACTTGTAAACGAGCAGTTGCAGTTTCAACCAATGGTAACGGAATTAAATTTCCACCATCTGCAAAAGCCACCCATAATCCAAAAGCAGGACCATCACTGTTTTGTGAAGGATCTAAGAATCCACTCGCTACCACTGTGATCGCTTGACCTGTTGTTCCTAAGGTTTGTAAAGGAGCTTGATAAGAAGCCACAGTTACTGTTCCCGTAGCATCACGCACATCAAGGGTGAATTCTAAAGTGGGTAATTCTAAATAACCGGCAAAACTTGGATACGATAAATCATTCACAATCGTTCCCGCAGGTACAGAAGTTTCCACTACATCTACAGTTGGAGCATCTGGTGAACCATGATTAACCAATACATCTGTGTTAGTAGCTACAGTA
>JAFLBT010000200.1 GCA_017302935.1 Flavobacteriales bacterium | reverse complement strand
ATCCCTAACTTTGTAACACAACTCAAAAGCGATGACAACAATCACCATCAAAATAAACGAGCGATCAAAAGCGGGCAAAACGTTAAAGAATTTGAATGAGATCTTTGCAGAATAACTCAAAGTGGTTGAAATTGTTTCTGTAAACAAGGATAAAAAGCAAGTGTAACGGTGGAATTTTTTTGCGTAAACCTGACAGGTTTTTGAAACCTGTCAGGTTTAACAGATAAAACCGTTAAAATTTTTTCAAAAAATAAAATACTGTATTAGAAGTTTTTTTTTGTTTTAGCATATTAATTTAAAAGCCATACAGATATGTTTCAACCTTTAAAATATGGTAAATACTACCATATATACAACAGAGGAATTAACAGCGATATTCTCTTCAAAGAAAAATCCAACTACCAACATTTTCTTAATCTTTACGACGAACACATTAATCCAATTGCAGAAACCTTTGCTTGGTGTTTAATGAAAAATCACTTTCATTTTTTAGTACGAATTAAAGAAGTTGAAGAAATAACTTCTGCTAAGAAAGTGTTGCCTTCACAAACTTTTTCAAATTTATTTAATGCCTACACCAAAGCTTATAACAAATGGCATAATCGTCATTGTTCTTTGTTTGAAAGACCTTTTAGAAGAAAGCAAATCGATTATGACAACTATTTTCAAAATGTAATTGCATACATCCATAATAATCCTGTTCACCACAGAATATGTGAGCATCCTTTAGAATATCCTTGGAGTTCATACTTATCTTGTGTTTCAGACAAACCCACAAAACTTCAAAGAGAAAAAGTAATGGAACTATTCAATGGTTTAGAAAATTTTAAAAGTATTCATACGGAAAAAGTGGATTGTTTTGCTATTGAATCATTTTTAGGGATTTAAACCTGACAGGTTTTTGAAACCTGTCAGGTATAAAGACATTTCATATCTTTACAAAAAAAATGCTCACCCTCTCCTTCACCCCATTCCCAATCCTCGAATCCAACCGTTTGTTGTTACGAGCGGTTACTGTGGATGATGTAAACGAAATAATGGAACTGCGAGGCAATCCGGAAACGATGAAATTCATTCCGCGACCGTTGGTGACTTCGCCCGAAATGGCATTGGAACACATTGCGATGATTAGCGAAAAAATTGAAAATAATACCGGAATCAATTGGGCCATTACGTTAAAAGGAAATCCGAAATTGTTGGGTGTGATCGGTCATTATCGCATTCAACCGGAAAATTATCGCTCAGAAATTGGGTATATGTTGTTACCGGAATATCAAAACCAAGGAATTACAAGTGAAGCCATTAATATCGTTTTGGAGTATGGTTTTAATGTATTAAATTTCCATTCTGTGGAAGCAGTTGTTGATCCTGAAAATTATGTTTCTGCTATAGTCTTAGAAAAAAATGGCTTTGTAAAAGAAGCTCATTTTTTAGAAAATGAATATTGGGAGGTGAAATTTTGGGATTCGGTAGTTTTTTCACTTTTGAAACGAAATTTTGTAAAGAAAAATCACTAAATTTAACCATATAAGGCATATAAGTTAAGTCACTTTAAAACTTATATGACTTATATGGTAAAAAAATAAAATCCATGTTAAAACTTCCCAACACGCCGATCAGTATTTTCACCGTCATGTCTAAAATGGCAACCGATTATCAAGCCTTCAATGTCTCACAAGGTTTCCCGAATTTCCCGATTGATGTGCGAATGACGGAAATTGTAGCTCGATTGGCCAAAACCGACATTCATCAATATGCTCCGATGGCCGGTTATCCGCCGTTATTGGAAAAAATTGCTCAATTGACTTTGGATCATTATCTGCGAAAAGTGAATCCATCAACCGAAATTTTAATCACCGCCGGAGCAACCGAAGCGATTTTTGCTGCCATTCAAGCTTTTGTGCAACCGCAAGACGAAGTCATCATTCTCGACCCAAGTTATGATTGTTATGAAATGCCAATCATTTTGAGTAATGCCAAACCCATTCGGATTGCGTTAAAAGAAGATTATTCCCCCGATTTTGAAGCTATTAGTCAGCATTTATCAACGAAAACTCGGATGTTGATTTTGAATAATCCACACAATCCGTCCGGAAAAATTTGGACAGAAAATGATTTTATTCAACTCGAAAAAATCATCGAAAAGTACCCCAATCTATTGATTTTATCAGACGAAGTATATGAATTCATTACGTTTGAAAACAAACATATTTCCATTAATACAAGAGAAAAATTAAAAGACAGAAGCTTAATTGTTTCATCCTTCGGGAAAACACTTCACTTAACCGGATGGAAAATAGGCTACTTAATCGCTCCTGAAAATCTTTTGAAAGAAGTCAAAAAAGTGCATCAATACTTAGTATTCAGTGTAAATAGTTTGGCTCAAGCTTCGATTAATGAATACTTGACTGTTTTTGATGTGAATGAAGTGGCTCAACTTTATCTTCAAAAAAGAAACTTCTTTCAAAACCTTTTAAAAGAAACCGCTTTTGATTTATTGCCGTGCGAAGGAACGTATTTTCAAACTGCGTCTTATCAACAAATTTCCGATGAAAATGATTTAGATTTCACGAAACGTTTAGTCACCGAATTTGGTGTTTCAACCATTCCGCTTTCAGAATTTTATGGTGATAATTTAGACTTAAAACGCATTCGTTTTTGTTTTGCTAAAGACGATGAACTATTGATGAAAGCGGCTGAACGATTGATTAAAATCAAGCAGCAAACTATATAACAAACTTGTTAGTTACAATTTTGTTAGTTACAATTTTGTTAGTTATTAAATAAGTCGTAAGTTTGTAATTCAATTCATTAAAAATGAACTTACCATTCAAATACGGAAAAATAATTGATGATGATTTTTTTGTCAACAGGACAAGTGAAATAGATTTTTTAAAAAGAAACATTAAATCTAAAATTAATCTTACACTTATCTCACCCAGACGCTGGGGTAAGTCGTCATTGGTTTCAAAAATTGCCCGAAGCATGGCAAAAGACGAAAAAAAAATCAAATTTTGCTTTATCGATTTATACAACGTTAGAAATGAGGAGGAATTTTACAACTATTTTGCGACTGAAATTTTAAAAGCAAGTTATTCAAAATGGGATGAGCGAGTTGAAAACGCAAAATTATTTTTCAAGCAAATCATACCAAAATTTAGTTTTGGTTTAGACCCTAATCAAGAGTTTTCAATATCATTTGACTGGGATAACATCTCAAAAAATCAACAAGAAATTTTAGATTTACCGGAAGTTGTTTCTAAAGCCAAAAACATTCAACTTGTTATTTGTTTGGATGAATTTCAAAACCTGTCGTTTTTTGATGACCCGTTAAGTTTTCAGAAAAAAGCCAGAGCAACATGGCAAAAACATCAAAATTGTAGTTATGTATTGTATGGTAGTAAACGGCACATGATGGCAGAACTTTTTGAAAACAAATCGATGCCTTTTTACAAATTTGGTGAAGTAATTTTACTTTCAAAGATTGAAACACATCATTGGCAAGAATACATTATCGAAAAATTCAAATCTACCAAAAAAAATATTTCCATAGAATTAGCAGAATTTTTGACTCAAAAAGTGGAAAATCATTCGTATTTTGTGCAACAATTAGCAAATGCGGTTTGGTTAGAAGTTAACAAAACATGTAAGAAAGAAGATATTGAAAACGGTTTAGATAAGTTACTGCTTCAATATGAACTTTTTTTTAGCAGAGAAGTTGATGGACTCTCCAACTTACAACTCAATCTTTTGAAAGCTTTGGCAGCAGATGAAAAAGAATTGAGTAGTAAAAAAACAATAAAAAAATATAATTTAAGTTCTTCTGCAAGCGTTAACCGCTCAAAAGAAGCACTCATTCAAAAAGAAATTATTGACGTTTTTGAAAAAAAAATTGAATTTATTGACCCCATCTTTAAAATTTGGATTAACAACACTTATAATAAAAGACTATGAATTTTTCAGCAAAAATGCTTCGCGATAATGCCTTGGAAGGCAAAGTAATTGTGGTAACCGGTGGCGGTAGCGGTCTCGGAAAAGCAATGACCAAATACTTTTTAGAATTGGGTGCCAAAGTTGCCATTACTTCTAGAGATTTAGATAAATTAAAAAACACCGCAGCCGAATTAGAAAAAGAAACCGGAGGAATATGTTTGCCTTTGCAATGCGATGTTCGTTTTTATGAGCAAGTGGAAGCTATGCTTCAAGAAGTTTTAAAAAACTTCGGAAAAGTGGATGTTTTATTGAATAATGCTGCCGGAAATTTCATTTCTCCTACTGAACGATTATCCGCCAATGCGTTTGATACAATTATTGATATAGTTTTAAAAGGAACCAAAAACTGCACCTTAGCTTTCGGAAAACATTGGATTGATTCCAAGCAAGAAAGTTCAGTCATTTTAAATATTGTCACAACCTATGCTTGGACTGGTTCAGGCTATGTGGTGCCAAGTGCTACTGCAAAAGCCGGCGTTTTGGCAATGACCAGAAGTTTAGCTGTGGAATGGGCAAAGTATGGTATTCGAAGTAATGCCATTGCTCCGGGACCTTTTCCAACTAAAG
>JAFLBT010000020.1 GCA_017302935.1 Flavobacteriales bacterium | reverse complement strand
AGCTGCTGAGGAAAAATATCAAGCAGGTTTTAGAAAATTAGTCGCTGGTTTGAGAGAATCTAAATTGAGTCCGATTTTATATCCGGATGCCAACTCTACTTTGCGTTTAACCTATGGGAAAGTTCGTGCTTTACCGGCTGACAAAAGGAATGATGCTAAAATCAATAATTATACAACCTTAGAAGGAATGGTGAAAAAACACAAAGCAGGTGATCCTGAATTTGATTTATCACAACCTTTAATTGATTTGTACAATAAAAAAGATTTTGGTCAATATGCAGACAAAGCAGGTTACATGCCGGTTAATTTCCTTTCGGATAATGACATTACAGGAGGAAATTCAGGTTCTCCGGTTCTTAACGGAAAAGGAGAATTAATCGGATTAGCGTTTGACGGAAACATCGAAGCGATGGCAGGAGACGTTATTTTTGACAAAGATTTGCAAAGAACCATTAATGTTGATATTCGCTTTGTATTATTCATTATTGAAAAATATGCCGGTGCGAAACATTTAATTGACGAATTAACTATCGTAAAATAAGTTGTTATTAATTCTATAAAAAATCTGCTTCAGTGATGGAGCAGATTTTTTTTTATGGTAAAGATTTCTAAAATAATTTAAATAGTGTTACCATTTCCTTATTTTTGAATTCAAATAAAAAACATGACAACTTTTAGACTATTTTTTTTATTGTTATCCCTTCAAATGATGGCGAATTCAGATTTTGAAAAAGCAGAACAATTATTTCAAAAAGATAAATTTTTGGAAGCAAAAGTTTTGTTTGAAAATTATTTAAAATCAAATCCAAATCATACTAAAACTTTAGAGTATTTGGGTGACATTGCCGGAAAAGAAAAAAATTGGGATGATGCTATTTTGTACTACAAAAAGATAAAAATACAATTTCCAAAAAACGCAAATTTTGTTTATAAATATGGCGGTGCGTTAGGCATGAAAGCCAAAGAATCCAATAAATTTAAAGCATTAGGAATGATTGACGAAATTGAACAATCTTTTTTAACTGCGGCTAAACTAGATGAAAAGCACATCGATTCCCGTTGGGCACTCGTGATGTTGTATATTGAATTACCCGGAATTGTGGGTGGTAGTGAAACAAAAGCCCAAAAGTATGCCGAAGAATTGATGAATTTGTCTAAAGTAGATGGTTTTTTAGCCAAAGGTCATATTGATGAATACTTTAAACGATATACAAAAGCGGAAGTTAATTTTAAAAAAGCCCATGAAATTGGCAACTCTAAAACAACCTTTCAAAGGTTATTCAACTTGTATATAAACAAAATGAAACAACCTCAAAAAGCCGAAGAATTAAAAAAGAAATTTGAAAAATAATTGACTGTTGTCGGTTGTCTGTTCTCTGTTAACTGACAACCGACAACCAACAACCGACAACTGAAAATGAGAACCCACTTTATCGCCATAGGCGGAGCCGCTATGCACAATTTAGCACTTGCTTTACATCACAAAGGATACCATGTTACCGGAAGTGATGATACCATTTTTGAACCTTCCAAGTCACGTTTAGCAAAATTCGGATTGTTGCCTGATGAGATGGGATGGTTTCCTGAAAAAATCACATCCGATATTGAAGCAATTATTCTCGGGATGCATGCCAAAGCCGATAATCCTGAATTGTTAAAGGCGAAAGAATTGGGGTTAAAAATTTATTCCTATCCGGAATTTTTATACGAACAATCCAAAAATAAAACCCGCGTGGTAATTGGTGGGTCACATGGAAAAACGACCATTACTTCGATGATTTTGCACGTCATGCATTATCACAATATTGAAGTCGATTATATGGTAGGAGCACAGTTGGAAGGTTTTGATACGATGGTTCATCTTACCGAGAAAAATGATTTTATCGTTTTAGAAGGAGACGAATATTTGTCTTCTCCTATTGACAGAAGACCCAAATTTCATCTATACCAACCCAATATTGCTTTGCTTTCAGGTATCGCATGGGATCATATAAACGTGTTTCCGACATTTGAAAATTACGTTGAACAATTTGAAATTTTTGTCAATCAAATTACCAAAGGTGGAATATTAGTTTATAATGAAGAAGATGAAACGGTAAAAAAAGTAGCCGAAGAAACGACCAATACCATCCGAAGATTACCATATCAAACTCCGAATTATTCCGTTGAAAATGGTACAACTTATCTCGATACTCCTGAAGGGCCAATGCCCATTGAAGTATTTGGAGCTCACAATTTGAACAATCTTGCGGGTGCGAAATGGATTTGTCAAAACATGGGGGTCGATGAAGCCGATTTTTATGAAGCCATTGCCAGTTTTAAAGGAGCATCCAAACGATTAGAGAAAATTGCAGAAGGAAAAGGAAAAGTAGCTTACAAAGATTTTGCACATTCACCCAGTAAAGTTTCTGCTACTACCAAAGCTGTAAAAAATCAATATCCCGATAGAAAATTATTAGCTTGTTTAGAATTGCACACTTACAGCAGTTTGAATGCTGAATTTCTAAAAGAATACGAAGGAGCTTTGGATGCTGCCGATGTTGCCGTTGTGTTTTATTCGCCCGATGCAGTCAAAATAAAACAGTTGCAAGAAGTAACGTATGACCAAATCGCACAATCTTTCAAAAGAAATGATTTGATAATTTACACCAATCCAACCGAATTTAAAGATTTTTTATTTTCAACTAATTTGGATAATTCTGCTTTGCTTTTGATGAGTTCCGGGAATTATGGTGGGTTGAATTTTGAGGAGGTGAAGGAATTAGTCAATTAGCCAATTAGTCAATTAGCAGTACTTAAATTGACACATTGCCAAATTTTCAAATTGCCCCATTATCCACCATAACGAAAGTGCCCCACAATCTTCCAACTAAACAAACAGTCCTCCAAAACTTGTCCGCTACCCACATTGTGAACAATCAAATTGCGTTTGCCATCAGCTGATTTTTTGTGTGTCACAATTCCGATATGCGGAAGTTTATCGCCAATCATCCAAGTGACTAAATCACCGGTATTGTAATCGGAAGGATTTTTAGTTACGGTTAATTTTTCTCCTTTTCGTTCAAAAAATACTTCTAAATTGGGAACTCTACGATGATCGATATTCGTATCCGGTTTCTTTAAGCCCCATTTTTTTAAGTTTGGATATTTGGAGAAATTCGCTTTCAAATCTTCATGCACTTCTTTTTGCAAATCGATTCCTAATTTTCGATAAGCTCGAATTATGACATCCGTGCAAACGCCTTTGTCTTTTGGTACATCACCGTTTGGATATTTTATACTCACATAAGACGAATCATAGGTTACTTTATCTTTGGTCAATTCAATAGCCGCTTTTGAAAGTTTTTGTTGAAACGTCTCATGCAAAAATGAACTACTTAAAAAGAGACAAATAAATAGGAATGTCGTTTTCATCTTTTTTAATTTGAAAACGTAAAAGCTTTTTAAATAGTATAAAAAAAGCCCCTTTCGGGGCTTTGATAGTAAAGGAACAATTTAATTATTGTTCTTTCAAGAATTCTTCTTTTGTTTTCAAAGCAAAAGGAATACCTTGTTGAGTAGCTTGCTCAATCAATTTATTTTTATATTTCGCTTTTAACGCTTCAAAACCGGTTTGAGCCGTTTTGTATAAATCCATCACGTTTTCAATATTTGCTTTTTGTGAAGGCGAAGGTGCGTCAAATTGTGAAGCAATTGTTGCATAAATGGTACTTAATTTTTCTCTTAACTGAGGTTCTGCTGCACCAACATACATATCTCCTGTCGTTACCACCATTGTGTTTTTTAGCGAATTTAATTCAGAATCAATTTTACCGTTTGTTTTTTGAGCTTTAGGATTTTTCTCGATGATTTTAGTATTCAAAGCAATCAATTCATCAAGCTCATATACCATATATGCTAATGATTCGTTGCGATCAAAAAGTTCTTGTGTAACTTTAGCTTGTTCTTTTCTGTCTTCTAAAGCGATTACACTTTTCGGGTCATTAATAACTTCAAATTCTTGTTCGAATCGTTCACTTCCTTTCGTTAAGACTACTTTATATTTTCCGGCTTGTACTCTTGGAGATGTAAATCCGCCGAAACTTAATGTTTTTGCAGCGGCAATTTTAGGATTCTTGGTATTGAAACTCCAAGTTACAATATTAATCCCTTTTTGTTTGCCAGGAATTAAGGATACAATTTTATTTCCTTGTAAATCTTGTACTTCCATTTCCATTTTTCCAAAAGTGTGTCTTTTTTTCAAATAATATATGAATTGAGCTGATTCATTTGGATTTGGTCCAACAAATTCAAGTTCAGATGCAGTTCCTCCAAAGCTTGATTTTTCACTCATTACAAATGGTTTTGAGATAAAAAAGTGTAACTCTTTTTTGAGAACATCAGGATTAATTTGTCTTAACGGACTAATATCATCTAAAATAATGATTCCTCTACCGTGAGTAGCTAAAACCAAATCATTCGTTTTAGGATGCAAATCGATATAATGAACAGCAACCGCCGGCATATTGTTTTCAAATTTTGACCAGTTTTTTCCACCATCAACCGTAATGAAAAGCCCGGTTTCTGTTCCTAAAAATAATAAGTTTGGATTTTTAAAATCTTCTTGAATATTTCTGGCAAAACTATCAATATCAGCAGAAGAAATGGATGTCCATGTCTTACCAAAATCACTTGTTTTATAAACATAAGCGGCGTAATCATTTTTAGAATGACCATCAAAAACAGCATATGCAGTACCTTCATTAAAGACACTTGCTTCTATATGGTAACACCAAGTGTTTTTTGGTAAACCTTTGATATTCAAAGTAACGTTTGTCCAAGTTTTTCCACCATCTCTAGTGATTTGAACATTACCGTCATCTGTACCTGCCCAAATTACATCTTTATTCAAAGTTGATTCTGCAATGGTAAAAATGGTACAATGATTTTCTGCTCCTGAATTATCCACTGATAAACCACCGGATTTTTCAGTATTGGTTTTTGTAGGATCATTTGTAGTTAAATCTCCCGAAATTTTTCGCCAAGTTAATCCCATGTCATCGGAAACATGCACAAATTGACTACCTGCATAAATTCTATCCGGATTATGATGTCCGGTTACAATAGGCGTATTCCAATTAAAACGCAATTTTGGGTCACCTTTTTCAGCTAAAGGTTGAATTGTTTTTAATTCTTTTGTTTCCAAATTGTATCGCCAAATGTTTTCGGCACCTTGCATTTCGCTGTAAATGATTTTTTTGGTAGGATGTTTCAAAACACGGAAACCATCTCCGTATCCTACACTATGCCAATCTCTTGCTTCTATACCACCATCACTTTTACTTGGCCCATACCAAGAACCGTTATCTTGCAATCCACCATAAATGTTATACGGTTCTTCATTGTCTAAACTTAAATGGTAGTATTGAGAAAGCGGAAGATTTTTAACAATATCTAAAGTGTTTCCGGAGTCCCAGCTGCGGTATAAACCACCATCAGTTGCTACATAAATTCGGTTACTGTCAAACAAATCAACCGTGATATCATGTATATCAGCATGCATACTTCCTAATGACTTAAAAGATTTTCCTCCATCTCTACTGATAGAACCTCGTAAACCGGCTTTGTAAACAATATCATGATTTCTCGGGTCAACCGTAATTCTTGAAAAATAGAAAGGTCTTACTACCAATTCGAAATCACTATTCAAATGTTTCCATGAACTACCACCGTCTTCTGAGCGGTATAATCCTTTATCTTTATCTTCTTGAGTTTCTAAAACTGCATACAATACTTCCGGTTTTGAAGGAGCGGCGGCAATGGCAATTCGACCTAACTGGCCTTTTGGAAATCCGTTTTGAATTTTATTCCAAGTTTTACCTCCATCGGTTGTCTTGAATAAAGCGGAATTATTTCCACCTGAATTAAAAGACCAGGCCGTTCTTCTGAATTCCCAAAAACTGGCATACATCGTATCCGGATTTTTAGGATCTATGACTAAATCAGCACAACCCGTTTTTGCATCAACATACAATTGTTTAGCCCAGGTTTTACCACCATCAGTGGTTTTGTAAATACCTCTTTCTTCACTGTCACCCCAAAGAGCCCCAAGAACACCAACCCAAACTACATCACTATTTCTTGGATCAACCACAATCGAAGTAATTCGGTCAGATTTTGGTAAGCCCATGTTGGTCCAGTTTAAACCACCATCAACCGATTTATAAATTCCGTTTCCTATTGAAACACTATTTCTGGTCCAAGGTTCACCTGTTCCTACCCAAATTACATTATCAGGATTATTTGGATCAATTGTCACACAACCAATAGATTGTATATGTTTGTCAAAAATTGGAGAAAATGAAGCTCCTCCATCGGCACTTTTCCAAACTCCACCACCGGCTGCACCAATGTATAGAATCTTATTATTTGTTGGATGATTTGCAATATCAGAAATTCTTCCGCTCATGATGGCCGGTCCAATTTGTCTGGCTGATAAATCACCATACAATTCTTTTCCTTTCAAAACAATTTCATCTTGAGCTTGAGCTGTAAAAAGGGAACAAAACCCCAAAATGAGTAATGACGTATTTATTTTTTTCATACAAAAATGATTTAAAAAATCCCCAAAACGATGGGGATTTCATGATGATTGATTTTAATTATTCTTTAAACATAAATGATTTTTCATCCACAGTTGGATTTAAAACAATCTTTTTAATTTTTAAGGGTTGACCTCCTTGATTCATTGAAAAAGGAAAATACATTCCGTCCACTTCTTGATAATCACTCATGGTTGAAACAGACATTTGACCTTTTGCGGGTCCTTGTTTGATTTCTGTTTCTGTCATAATAGGAACATTATTTTCAATATCAAAATAATAGAAAACTACATTGTCCACCTTCTGACCGTCAATCATTTGAGGTTTTTTGGTTAATTTAAGTTTATAGCATTCTGTACCTTCTTTGGTTTCCTTACCTAAATATTCAACTGAATATCCTTTTGACTTATAGTCTAATAATGGGTCTGGATAATCTACTGCCTCTTGTTTAATGTTTTCAACCATTTCTGATTCCATTTTTTCAGCTTTCATAGTCATAAAATTGGTTGACCATGCTGTATTTCCATCAAATGCCATTTGGGTAATTTCTTGCCCTTGGAAATTAATTTTTAAGTACATTTTTCCACCTTTCAGTTGAACCATTTCTACAGGAATTTCCATTCCTTGAGCATTTACGGTCATTTCCATTTTTGTGCCGTTTAACGCTCTGTATTTTTCAACTCCACCTGTGTTTTTGAAATAGTTATCAATAATTTGGTCTGCTGTTTGAGCTTGAGCAGATAAACTTATGAATGCAAAAAGCATTGTGCTGAATAGAAGGTTGATTTTTTTCATTATTTCTGTTTTATGATTTTTAAATTAGTTATAAAAATAGTATTTTTGTTACACTATAAGCACATTTTTTAATTATTATTTGCCAAACAGATGGAAAATCAAACACCTTTCCCCATTAAATACTGGGCTGAAGACGACAAACCCAGAGAAAAATTACTACTTAAAGGAAAGTCTTCCCTTAGCGACGCTGAATTATTAGCCATTATTTTAGGTTCAGGAACACGAAATGAATCTGCTGTTGGATTAAGCAAAAGAATCCTAAAAACTACTGACAACAGTTTACATTCTTTAAGTAAATTATCCTTTCAACAATTGTGTAGTTTCAATGGAATTGGTCCTGCAAAAGCTATAAGTATTATTGCAGCCTTAGAATTAGCAAAACGAAAAAAAGAAGAATTGGTTGTTGAATTACCTAAAATTATTACCACAAAGACTGTGTTTGAATTGATGCATCCTTTAATAGGTGATTTACCTCATGAGGAATTTTGGGTTATTTATCTTAATAATTCCAATCAAGTAGTTCATAAAGCTCAAATTAGTAAAGGAGGAATCACAGGAACAGTAGTTGATGTTCGAATTATTTTAAAAATAGCATTAGAATTTCATGCACTTTCCTTTATTTTGTGCCATAATCATCCTTCTGGAAAATTATACCCAAGCGATGCAGATTTAGAAATTACCAATAAAATTAAAATTGCAGCAAAACAATTGGATATTTTATTAGTAGATCATATGATTGTTTGTGAATTGGGTTATTACAGTTTTGCTGAAGATGGAAAATTATAAAATGACAGCTTCAAAAAGAGTTCAACAAGCCAAATTAATTCGAATATTCAGAAAAATTCATCGTACAACCGGAGTTTTTTTGTTTATATTCTATTTTATAATTGCCATAACCGGTTTTTTGTTAGGCATCAAGAAACATAGTGGCGGATTACTACTCCCAAAAACACAAACTGGTTCTTCAACGAAATTAGTTGATTTTATAGCGTTAGATAGTTTACAAAATAATGCAAAAAAGGAAATTGCACTCTTCTTAAAGGAATCGAAACCTTCACAAATTGATAGAATTGATATTCGACCAGAAAAAGGAATAGTTAAATTTACTTTTAAATCTAATTTTTATGAAGTACAACTTGATGGTGCAACCGGGAGTTTACTGCAAATTGATTTACGAAGGTCTGATATCATTGAAAAAATTCATGACGGTTCTATTGTTGATTATTATTTAGGAATCAAATCAGGTGTTTTTAAATTGATTTATACTTCAATTTTAAGTATGGCATTATTACTTTTTGTAGTAACCGGTTTTTGGTTGTGGTATGGACCTAAAAGAATGCGAAAAGGAAATTGATTTTTTTGAATTGATTAACATTTCATTTTTTTAAATTACCTACCTTAGACCTCTAAAAATCAAGTAAAAATGATTCAAACAGAAAGCCTCTCTTTTTCATATAATTCAAATACGGTTTTTTCATTTCCAAATATCAAAAATAATGTTTCAGAAGCGTTATTAATCACCGGAAATTCCGGAAAAGGAAAAACTACTTTGTTGCATCTCTTAGGAGGTTTATTGCGACCCAGTTCAGGGACTATTTCTATTGAAGAAACTGCTATTTCCTCTTTGTCTGAGAAAGAATTGGATCACTTTCGCGGAAAAAACATCGGCTTAGTTTTACAACAATCACATTTTGTAGCTTCTTTAAATGTGCTTGAAAATGTAGTTTTAGCCTCATGGTTAGCAACAGGAAAAAAAGCAACTGAGAAAGCAATAGCATTACTAAAAGAATTGGATTTAGAAGACCAAATGTATAAATTGCCTTCCAATTTAAGTGTTGGACAGCAACAACGTGTTTCCATTGCAAGAGCTTTAATAAACGAACCAAAATTACTTTTAGCCGATGAACCAACATCAAGTTTAGATGATGAAAATGCATTTAAAGTGGCAGATTTATTAGCAAAGCTGTCCAAAGAATACAAGGCTTCGTTGATAATTGTGACGCACGACCAACGATTAAAAGATAAATTTTCTAACCAATTAAACTTAAACTAAATGATAGCAAAATTAGCTTGGAAAAACCTTTGGTTTAAGCCATTGAACACGGTGTTGAGTTTGGTATTATTAACCGCTTCGGTAGCGATAATTTCATTATTAATTTTATTGCAAGAGCAATTTGAAAAGCAGTTTTCAAGTAATATTGATGGAGTAGATTTGGTTTTGGGAGCTCAAGGTAGTCCGTTACAATTGATACTTTCTTCTGTTTATCACGTTGATGATCCTACCGGAAATATTGATTACAAAGAAGCGGAAGTTTGGATGAAACATCCTTTCGTAGAAACTGCTATTCCATTGGCTTTTGGTGACAATTATCGCGGATTCAAAATTGTCGGAACTACTCCAGACTATTTTGAAAAATATGCGGCAACCATTTCTCAAGGAAAAGTTTTTGAAAAGAATTTTGAAGTGGTTATCGGAAGTGAAATTGCCAAAAAATTAAACATTAAAATTGGAGATAAATTTTTTGGAACACACGGTTCAGCAGAAGAAGGTCACGTCCATGAAGAATATGCGTATGTGGTTGTCGGAATTGCTTCGCCAACAGGCAAAGTAATAGATAATTTAGTTTTGTGCACAATTGAAAGTGTTTGGGCGATGCATGCAGACCATGGTCATGATCATGGTGAAGAAGTTCAATCTTCTGATAAAAATCCCCCACATGGTGAAGAGGGTCATGTTCATGTTGAGGGTGATGAACACGACCATGAAGAACACGTTCACGATGAAAATTGTAATCACGATCATGACCATGAAGTTACAGAAAATCCTCCACATGGTGAAGAGGGACATATACATGAAGATGGCGATGAACACAACCATGACCATGAAGAAGCAAAGGAGATTACCGCAGTTTTAATTAAATTTAAAAATAAGATGGGAATTATTTCTTGGCCAAGAATGATTGCTCAAAACACAAAAATGCAAGCGGCTATGCCTGCATTAGAAATCAATAGATTATTTTCATTATTCGGAATTGGTTTGCAAGCATTACAGTATTTGGCTTATGGAATTATGTTGATTTCAGGTATAAGCATTTTCATTGCTTTATATAATCGATTGAAAGAAAGAAAATATGAATTTGCCTTGTTGAGGGTTTCCGGAGCATCACGAATTCAAATGTTAGAGTTGGTATTGTTTGAAAGTTTATTGCTTTGCATTGTAGGCTTTATCTTTGGTACGCTTTTTGGAAGATTGGCTTTGGTTATGATTTCTAGCACAACCGACGAACAATTTAAAATGGCTTTTAATCCAATGACAATAATCTGGGAAAAAGAAGGAATTTTGTTTTTGGTTACTATCTTTGTTGGGATTTTAGCCGCTGTCATTCCGGCAGTAAAAGCGTATCGATTAAATATTTCAAAAACTTTAGCAAATGCGTAAAATTTATATTTTTTTCTTTCTACTATTTGGTGTTTTTATTCTGTTGGACGCTTCATTAGAAGTGAAATATCCTTTTTCAAAAATGGATTCCGAAAATGTTACGACTATTCAAAAAGCAGGATTTGTTCCCTCAATTTTTAGTGAAGTTAAGCTTGAAAAAGAAGAATTATTTCTTTCATCACCTGATACGTTGACTTGGCGACTACTCGGAATTATTAAATACGTTAAAAAACCGGATAAAGATTATCCTGACGGAGTAATGTTTCCAATTGTAAATTCAGAATTGAAAGCCAAAAACAAAAAGAAAATTGTGATGAGCGGATTTATTGTTCCCATCGATAATGTTTCGTATGCGTTAAGTAAAAACGTATTTGCTTCTTGTTTTTTTTGCGGAAAAGCCGGGCCGGAAACCATCATGGGAATCAAGTTTAGAGGTTCAACACCAAGATTAAAAACAGATCAATATGTTACTTTAGAAGGTAATTTCAGATACAATGATAATGATGTGAACGATTGGATTTATCATATTGAAGATGCTGTAATTGTTAAAGGAGGAAAATAAATTTATAACTCTTTAACCCATTTCCAATTACCTTTCACCTTCCCTCCAAATGAAATCCTTCCACCACAAATCCGATATCTTTTTTGATTTAGATCACACGTTGTGGGATTTTGAGAAAAATTCAGCATTGGCTTTTGAAACAATCTTCAAAAAGCACCAACTGAATTTGGAATTGGATGTATTTCTTCATTTTTATGTTCCTACAAACTTAAAATATTGGAAGCTTTACAGAGAGGAAAAAATTTCACAAGAAGAACTACGGTATAAAAGATTGAAGGAAGTTTTTGATTTGATGAATCAAAAGGTGAGTGATGAATTAATTCATTTGCTATCACGAGAATATATTGTCTATTTGCCTCAATTTAACCATCTCTACGAAGGTGCAGAGGAAATATTAAAGTATTTATTTCCAAAGTATAATTTGCATATTATTACGAATGGTTTTCAGAGCGTTCAAGCCGGAAAAATAAAAAACGCCAATCTTGAAAAATATTTCAAGACAATTACGAACTCTGAATCTGCAGGAGTAAAAAAGCCAAATCCGATGATTTTTCATTACGCCATCAATAGTGCTAAAACTAGTGTTGAAAAAAGTGTAATGATTGGCGATAGCATTGAAGCTGATATTGAAGGAGCATTAAATGTTGGGTTGGATGCCATCTTTTTTAACGAGTTTAAGGTAGAAGTAAATCAACAAATCCATCAAGTATTTGATTTATTATCCTTAAAACAGTATCTTTAGTTTAAATTTAATAAGATGAAAAAAATAGTTTTATTTTTAGTTTTGGGTTTTTGTATTCAAGGTTTTTCTCAGGTGTTGAATAAATATCAATATGTAGTTGTACCTACTAAGTTTGATTTCATGAAAGTTGAAAATGAACATAGATTGAATACTGTAGTAAAAAATAAGTTAGAAAAAATGGGCTTTATTGCTTATTATGAAAATAATATTCCATTAGAAGTAGCTCAAAAGGCGTGTGAAATTTTAAAAGTAGATTTAGTGAGAGGTGGCACTTTTGTTTGGACAAAAATGAATTTAGTATTCAAAGATTGTCAAAATAAAGTTGTTTTTGAAAGTGATGAAGGAAAAAGTAAAGACAAGGATTTTAAAGCAGCGTATACTGAATGTACTGACCAAATTTTCGAATCATTGTTTGCTTTAAAATATAAATTTCAAGGAAATCAAGACAAGTCTTTAACAACAAAAGACGTAGTAAAATCTACTGTAAGTCAAGTAGAATCTACAAATGATAATTTAATTGCTGAAAAAACTACTTCAGGGTTTATATTAAAAAACAATCAAAATCAAACCGTATATAAACTTACTTCAACAGGCAAATCAGATTTATTCTTAGCTCAAAAAGGTCAAAATAACGGAATGTTATACCTGAAAGATGAAAATTGGATTTTTGAATATACCAACAATGACCAATTATTTACAGAAATCGTAAAAGTGAAATTTTAGTATCCGTATTTGTCTTTCCACCGGTTTTTTAAAAAAATACGCAATTCTTTTTCTCGAGCATTATTTCCAGGTTCGTAAAAAGAAGTGTTTTGAATTTCATCCGGTAAAAATTCTTGCTCTGCAAAGTTGTTGTCAAAATCATGAGCGTATTTGTATTCATCGCCATAGCCCAATTCTTTCATCAATTTGGTAGGAGCATTTCGTAAATGCAAAGGAACAGGTAAATCCCCTGTTTGTTTTACGATTTGTTGAGCTTTCCCGATGGCTAAATAACTTGCGTTACTTTTCGCTGAAGTGGCCAAGTAAATTGCACATTGACTCAAAATAATCCGACTTTCCGGGTAGCCAATTGTAGTCACAGCTTGAAAAGTATTGTTCGCCATAATCAATGCTGTTGGATTGGCATTTCCAATATCTTCACTGGCTAAAATGAGCATTCTTCGAGCAATAAACTTTACATCTTCGCCACCTTCAATCATTCTGGCAAGCCAATACACAGCACCATTTGGGTCGCTTCCGCGAATAGATTTTATGAAAGCGGAAACAATATCATAATGTTGTTCGCCCGTTTTATCATATAAAACCGTGTTTTTTTGAACCAATTGCATTACTTTTTCATTCGTAATTACTATCGCATTTTCTTCGGTTGCATTAATAATCAATTCAAAAATATTCAACAATTTTCTACCATCACCACCCGAAAGCCGTAAAAGAGCTTCAGTTTCTATCAGGTTTATATTTTTGGTTTTTAAAATTTCATCATGCTCAATGGCTCGATATAACAATTGCTCTAGATCTTCTTTGGAGAAAGGATTTAATACATATACCTGACATCTTGACAATAATGCGGGAATCACTTCAAAACTTGGGTTTTCGGTAGTAGCACCAATAAGCGTAACCCAACCTTTTTCAACTGCAGCCAACAAAGAATCTTGTTGTGATTTGCTAAAGCGATGAATTTCATCAATAAATAATATCGGGTTTTTTGCTGTGAATAATCCTCCACTTGTTTTGGCTTTGTCAATGACCTCTCGAATGTCTTTTACCCCAGAATTAATAGCACTTAACGTAAAAAATGGTCGTTTGCTTTCTTGAGCCATAATTTGTGCCAAAGTTGTTTTTCCGGTTCCGGGCGGTCCCCAAAGAATTAAACTGGGAATGATTCCTTTTGCAATTTGATGCGTCAAAGAACCCTGTTCGCCAACCAAGTGCAACTGACTGATGTATTCCGATAAATGTTGAGGCCGAATGCGTTCGGCAAGTGGTGCTTCCATGGTGTAAAAATACGGTTTTCTGACAAAAAAGCATTACTTTCGTTTTGGTTGCATTTTTGATATGATTGTTTTTATGAAACAAAAATCTTTCGTTTTTTCTACTTCAGTAATCGCTTGGCCTTTATTTTTTGTACTCGCTATGTGGATTGTTTTTTGGGTAGAAGTCAGATTCAAAATTGATTTAAGTACTTTTGGAATATTACCCAGGACACTTAGTGGTTTAAAAGGAGTTGTTTTGAGTCCGTTTTTACATGGTGACATCAAACATCTGTACAATAATTCTATTCCTTTATTATTTCTAATTGCTTCTATACGTTATTTTTACAGAGAAGTTTCGTTTCATGTACTGGTTTTTGGCATACTTTTTTCCGGCTTAGGGACCTGGATCATTGGTAGAGAAAGTTATCATATAGGTGCGAGTGGATTAATTTATGTTTTAGTAAGTTTTATATTCTTTAAAGGAATCCAAACCGGATACTATCGCTTGGTAGCATTGTCTTTATTGATTGTAATGCTTTATGGAGGTATGGTTTGGTATATTTTTCCTGAAGTTGATAATCAGGTTTCTTGGGAAGGGCATTTGGCAGGATTCATCACCGGGTTTATTTTTTCTCTAGCTTATAAAGCAGAAAAATATAAAAAACCAATTCGATATGAATGGGAAAAACCGGATTTTAATCCTGAGAACGATCCGTTTATGAAACGTTTTGATGAAAATGGAAATTTTGTAAATCCGCCAAAACCTGAAGAAATAGAGGAGGAGTTCACATTTTTCAAAATAGATAAAAATGTGTTGTATGATTATAAACCAGAAAAAGAAAAATGATTTTTTCTGAATTTTACACCTAACAGGTCATAAAACCTGTAAGGTATAACCTTGCATCTTTTAAGTTAATTACCGTCTCTGTCTCACTACTTCATATAAAAAAGCACCGCAAGCAACAGAAACATTCAAAGATGAAATAGTGCCAAACATCGGAAGTTTAGCTTTTTCATCTACTATTTTCAAAACAGAAGGATTTACACCCCTGTCTTCACTACCCATAATAATGGCTAATGGTTCACTTAGCGAAAGATCATAAATAGAATCGTCTGTTTTTTCAGTTGCGGCTATGGTTTTTATACCGGAACCTTGAAGGTAAAAAATAGCGTCCTTAATATGTTCCACTTTACAAATAGGTACATTAAAAACTGCACCGGCACTGGTTTTAACAGTATCGCCGTTTACTGGAGCTGCACCTTGTTTGCCAATGATAATTCCGTCAACTCCCGTACATTCAGCTGTTCGAATGATGGCTCCAAAGTTACGAGCATCTGAAAGTTGATCTAAAATTAAAAACAAAGGAGTTTTTCCGCTATCAACAACATTTGTCACTAATGTTTCTAGGTCAACAAAAGAAATAGGTGCTATGCTAGCCACTGCACCTTGATGATTTTTTGAAGTTAATCGATTTAGTTTTTCAACCGGAACATAGGTAAAATTGATTTTGTTAGCTTTCATTGTTTTCATCAAGTCCCGCATCAAATCACCTTGAGCATCTTTTTGAATAAACACTTTGTCTACTTCTTTTCCGGCTTGAATCGCTTCAATAATAGCTCTAATTCCAAAAATCTGATTGTCTTTTTCCATGGGGCAAAGGTAAGGTTTTTTACGAATTTAAAAACTCGTCTTAAAACTAATATGTACAATTGAATTGGAAAGTTTAATCTCTTGATTGCCGATGCTTCCATTCGCATAAACCAAATTAAAAAGGCCATTTTTAGTCAACAATCCAAAACCAAAACCTAATCCTAAAAGAGAATCTTTCACATTATTGGTTTGGTCTTGAAAGTAACCATAATCAATAATAGAATGCATATACATGCCGGAAGATAAAACATAGCGATATTCGGTTAAAAGTGAAGAAAAAATACTTCCCTGTAAGCTGTTCTCGTTGAATCCTCGAATCGAATTAATTCCGCCAAAAC
Organism: Flavobacteriales bacterium; assembly: GCA_017302935.1. Classification (GTDB taxonomy): domain Bacteria; phylum Bacteroidota; class Bacteroidia; order Flavobacteriales; family Flavobacteriaceae; genus Flavobacterium. The sequence goes on along the minus strand of JAFLBT010000020.1, from coordinate 12,211 downwards.
GATGTAATTCGTTCACAACATATGAATTACTGTTTAAATAATAGTTTTGCGATTTTAGATGAAAAATATTTTTAGCATTTAGATAAAAATTGTGTTTGAGTTCAACTTGAACAAAAAACTGATTTTGATCATCAATTTTAGATTTTCGGCTTCCAATTCCTGATTTTAAATGAATGACTGTTTTTTCAGGAAAAAGAAAATCACCAATTTTAAAATCGATATATTCAAATTGACCGGTAACAAAAGCATTTTTGAAATCACTTATAAAATTAGAATTTACATTTTGAATATCACTCGATTCAGAGGATTGGTAGCCCACATAAACTCTTTTGTTGTAGTTAAAAAAATAGCCTAAATCAATTGAAGTTCTTGTGTTTTGAAAAGTGCTGTCTTGTTTAAAAATTTGTAGTTCAGTTTTTAATCCGAATGAACTTTTAAAAATATAAGGAAGTTGAAGTCCTACGTTAAAAGTAGTTTGTTCATTTCCGTCACTTTTCCAAAAAATGGAGAATTGCTCGCCGGAATGCAATAAATTGTGTAAAAGTAAATCTACGTAGCCATTAAAATTCACTTTTCCGCCTTCATCATTGTTGAATCCTATGAATCCATCAAACCGATTGGCTTTGGCTTTTTCTAAATAGAGATAAATTTTAGTAGAATCTTGAGTGAATAAAATCTCCGGATATTTGGTTTGCGAAATGAATCGATAGCTTTCAACAGTTCGGAAAAGCTTGTCTAAATTGGATTGATTGAAAGTTTGTTTGGCGAACATTTTCTTCAAGTTCTTTCGGTAATTTTCTGGAAACTTTGGAAAACCTTCTATAATGATATCATTTACAATTCTTTTTTTGTTTGCTTGAATGTTTAAATCAGCATGCAACGATTGATTTATTTTTTTAAAGTTGATCAGTTTTAAGTTTGCTAGAGAATATCCGGTGGCTTCCATAAGCTTTAAAATTCCATTCATAAATTGCGGAACCTGATAAATGGGTAATTTTAAAGTATCATTTTTCAGTTTATATTCATCATTTAAATAAAATTGATTTTCCTCACCTATATATATATGTAGGTGTGAAGTTTTTTTTCCGAGTTTAAATTGAAATAAAAAAGTAGAGTCGTTTTGTTTTTGGTTATTCACAATTTTTGACTCCAAATAACCGGACTGAAAAAGGATTGTTGAAAAATTACGGGTCTCATCAACAACTCCTTTTGCGTTTTGAAATTGTTTAGTGTAACCAATGGAATCGATTGTTTTGGTTTCAGATTTGTTTTGTCCTACAATAGATAAATACACTTGTTGTGCTTTTCCATTCAAGAAAAACATGAGTGATATTAATAGTAGAGCAAACTTTTTCAACGCATTTTTAATTTCGATAAAAGTAACGCAAAAAAAGGAGATATGGTATAGGGTCTTTGTTCTGCTTTTCATTCCAAGCCGGGCTTTCTCCCGAAGCTTCGCGACTATTAGGAGGAGGGATGAAGCAAAATCAATTTTCTATTTCAAATTTTCTCTTGATACTTGTATTTGAAAACTCAGTCCCTCAGCACCTCAGTCCCTCAGCACCTACAAAAAATCCAACTCAAACAAAATAAATAAATTATGATTTGTTTTGATAAAAAATATTACTACATTTGCAACCCCTAAAAATAGGGTAAATTTAAAAACATAGAAATTTTTAGTATTAATTATGCCAACAATTCAACAATTAGTAAGAACAGGGAGAGCCCAAGTAACTAAGAAGAGTAAATCGGCTGCTTTAGATTCTTGTCCTCAAAGAAGAGGTGTGTGTACTCGTGTTTACACAACGACGCCTAAAAAACCAAACTCAGCAATGAGAAAGGTTGCAAGGGTTCGTTTGACAAACGGAAACGAGGTAAATGCATACATCCCGGGAGAAGGACACAATCTACAAGAGCACTCGATAGTATTAGTGCGAGGCGGAAGGGTAAAAGATTTACCAGGTGTAAGATACCATATTGTACGTGGTGCATTAGATACTGCTGGAGTAGCAGGTCGTACGCAACGTCGTTCAAAATATGGTGCAAAACGTCCAAAACCAGGTCAACCAGCAGCACCCGCAAAGAAAAAGTAATTAGAAACTTTTAAAGAAAAGACATGAGAAAAAGACAGGCCAAAAAAAGACCTCTTTTACCGGATCCAAAATTCAATGATCAATTGGTAACACGTTTTGTAAACAACTTAATGTGGGATGGTAAAAAATCTACCGCTTTCAAAGTATTCTATGATGCTTTAGAAATAGTGGAAACAAAAAAGCAAGATGCTGAAAAATCTGCTTTAGAAGTATGGAAAGATGCATTAACAAATGTTATGCCTCACGTAGAGGTTCGTTCACGCAGAGTGGGTGGAGCTACTTTCCAAATTCCTATGCAAATTCGTCCGGATAGAAAGATTTCCTATGCTATCAAATGGATGATTCTTTATGCAAGAAGAAGAAACGAAAAATCAATGGCTGGTAAATTAGCTTCAGAAATTTTAGCAGCAGCTAAAGAAGAAGGAGCGGCAGTTAAGAAAAGAATGGATACGCATAAAATGGCTGAGGCTAACAAAGCGTTCTCTCACTTTAGATTTTAATTCATAAAGAAATGGCTAGAGATTTAAAATATACAAGAAATATTGGAATTGCGGCTCACATTGATGCTGGTAAAACAACAACAACTGAGCGTATTCTATTTTATACTGGTAAATCACATAAAATAGGTGAGGTACACGATGGTGCAGCTACTATGGACTGGATGGCACAAGAGCAAGAAAGAGGTATTACCATTACTTCTGCTGCTACAACTTGTGAGTGGAATTTTCCAACCAGCCAAGGGAAAGTTTTACCTGAGTCTAAACCGTATCACTTTAACATTATTGATACTCCAGGACACGTTGACTTTACCGTTGAGGTAAACCGTTCATTGCGTGTATTGGATGGATTAGTGTTCTTGTTTAGTGCTGTTGATGGTGTTGAGCCTCAATCAGAAACAAACTGGAGACTTGCTGACCAATATAGAGTTCCTCGTATGGGATTCGTAAACAAAATGGACCGTCAAGGGTCAAACTTCTTAGGTGTTTGTCAACAAGTAAAAGACATGTTGAAGTCTAATGCAGTTGCCATTACTTTGCCAATTGGAGAAGAACAAGATTTCAAAGGAGTAGTTGACTTAGTAAAAAATCAAGCTATCGTATGGCATGATGAAACACAAGGAGCTACTTTTGATATTGTTGACATTCCAGCTGATATGGTTGATGAAGTTAAAGAATATCGTTCTAAACTTATTGAAGAGATTGCAACGTATGATGAGAATCTTCTTGATAAGTATATGGAAGATGAGAACTCAATCACTGAGGAGGAAATCAACAATGCATTACGTGCAGCTACAATTGACATGGCTATCATTCCTATGATTGCAGGATCTTCTTTTAAAAACAAAGGAGTTCAGTTTATGTTAGATGCAGTATGTAAATATTTACCATCTCCTTTAGATAAAGAAGGTATTGAAGGAATTCACCCTGATGATGCTGATTTATTAGAAGAAGACCAAAAGAAAATTATGCGTCGTCCTGATCCAAAGGAGCCGTTTGCTGCTTTGGCATTTAAAATTGCTACTGACCCTTATGTTGGTCGTTTAGCTTTCTTCCGTGCTTATTCAGGTCGTTTAGATGCAGGTTCATATATTTTGAATACACGTTCTGGAAACAAAGAAAGAATTTCTCGTATCTATCAAATGCACGCTAATAAACAAAATCCAATCGAATTTATTGAGGCTGGAGATATTGGTGCAGCAGTTGGATTTAAAGATATCAAGACTGGAGATACAATGTGTGATGAAAAACACCCAATTATTCTTGAGTCAATGAAATTCCCTGATCCGGTAATTGGTATTGCAATTGAACCTAAAACAAAAGCTGACGTAGATAAAATGGGTATGGCTTTAGCTAAATTAGCGGAAGAAGATCCAACATTTACCGTTAGAACGGATGAGGCTTCAGGTCAAACAATCATCTCTGGTATGGGTGAGTTACACTTAGATATCTTAGTTGATCGTATGAAACGTGAATTCAAAGTTGAGGTAAACCAAGGTGAGCCACAAGTTGAATACAAAGAAGCTTTCACAAAAGCTGCTCAACATAGAGAAACATACAAAAAACAATCTGGTGGACGTGGTAAATTTGGAGACATCGTTTTCAGATTGTCACCTGCTGATGAAGTTGATGGTAAAGTGCCTGTTGGATTACAGTTTGTGAATGAAGTAAAAGGAGGTAACGTTCCTAAAGAATATATTCCTGCTGTTGAAAAAGGTTTCAAAGAAGCGATGAAACAAGGTCCATTAGCCGGATATACTGTAGATAGTTTAAAAGTTACTTTGTTAGACGGATCTTTCCACCCTGTGGATTCGGATGCACTTTCTTTCGAATTGGCTGCTAAAATGGGTTACAAAGAAGTTGCTAAAGCTGCTGGAGCTGTAATTCTTGAGCCAATCATGAAAATTGAAGTAATCACTCCGGAAGAAAACATGGGTGATATTGTTGGAGATTTGAACAGAAGAAGAGGTCAAGTAAACGACATGGGAGATAGAGCTGGTGCAAAAACAATTAAAGCTTTTGTTCCGCTTTCTGAAATGTTTGGTTATGTTACTACTTTAAGAACATTGTCTTCTGGAAGAGCAACTTCAACAATGGAATTCTCACATTATGAACAAACTCCTTCTAACATCTCAGAAGAAGTAATTAAAAAAGCAAAAGGTAACGCTTAATTTTAACGAAAATGAGTCAAAAAATCAGAATAAAATTAAAATCTTACGATCACATGTTGGTTGATAAATCAGCAGAAAAAATCGTAAAAACGGTAAAAAGTACCGGAGCTGTTGTAACTGGGCCAATTCCATTACCAACGCACAAAAAAATATTCACTGTTTTACGTTCTCCACACGTTAACAAAAAAGCGAGAGAGCAGTTTGAAGTGAGTTCATACAAAAGATTGTTAGATATCTATTCTTCCTCTTCTAAAACCATTGATGCCCTAATGAAATTAGAGTTGCCAAGTGGTGTTGAAGTTGAAATCAAAGTGTGATAAATGTACAAAGATGAAAGTATTAAGTATTAAGACATTCTCTTAATGCTTAATACTCTTGTCTTAATACAAAACAAAAAGAATTTTTAATCATTTATAAATAGTTTAATATGTCTGGGTTAATTGGTAAAAAAATCGGCATGACTAGTATCTTCGATGAGAACGGGAAAAACATTCCTTGTACTGTAATTGAAGCTGGTCCTTGTGTCGTTACCCAAGTCAGAACCAAAGAGGTTGACGGGTATCATGCGTTTCAACTTGGTTTCGATGACAAAGCAGAGAAACATGCTACTAAAGCGGCTGTAGGTCACTTTAAAAAAGCAGGTACTGTTGCTAAGAAAAAAGTCGTTGAATTTCAAGAGTTTGAAACAGAGTATAAATTAGGTGATTTAATCACGGTAGATCTATTCAACGAAGGAGAATTTGTTGATGTACAAGGTGTATCAAAAGGTAAAGGTTTCCAAGGGGTTGTAAAACGTCACGGTTTTGGTGGTGTTGGACAAGCTACTCATGGTCAACATAACCGTTTAAGAGCACCAGGTTCTGTAGGAGCTTCTTCTTATCCATCAAGAGTATTCAAAGGAATGCGTATGGCAGGAAGAACTGGGGGAGACAATGTAACAATTCAAAACCTTAGAGTTTTAAAAGTAGTAGCAGACAAAAATCTATTACTTGTTAAAGGATGTGTTCCTGGACACAAAAACTCTTATGTAATCATTCAGAAGTAATGGAAGTAAAAGTTTTAGATATCAACGGAAAAGATACCGGCAGAAAAGTTCAACTTTCTGACGATGTATTCGCTATCGAGCCTAACAAACATGCTGTTTATCTTGATGTAAAGCAATACTTGGCTAATCAAAGACAAGGAACGCACAAAGCAAAAGAAAGAGCAGAAGTAACTGGTAGTACTCGTAAAATTAAAAAACAAAAAGGTACAGGTACTGCTCGTGCGGGTAGTGTTAAGAACCCATTGTTCAAAGGTGGAGGTACTGTTTTTGGACCAAGACCAAGAAGTTATTCTTTTAAATTAAACAAAACATTAAAAAGATTAGCTCGTAAATCTGTTTTCTCGCAAAAAGTAAATGAATCAGATTTAATCGTTTTAGAAGATTTCAATTTTGAAACCCCAAGTACTAAGAAATTTATTACATTATTGAATGCCTTAGGATTAGAGAATAAAAAATCTTTATTTGTGTTGGGTGATTCAAATAAAAATGTATATTTGTCGTCACGCAATTTAAAGGCTTCTAATGTTGTAACTAACTCTGAATTAAGCACTTACGCTATTTTGAATGCAAATAAAGTTGTGCTTTTAGAGAGTTCTTTAGAAGGAATTGAACAAAATGTAAGTAAATAATAGGCTATGAGTATCATAATTAAACCTATCATAACAGAAAAAATCACTAAGCAAAGTGAGCTTAACAATCGTTATGGTTTCGTGGTAGATAGAAAAGCAAACAAAATTCAGATTAAGAATGCTATTGAAGCAGCTTATGGAGTAAATATTGTTGCAGTTAATACCATGAATGTAAGACCGGATCGTTCTGTAAAGTACACTAAAAGCGGTATGATTAGTGCTAAAACAAATGCTTACAAAAAAGCAGTTGTAGAAGTACAAGAAGGAGAAACAATTGATTTTTATAACAATATCTAATAAGTAATGTCAGTTAGAAAATTAAAACCTATTACCCCGGGTCAGCGTTTTAGAGTTGTGAATGGTTTTGACGCCATTACAACTGATAAGCCGGAAAAGTCATTATTGGCACCGAAAAAAAACTCAGGAGGTAGAAATAGTCAAGGAAAAATGACCATGCGTTACACAGGCGGTGGTCACAAACAAAAGTATCGTATGATTGATTTTAAAAGAACAAAAGCGGGAGTTCCTGCTGTTGTAAAATCAATCGAATATGATCCGAACAGAACCGCATTTATTGCTTTATTAAGTTATGCAGACGGAGCAAAAGCATATGTTATTGCTCAAAACGGATTAAGTGTTGGTCAAACTGTTGTTTCAGGTGAAAATGCAGGTCCAGAAATCGGAAATGCTTTACCTTTAAGTAAAATTCCTCTAGGAACAGTTATCTCTTGTATTGAGTTGCGTCCGGGTCAAGGAGCAATTATTGCTCGTTCAGCTGGTACGTTTGCTCAGTTAATGGCAAGAGATGGAAAATATGCTACTATCAAAATGCCTTCTGGAGAAACAAGACTTATCTTGTTAACATGTATGGCTACTATTGGTGCGGTTTCAAATTCTGACCACCAATTGATTGTATCTGGAAAAGCAGGTAGATCAAGATGGTTAGGAAGAAGACCAAGAACAAGACCAGTTGCAATGAACCCTGTAGATCACCCAATGGGTGGTGGTGAAGGACGTTCTTCTGGAGGTCACCCACGCTCTAGAAAAGGTTTACCTGCAAAAGGTTATAGAACTCGTTCTAAAGTTAGCCCAAGTAATAAGTATATTGTTGAACGCAGAAAGAAATAATTAGATAGACATGGCACGTTCATTAAAAAAAGGTCCATTTGTACATTACAAATTAGATAAAAAAGTTCTTGAAAACGTTGAGAAATCAAACAAAGCTGTGATCAAAACTTGGTCAAGAGCTTCAATGATTACTCCGGATTTCGTTGGACAAACAATCGCAGTACACAATGGTCGTCAGTTTGTACCGGTTTATGTAACAGAAAACATGGTAGGACACAAATTAGGAGAGTTTTCACCAACAAGATCATTTAGAGGTCATGCAGGTGCTAAAAATAAAGGTAAAAAATAAGAAGCAATGGGAGTTCGTAAAAGAGAAACAGCAGATGCGAGAAAAGAGGCTAATAAGTCGATAGCTTTCGCGAAATTGAATAACTGCCCTACTTCACCTAGAAAAATGCGCTTGGTAGCAGACTTGGTAAGAGGTCAGAAAGTGGAAAAAGCACTAAATGTATTACGATTTAGTCAAAAAGAAGCTTCTAGAAAATTAGAAAAATTATTGTTATCTGCAATTGCAAATTGGCAATCTAAAAATGCAGATGCAAGTATTGAAGAAGCAGCTTTATTTGTAAAAGAGATCAGAGTAGATGGAGGAATGATGTTGAAAAGACTTCGTCCTGCTCCTCAAGGTCGTGCACACAGAATTAGAAAGCGTTCTAACCACGTAACAATCGTGCTTGGAGCTAGTAATAACACACAAAGCAATTAATAAATAAGATGGGACAAAAGACAAATCCAATTGGAAACAGACTTGGTATCATCAGAGGATGGGATTCAAACTGGTATGGTGGAAATGATTACGGTGATAAAATTGCCGAAGATTATAAAATCAGAAAGTATATTCATGCTCGTTTATCAAAAGCTAGTGTATCAAAAGTAATCATTGAGAGAACTTTAAAACTTGTAACCGTTACTATCACTACAGCTAGACCTGGTATCATTATCGGAAAAGGCGGTCAAGAGGTAGACAAGTTGAAAGAAGAGCTTAAAAAGATTACTGACAAAGAGGTTCAAATTAACATCTTTGAAATCAAAAGACCAGAGTTAGATGCTTATTTAGTTGCAACAAGCATTGCTCGTCAAATCGAAAGCCGTATTTCATACAGAAGAGCTATTAAAATGGCTATTGCAGCAGCAATGCGTATGAATGCAGAAGGTATTAAAGTTTTGATTTCTGGTCGTTTGAATGGAGCTGAAATGGCACGTTCAGAAGGTTTCAAAGAAGGAAGAATTCCTCTATCAACTTTCAGAGCCGATATTGATTATGCTTTGGCTGAAGCACATACTACTTATGGTAGAATGGGTATCAAAGTATGGATCATGAAAGGTGAAGTTTACGGAAAGAGAGATCTTTCTCCACTTGTAGGTATGGACAAAAAACAAGCTGCAGGTAGTGGAAAAGGTGGTGACGCTCCAAAAGGAGGAAAGCCAAATGGGAAATCAAATTCTCGTAAAAGAAAGTAATTTTTTAAATTAAAAGAAAATGTTACAGCCTAAAAGAACAAAGTATCGTAAGGTACAAAAAGGTAGAATGAAAGGTGATTCTCAAAGAGGTCACATGCTTTCTAACGGTATGTTTGGAATCAAATCAATGGATTCAGCTTTTTTAACTTCTCGTCAAATTGAGGCAGCTCGTATCGCAGCTACCCGTTTTATGAAAAGAGAAGGTCAATTATGGATCAAAATTTTCCCGGACAAACCAATTACTAAGAAACCTCTTGAAGTACGTATGGGTAAAGGTAAAGGTGCAGTTGAATATTGGGCTGCCGTTGTTAAACCCGGAAGAATCATGTTTGAAGTAGGTGGAGTACCTCTTGCAGTTGCAAAAGAAGCATTGCGTTTGGCCGCTCAAAAACTACCCGTAAAAACTAAATTTGTTGTTGCTAGAGATTTCGAAGCATAATCTTATATTCATTATGAAACAATCAGAAATTATAAGTCTATCTGTAGCTGAGTTACAAGAAAAACTTAGTCAGTCTAAAAAAACTTATGCCGATCTAAAAACGACTCATACTATATCTCCAATTCAAAACCCTCTTCAAATTAGAACAATGAGAAGAGTAATTGCGAGATTAAACACTGAGCTAAGTAAAAGAGAGTTACAATAATTGTAAGCTAGCTGAAAGATGGAAAAAAGAAATTTAAGAAAAGAGAGAATTGGTGTAGTAACTAGTAACAAAATGGAGAAATCCATTGTTGTTTCTGAAACTAAAAAAGTGAAACACCCATTATACGGTAAGTTCGTGTTAAAAACAAAAAAATATGTTGCACACGACGAAAAAAATGACTGTAACATTGGAGATACGGTAAGAATTAGCGAAACGCGTCCTTTAAGTAAATCAAAATGTTGGAGATTAGTTGAAATCATTGAAAGAGCGAAGTAATTATGGTACAACAGGAATCTAGATTAAAAGTAGCAGATAACACAGGAGCAAAAGAAGTTTTGACTATCCGTGTTTTAGGAGGAACGAAACGTCGTTATGCCTCTGTTGGAGATAAAATTGTAGTGTCAATTAAAGATGCAACACCGAATGGAAACGTAAAAAAAGGTGCTGTTTCAACTGCAGTTGTTGTACGTACTAAAAAAGAAGTGAGAAGAGCTGATGGATCTTATATCCGTTTTGACGATAACGCATGTGTATTGTTAAACGCTGCAGGTGAAATGAGAGGAACTCGTGTTTTTGGTCCGGTTGCCAGAGAACTTCGTGAAAAACAATTCATGAAAATTGTATCATTAGCACCTGAGGTGCTTTAAATCGATTAATGATGGCAAAGTTAAAAATTAAATCAGGAGACATCGTAAGAGTAATTGCCGGAGACCATAAAGGTACTGAAGGTAAAGTTTTACGTGTTTTTGTTGACGCTAATAAAGCGATTGTTGAAGGTACAAACATGGTTTCAGTTCACACTAAACCAAGTGCAAAAAACCCTCAAGGTGGAATCGTGAAAAAAGAAGCTCCTATTCAAATTTCCAACCTTTCTTTAATTGACCCTAAGTCAAAAAAAGTAACTAAAGTTGGTTTCAAAGTAGAAGGAGATAAGAAAGTAAGATTTTCAAAAAAATCTAATCAAGTATTATAGTAATGGCTTATATCCCTAGACTAAAAGAAGAATATAAAAGCAGAGTTATCCCTGCTTTGAAAGAAGAGTTCGGTTACAAAAACGTAATGCAAGTTCCTAAGTTGGAAAAAATCGTTGTAAGCCGTGGTGTTGGAGCTGCTGTTTCAGACAAGAAATTGGTTGATTATGCAGTGGACGAGTTGACTAAAATCACAGGTCAAAAAGCTTTAGCTACTATTTCTAAAAAAGACGTTGCGTCTTTTAAATTAAGAAAAGGAATGCCAATTGGTGCTAAAGTAACTTTACGTGGAGAAAGAATGTATGAATTTTTAGATAGATTGATTACATCTTCTTTGCCTCGTGTAAGAGACTTTAATGGTATTAAAGCAACTGGTTTTGATGGTAGAGGTAATTATAACCTTGGTGTTTTGGAGCAAATCATTTTCCCGGAAATTGATATTGACAAAGTAAACAAAATTGCCGGTATGGATATTACTTTTGTAACTACTGCCAAAACAGATAAAGAAGCAAAATCATTATTAGCAGAATTAGGATTACCTTTTAAAAAGAATTAAGTTATGGCTAAAGAATCAATGAAAGCCCGTGAGGTAAAAAGACAAAAAGCGGTAGATAAGTATGCTGAAAAAAGAAAAGCTTTATTAGAAGCTGGTGATTATGAAGGCTTACAAAAATTACCGAGAAATGCTTCTCCGGTTCGTTTACACAATCGTTGTAAATTAACAGGAAGACCAAGAGGGTACATGAGACAATTCGGTATTTCACGTGTAACTTTCCGTGAAATGGCTAACCAAGGTTTAATCCCTGGTGTTAAAAAATCTAGTTGGTAAATTATTTTTAATTGGTTTCAGGTTCAATAGAAATAGTTTTTATTGAAAACCGTTACCGCAAATCGATACATATGTATACAGATCCTATTGCCGATTATCTTACGAGAGTTAGAAATGCTGTAAAAGCTAACCACAAAGTGGTAGAAATTCCGGCTTCTAATCTTAAAAAAGAAATCACAAAGATTTTATTCGATCAAGGATATATCTTAAGTTACAAATTTGATGACAGTTCTGTTCAAGGAACAATCAAAATTGCTTTAAAGTATGATAAAGATACTAAAGAGCCTGTAATCAGAGATATCCAAAGAATTAGTAAACCAGGTTTACGTAAATATGCTGGTTCATCAGAACTTCCAAGAATCCTTAACGGATTAGGAATTGCAATTGTTTCTACTTCTAAAGGTTTAATGACCGGAAAGCAAGCTAAACAATTAAATGTTGGAGGAGAAGTTATTTGTTACGTATACTAATAAAACACTAAACAATGTCAAGAATAGGTAAAAATCCAATTGTAATTCCTGCCGGTGTAACTGTAGAAGTGAATGAAGGAGTAGTTACAGCAAAAGGAAAGTTAGGTCAATTAACACAAGACTTTTCAGATGTTAGTGTTAAAATTGAAGATGGTCAAGTAATTGTGGAAAGATCTTCTGACCACAAAGATCATAGATCAAAACACGGTTTATACAGAGCATTAATTAGTAACATGATTAATGGTGTTTCAACCGGTTTTACGAAAGAATTAG